>JBGSZX010000051.1:0-52487 GCA_041750195.1 Bdellovibrionota bacterium | reverse complement strand
AACAATGAATGATGTTGGCGACATCATTGTTGTCTGGGTGAATGGTTCATTTGGAGGATCCTACCTATCATACAAAGCAAAAGACGCGAGCTCATGGACAGTCCCCGCAAGTTTTAATGATTCCGTAAAATTTGGATCTGGCGATGCAATTGAACTGAACTACACTTATATAATGTCTTCTAAAATCGACGACAGTGGCCACGTTGAAATCATCTGGTGGCAAAACAATCTGAATAAAAACACAATATACAAAATGGAAAATCCAAAGCTTGGACAAAGTGCCTGGCAAGTACCAGCTTCCCTCAGCGATAGCTTGCTGCCAGCTGGGTCGGACGTATACCAAATTTCACACATTGACCTAAAAAATGGCGATTCTGAAATTTATTACGCCGATGAAAACTTTTTAGAAATTTATAGGATTCAAAAGCAAAGTGGCGTCTGGAAGGAAGCTGAATTCATTAGCAAAAGCTCAGGTTATGTTAGCAATTTTTCGGCCATTGCTGGGGCAAAAATTCCGACATTAATATATACAGCTCCCAGTTTATTTAAACGAGATCTCGGGATACGAACTGTCGAATACAAAAAGTAGCCGGGCCATACGATCGCATAGCAGTCTCAAACTGTCATTGCAGATAGCCAAATTTGAAACTATAACTTCATGCCAAATGAGCGAAAATCTCCTAAACGACAATACCGGCCGGGAAGCACGCCAGCTTCTCTATGTCATTGTCGTCGGGGCAATGAGCCTAGTGACTTCTGGTTTGGTTTTGAATGCATCCTATCCAGGAATTTATGATCCCCTCAAATATAGAGTTATTCTTGCAATCATTGGGATTGTTATTGTCTTGGTTTTATCTAATTCAAAACAACTTTTTGAGAGGTTTGTTTATCCTTGTTTTCACATTTACGCATACTCGGCCTTTGCCCTCATCGCCTGGACAACGGCCAGTTCCCATAATCACCCGATTTGGGTGATGGGATGGTACCTAACTGCCATGGCAGTCAATGTTGTGAACACTAGAGTCAAGGGCGTGTTTGCATTTACAGTTTATTCAACACTCTTAACTTTGTTTTTGAATGGATCGGTAGATCATAGCCTCACCCCATTACCTTGGATGTTCTCTCTTTTGTATTCGGCTGCCGGGCTTACCTATTTTGGTCTCAGACACAGACTTTTGCTTATTGAAGAGCTACACGAGCTCAACAAAAAAATTACCCTCCAGAGCCAGCAGCTGGATATTGAACGTGCTCGCACATTTAACGCCTCAAAGCTTGCGGCCATCGGGGAAGTGTCTGGAGGCATTGCCCACGAGATCAACAACCCGCTCACAGTCATGCAAGGACTTGTGTTTCTGATCAAGAAACAACTAGAACAGCCAGCTATTGATAAAGATAAAATTTATGTCTCCTGTGAGCGACTCGAAAAGACGACTTATCGCATTGCAAAAATCATAAGCGGCATTCGAAACTTTGCAAGAGACGGAAGCGGAGACCCTTTTGTAGTAAAAGATATTTTTGCTATCCTTAACGACTCGCTAGAGTTTTTTAGAGAAAAACTTAAGCTATCTGGAATAAATATCGAAATCACGGGTGACGAAGGCCCCATAGAAATTGAGTGCCAAGAGGTTAGAATTTCTCAGCTTCTTGTAAACATTTTATCGAATGCTCGCTATGCTGCGCATCAGAGTGAAGAAAAGTGGATCAAGATAAACTTTTTGAATCAACAAAGTGCCTTGAGAATCGAAATATCTAACAGTGGAGATCGCATTAACCCGGCTGTTGAAGAAAAACTATTTCAGCCCTTTTTTACCACCAAGGGAGTGGGTGAAGGAACTGGGTTAGGCCTGAGCATTTCAAAAGGCATTGTATCTGACCATAATGGTGCTATATTCCATAGGCAAGACGCTACACACACGACATTTGTTATTGAGCTCCCAAAGCATCTACCTTAAATACACGGAGCGAATCATCAGAGCGCATGACAAATCTTAGCGCGAAAGGAGAGTAACAATTGCAACCGTACAACATTCTTATTGTTGATGATGATGAAGACATCCGCTTTGTAATTTTAATGAATCTCCAACAAAAGAATTATAATTTTATTGAGTCTTCTTCTGGCAACGATGCCTACAAGAAGCTTAAGGAATTGCATGTTGACCTAGTAATCACCGACATGATGATGCCAGATGGTACCGGCTTGGAGTTATTACAAAAAATAAGACAAGAAGATAAACAGTTACCCGTCATTGTCTTAACGGCTTATTCAAAACTTTCGAATGAAAACCTCTTTGGCTACGGCGCGACAGCTTTTTTCGACAAACCAATCGATTACAGCAAGTTGGAACAAGAAATCAGCAAGCAACGCTTCGGAACCAGGCCAACGAACTAGGCTTGTTATCACTTTGCCTCCTCAACCTCTTTCGCCACAAAATTAGAGACAAAAAGTCTCAAACAGGCGACTAATTGCGCCGTAGCTTCAGAGACGATCAGGCCATTACTCCGTGGAATCATCCAACAACTGGCACGGCCCTTGCTTTAAGCCTCATGACCTGTCTTCAAGCTCAAGGAGGAGTAATAAAAATGACCAACAATACCAAGACCAGGAAAGCCACCCTATTGGGAATTCATCTAAAAAAGCTATTTATGGACGATAAACTTAGAAACGGAGGAGAAATTCCAACCCCAGATGAAAGCTGGGAGGATGTTTACGACGACGCAGACTCTTATGTTGAACACTTTTCGAAGTTATTTTGCGTTCAATATTACCGATGATGCACTGCTGATGCGCTTTGCTGCCCCCAAACAGTAGGCGCATCATTCCGAACAGTTCTGGCCCACAATTTGCATTTTCTCCCAACAATGGAAACAATCAGGACAGAACCCCACCCTCATTCACTACAAAATCTAAGCCCAGCACTTTCAAAACTGAACTATTTGCATCTGCAACATTTTCTTGTTGTTGCCCAAGAGCAAAGTTTTCGAAAAGCGGGTCGGTCTCTAAACTTATCGCCCTCAACTCTAAGCGAGCAAGTCGCCCTCCTAGAAAAGCATCTAGGTGTAAAACTTTTTGAAAGAAAAAAAGGCCAAGCCTTAAAATTAACAGACGCAGGTCGATTAGCTTTAAAGCATGCCAATGAAATATTTTTTAGAGGCGCCCGTCTTGTTTCTCACTTCAAAGAAACTCCGCAAGAAACCACCAAAGATAGGCTACGCATTGGCATTAGCCCATCAGTTCGAAACTATTTTTTAAACAAGCTTTTTGAACCGCTCCTGAGCAAAGAAAATCTTTTTATCGAGATCCAAACAAAAGATTCTTATTCACTTGCAGAGGATGTTGTAACCGGTGCCATGGATATCATCATATCGGATGAAGATTTAGCCATGAACGGATCGCTTGAAAGGCATACCATTCAAAATCCCAGCTATTATATAGTGGGCCCAAAAGATTGGATCAATCCCCTCGCAGGAGCGGAACAAATCAATAGAAAGCCATTGATTCACTACACGATTCGCCATCGCATTCGAAGGGAGATCGATCTCTATTTTGCAAAACATGCACTAGAACCGCATGTGGTTGCAGAAATGGATGACCTTGGGATGATGCTTACCGCAGTCCACGCAAAGCACGGATATGCCGTCGTTCCGTGGAACATAGCCCGTCACAATTATAATCTTAGCTCTATGGGCCCTATCGCCCACCTTGATGGCCTCAAGGTGCCAGTGTTTGCCTTTGCTAAAAAGCAACTGAACAAGCAACTCATTAACCAAGCCATTGAAACGCTATCAATGGAAGTCATTTAGACTTCCATTGAGGCTACACTAAATGGATCTTCTTAATAGCCAATAGACAATTGACCCCATGGGTTGGCCTCTTCGTGAACTTTCGACGATGACATGTTTCCATTCTTCATTGATAGGCGATCCATCCCAGCTGATTCGTCCGATAACTCTATCGGCGTAGGATTCTGCTAAATAACCATCTTCCAAGGCCCACAAAAAGTCGGGATGGTTTTGGTTATGCCATTCGCCGCCCAATATTATTCCCGCAGCATCAAGCTCCAAATCATATCTGTATAACTTTGTAACAAGTTTAGCTGGATTCTCGCCCTCTGTTGCCGTTGTGTAACCTGCGGGGACAAGCACCTCTGTCATCACCCCAATAATTGAATGAATTTTTTCGGGACGTTTGTCTTTATATGAATCCGAACTTTTGTAATCCAGGTAATTCACAATCATGCCATCTGGATTATCACTCATCACTCCAGTTATTGGATTCTGAAATTTTGTAATATAACTAACCACAGGGGCGTTCCAGACCTCAAGAGTAGGTGTGACGTCCACAAAAATTCTATCGTCATGAAGCCCCATCAAATAATGAAGAGCCTTAAACCAAATGGCGGGATTTAGAGATTCGCATTCTGGCTCTCCATCAATTGATGACTTGTCGCAACGTCCCCCAACGATTGGCACTTGCAGTGTGAATTCTGAAAACAACAATGTGCTAAGGGCTTTGATATCCGAAGCTAGAAATTCTATTTTTT
This sequence comes from Bdellovibrionota bacterium, assembly GCA_041750195.1. Lineage (GTDB taxonomy): Bacteria > Bdellovibrionota > UBA2428 > UBA2428 > UBA2428 > JBGSZX01. The sequence continues at coordinate 47,946 of JBGSZX010000051.1, read as the reverse complement.
TGCCGTAAACAGGATCAGTGACCGAGACAGACCTTAAGGGTTCAGGCAATAGGCTAGTCGACGCAGCGGTCCCTTCGCACAACCCCATCCAACTTCCAATGCCGCCATTATTTTTATAAAAAGTTCCGGTGTCCCACATTTTGTTAGTTAAGTTGGCATCAAGGTCGCCCACTAAAAGATCATATTTTTCTGCAGGTGAGAGTTGTTTGATCGCATCACTGCCACTTGCTTCGTTTTGTGCAATCTCTTTGAGGGGCTTGTCTTGCACATAGGCGAGCCGCTCTTCAAAGCTATCTAAGTTTTTAAATTTTTTATCGCGATATCTGGCAGCGATCAAGCCAATATCAAGCGACCATCGCAAATCAGCCCATGGCGGACTTGCGACTTCTTTACTCATTGGAATCTGGCTCACGAGTTTGTAAAAATCATTTGGAATTTTTCCCCCCAAATAAGACTCTAAATTCGAGAGACTATCAAATTTGTTAGGAACTCGGTTACGCGAACTGCGTCTATTTTCCTCAATGCCTTCAAGTGTGAGAGGAATCAAAGGCGCGGTTGAAAACAAGCAAGATGCTCCCAAGCTTGATCGTCCACTTTGACAATTGAAGATAGCAAAAGCGGAAGTTGTATGGAGGACTAAAAATACTGCGACAAAAACCGCGATTAATAAATTTTTATTTTTCATAAATTTCTCTCTTTGTAAAAATAAAAATCACGAGCCGCGAGGGCCCGTGATTTTAGTTGGAATTTATTTATAGATTTGACTTAGCTACCTTGCTCAACTTGTCCGCGTTGACCGCGTTGGCCACGTTGTGCTCTTTGGCCTCTTTGTCCGCGATCTTCTGTGGCTTCTGCGTTACAAAAGCTTAGCTTTTCAACGGTCTCCTCGACCATAACTAGCTGTGAGTCCTGCGCTTTTTGTGCGGTTAGCAATCCTGCACAAAAATCAATTTCGTTTCCAGGATACGCTAGCAATTCTGAACAACTTAAATTGTGGGTGAGTGTCGATTCTTCGCGCACTCTGATGAACTCAGGACAAGCAGCAATTTCTGGATCCATCACAATTTGTGTTGTCGTTGCCGCAACTTGCATTTTGTCAGAGGCCAACGAGCTGGTGATCCAACGATCAACTTCTAGATTGGCAACACCTGAGGCGATGGGTTTGTATCGAAATTGAACTTCTTTACATGAGATCAGCAAGTTTGTTGGAAATTCACCCTGCTTAGCTTGTGATTGATCTTGTGATTGGCCTTGCTCAGCGTCGTGAGCGGTATCTTGCTCAGCACTTTGATCCTGTGATTGGTCCTGTGATTGGTCTTGAGACTGATCTTGCTCGTTGTCCTGAGAACGATCTTGCTCCTGTTGCTGGTTTTGCTGAACGCCTGTACAGGCTGCTTTGAGATCTGCAAATGAGACGGCCTCTGCTGCTGATGATCCTGAGTAAGCGAGTACGAGTGCAAGTATGAATGGTTTTGAATGATTGAATGACATAATGTTTGTTTCCTTTCCAAGAAAAACTGTTGATTGATGATTAGAAATTTTATCGAACACGCTAGCGAAGCAAAGCTTGTGCCAAATAACGTGTGACATTATGGCCCATCAGGTTTTGCAGATAAAACGCAAAAAAGCCCACGCCTAAGGGTCATAGGCGCGGGCTTACGGCTCATCTGCAAAGTGTCTAACATCTATGGTAAAGGCGTACGCCCTCTGAATGCACCTGCGATGAGCGAGACCAAAAACAAAACTAAAAATGTGAAAAATAATATTTGTGCGATGCCGGCAGAAGCAACGGCTAGATTACCCCAACCAAACAGCGCTGCTATCATCGCTAATATCAAAAACGAAAGTGCCCAACCTAACATAAAATATCCTCCTAATTCTTTTTGCCCTCAAACGTCCTTTACCCCCAATCCAGCAATTCCCGGACCAAGTTCCACGGGAAAAAAAGTCTCACATTTCACCCGCGCATTCACGTTGAGCACAGAAGTCACGCTCAAGTGTGGGTGTCAATTTTCCGATACCCACCTATGAGGTGTGCGCAAATACTTAACACAATTTTAATATTTGCTAGCGGTGTCGTGGCATCTGTAACATTTGTGGCATCTGTAACTTTGATAACAAGCGCAACTTTTTCGAGTAGCTCATTTGCCGCCGAACGTTGGAGCCCCACCGATTTATCACTCGCCACCCAAACCGCCCTCAGCGACTTTAGAAACTATTACTACGACTTCGAGACCTGGAAACAAATTCGTTCCTACTCGACCATCAACACCCCGGCAGGAGCCGCCGTGCAAATCACATATAATGACAACGGCCGCAAAGTCAGCACCACGTTTAGTTGCCGCTATTTGCCCGCGCCTGCCTCTGCAGGTTCAGAGCTTCGCATGGCCTGCATTGAACACTAAAGCACGCCGAATTCTGCAGTTTATCCTGGAAAAGTAAAACCACAGCAGGCTTCTTGCTTTGCACGGCACCAGCTACGAGCTTGGCGGCGCCGTCATTAAAGCAGCCTAAACGCCCTAGCCATTAGGTCCTGCTTTTGCCTAGATATTCCTAGATCATTGGCATGCTGTCGCCACTTCAATGCTGCAGATCGCACTTCCTCAACAATGGCACTTGCCTTGGACGCAGAAATTCTAAAATAGCCAATAACCGATAGAGCCAATTCGATATCTTGCGAATTATCGTCTTGGGAAATATTTAATTTTAAACCATTCCCGTCGGCAACAGGATTGATATCAAAAGCTGGCGATAAACTCCAGCCAGACTCGTCTAATAAAAATCCGTGATTTCTAAGATGGTCATCTACATTGGAAATAAAAATATTTAATACAATTCGTCGCCAAAGTTGTTCTAAATCTTTTTCGACATTGGCAGAACTTCTAACAATATATTCTGCCAAATCCAAATAACTAAGTTCTCTAGAATGATCGTCACCATCAACTTTGGCCAAACAAGTCATTGCCGAGGCAAAATGAATTCTGCCATCTTGCTGCCTATCAAAACGTTTTGTAAGAAAGCAAAAGTTTTCGTTTCGCACATCGCTCGCAATCTGCTCAACTTTAGATTCGGACATTTCAACGCCGGCTTCTATAGCAATTTTATAGGCAACCATTTCCCATCCCCCAACATTTACGTCATCAAAGCGGCTAGGAAATTTTGCAATCCAAAGTTCATCATCTTCGCTCAAAACACTGGCCTTGGGCCTGGCTCCTCCGAGCGATGATCCTGGTGAAATCAACATATTGAGCCACTTTAAATATTCCGCCGAATTTTCAGCGTCGTCGCCCTCTATATTCAAACTTGCCTGCTGCAATTCTCGCAAGCGGGTCCAACGAGGAACATAGTGAGGAACATTTAGCGATGCCGAATCACTCGAACGATTGTTTAAAAATTCACCCTCCTGGCTAAGTTTAAATCTTAAGGCTCCCATCCTGCTCAGGTCATTAACGCCCAATAAAAAATCACTCTCGTATAATTTTTTTGCTTGCTTGTTAGCTATTCTAGCCAAAATAGCTTCTCGTTTTTTCATCAATATTCGGCCCCACCTATCGGGGCACGAATCGGTGAAAATTCCAAAATTTGTTTTTCCTTCAGAAGCATATTGCGCGCCCGAAAACATTTGCAAGTCCGGGTCCAAATTTTGAGCCTGCTTTTGCTCTAGCCAATTTTTGTCATAAGAAAACGAAAAAACTTCTGCGCCTCTTACAAGCTCAGCCGCAAGTGTCCCTACCAGGCTGGGGCCATTCAGCCCCACCCAATCGGCATAAACATAAATGATTTTTCGTTCACTTTTTTTTGCCATAATTTTAATCTTTCAATTTCTTTGGTGCCCGGCGTTTTGTCACAAGGCCAGCGTCTTGCAATTTGCGCCCCAATAAATCGTCGGCAGCAACTTTCAAAAAATCGTTTTCGAGGCGCAGCACAAATAGCACTTTAAAGTAGCTACCCATAGCCACGCCCTCATCGCCCTGCTCAATTTTTATTAAAGTAGACCTGCCAATGCCCGCACGTTCAGCCACCTGCTCCACCGATAGCTTTCTGCGCAAACGAGCAAGTTTGATGTTTTCCCCAAACTGCTCCAAAACCTTTTGAGCCCTGGGGAATATAGCCTGCTTTTTTATCCTCATAATGTTTATTATTATAAACTATTATTCCAATATTTGTTTATAAAAATAGACTTTATAATATTTACTGTCTCAAATAAGCCAAACGGGGACCCTAGACTCAACCACCTGAAATCATGGACAAAATTAAACTTGTGCTTTTGTAACGCGCTGTGTTACAATTTTGGAACGGTTGGGGTCGTTAAGTATTACCGTGCTGATAGATTAATAGCTTAATTGAAGGAAGACTTGTTGTTATGAACCTACGCAAAATAAATTTATCTCAACCGTCGTCGTCTCTAATACGCGGGTTTTCTTTTTTTACACTTTGCCTGCTTAGCATAAGCGCCCTCCAAACCAACAACGCCCACGCCACCAACGACTTGTTGGTTTCGAATCCCGCAACAAATAGTATTTTAAGATTTGATGGCGCCACGGGAGCCGCGAAGGGACACTTTGTTGCACCGGGGACCGGTGGACTTAGTTATCCGCAACAGATGGTCGTGGGTGCGGATGGATTGTTGTATGTGGCGGATTATCTCGCCAACACTGTAAAACGATTTAGTCTTGTTGATGGAAGTTTTGTGGATGATTTTACGCCTGTAAGCGACCTCCTAAATCCAAGAGCTTTAAAGTTTGGTCCCGGCGGTGGTCTTTATGTTTTAGGCGGTTCCAATCAAAGACAAATTCGAAAATACAGTGATATAGATGGGAGCTATCAGGCAACAGTAGTTAGTACCACAAGTAGCAGAATGAGCGGCCCCAAAGATTTTATTTTTACGCCTGATACTTCCGGGCTAATAGTTTTGAATGCATTTCACAATGGGTCTCTGTTTAGCGCCACTACAGGTGCATTCATTTCTTACTTTTTAAACCCAACCGGGAATCAAGCCATCATGAAGGACCCTCGTGCCATTCAAATTGGTAGCGACGGCAAATATTGGGTCGCAAACCGTGGCCTCAATTGTGTTTCACGCTACGAGCCTGCAACGGGTGCTAAAATTAATGATGAAATTTGTGGCTCGCCCCTATCAAATGGACCCGGCGAATTTGTAATTGATGGCGATGATATGTTTATCGCCAATGGTGCGTCCAATAATGTTGTTCATGTGAATATGAATGACTACAATCAAAAATCTATTTTTGTTAGCTCGAGTTCACAAAGCCTTGCTAACGCCGATTACATGATTAAAACTTTTATAAACGATTCCCCTATTGCAGATGGCGGTAGCGACTTTAATGTTAGCGGCGGCGGATTGTTTAGCATTGATGCCTCTAACAGCTATGACCCGGATGGCACCCCCATCACAGTAGAATGGAATTTTTTGGGTGAAACGCCACCGGCCCCCGCTGCGGCACCAGCAGCCATGCAAGCACGTTCTGCACAAGCAGCCTCCTCTGGAGGCACCATTGGCGACGCCATACAGTATTTTATTGCGCCTTACCTGCCCACCCAGTTAACTTATGAAGTCACAGTTAGTGACGGCCTATTAAGCAGCTCTGACCAAGTAACAGTCACTGTCACTCCTGCAACAGATAGCGATGCCGATGGCATGCCCGACCTTTGGGAGGATCAAACAGTTGCGGTCACTACTGGTATCAATGATGGCAATTTGGACTACGACCACGATGGCCAAAGCAACTACAATGAGTTCTTGGCAGGCACCGACCCGGCCGATAATAATAGCCGGTTTAGAATCACAAGTTATAAAAAGCTTCCCTTAGGTTTTGAGCTAAAGTTTGTTAGCGTTGTGGGCAGACATTATACGCTACATACATCAGTGGATTTGGTTAATTGGGCGCCGATTTCAGAATTATCTGACGTCACGGCGACGAGCACAGAAACAACATTTACCGATACCTTTAGCCCTGAGGGACCGCGAAGATTTTATAGAATTGAAGTTTTGAAAAAAGGATTTTGATTTATTGAATTTTCGTACCAGAGTAATTTCCTACACAAATGAAATTGTAAGGACCGATCATGCTGGGCTCGGTTTCAAAATTTCGTAACAATGTTCCAAAAAGCAGTTTATAAGCTTTCCCGGAAAAATCCAGTGTAGATGTCCAAAGATCTAAATTATCTATATCTGCAATTTTATAGAGCCAGTAGAACCCGTCGATATTTACTAACTGAAAATCTTGCAACGATGGCATGTACCAACTTACACTTTCTCCTACTAGATCAATTCCACCAAAAGCCGGAAGCAATGCACTTGAACAATAATCTTGAGCAACTGACCAACTCGTTCCAATAAAATCATACGAAAAAGCACCACCATTTCCATCTGGATCTTCAGCAATCTTCGATGTCCACAACTTCTGCGTGCGCAAATCGATCCAAACATCGTGCTGAACAGACAAAGACAAATCTCCAGCGCCATCCATCGTTCTAAACACCAGCTTCCAATTCGCCTCGGCACCTGTCCCATATTTCTCGCCCTCCCAAAACGAGACATTTGACGATGAAGCGCAATTATCAACCCTTTGCTGAATCGTCCCCGTCAAACCACAGTCTGCAGGATTTGAATTATCTGGAAGCACACTTGGCTCATCAGTTATAGCCGTATTCGTCGTCACATAACCGGTCGGCAATGCTGCACCCGCATCCGCAACAACGCGCATAGATTTTTGTGTATTGTCTCCGCTATGCAACATCGTACTCGGCATCAAATCCACAAACTCTTTTTCGGCGGGGCACACAAACTCGCCGCCGTCGCTTACGGGATCGCTCACAGAATCGCCATTGAGCCCCGTGCCGCCGCAGCCCGCAAGCAAAACAAGCAACGCTAACATCATCCAAGAGCGCCTCACAAATCGCCCCCCGAATAACGGCCTACACACATGACATATGACAGATTGCTTTTGCCCCAACCTGAAACGTTTCTAAGTTTTGATGATTGCAAAACAACATATGCATCGCTGGAATCAACGCTTGTTGAAGTCCAAAACCATTTTAAATCACCGACATTATGTAAATTATAAAGCTCAAAAAAACCATCAATACTTGCCATTTGGAAGTCCTGAACAGTGGGCAATCTCCAGAGAACTTCCGATAACTCCCCATGAACAATATCATCACCATCAACACAAGTTTGAATAGCATCACTCCAAGATAACTGCATAAGAGTTACAGGCACGTTATTTACAACATTTGTTTTTACTGAAGTCCAAAAAAGTTTTGTTCTTGTGTCCAACCAAATTTCAAACCACGAACTGCCCAAATTTTTTCGGTAAACAAGCTGCCATAAAGTCTCGGCACTAGTTCCGTATTTTGGCCCATCAAAAGTACTTGATTCAGAAATCAATGCACATTCAGAAATTCTCTTGGTTAGCGAACCAGACAATCCGCATTCTATTTCGATCCAATCATGTCTTCTATATGGATCATCTGGAATTACGGTTGCGGAGGTTGAAGGATCCCCCACATAGCCAGAAAAAGTTTCAAGATCACCTCCAAATGCAGCGGTCTGCGAAAGACTTAACTGAGAAGAATTTTCCTTGCGCAACATGGTGTTTGGCATCAAATCAGAAAATTCAACTTCAGCTTGAGCAGCATCATTGTTGACGGAAATGCCCATTCCGCATGAGGTGCAAAATACTAAACATAAAGAGGCAGTGAAGCGCATCATAGGCCCGTCTCCGAGTAGCGCCCCACACAAATGGCATATGTTAATGTTGTGTTGGGATATGAGTAAAAACTTCTTAGTTTAGTTCCCCCGTAAACGATATATGAATTTGAATTGTCTTCCGAACTCGCAGTCCATAAGCTTCCAATATCGTCTGGATAATTGACTCTATAAACCCAGAACAATCCATCAATATTCGCTAATTGAAAATCTGAAATCGAAGGTAGCCTCCAGCTTACATTATTAATTCCACCAAATACATCGTCAGCCCCACCAGCGGCACATTCACTTGACGCCTCACTCCAAGTCATTCGCCGACCATAAAGACCATCCGCAGGAAGAACTGGAGGGCCAATGGGGTCAGCACTATAAAACTTATAAAAAATTGAAGTCCACAATAGCTTTGTGCGCGAATCGTACCAAATATCGTAGTCTACAGTGTTCCCCATCCCATCATCCACCTGGCGCCTATACACTCTTTGCCATAATGACTCTGCACCCGTTCCATACTTGGTACCGTCCCAGGTACTTTCGTCGGAAGCCTCGGCACAATTAGCAATCCGCTCTTCCAAAGTTCCCGAAAGACCACATTCAAAAGACGACCAAGAATAATATATCGAAGGCGTGTCTGTAATAGACAAGGCCGAAGGATCTTCGACATAATTACTAGAAGCACTTAGGTTAGCTCCTAACTTTGCAGCTTCTTTCAAGCTTAGTTGTGTTCCGCCCGCATTTCGTAGCATAGTGCTTGGCAAAAGATCGGCAAATTCTACCGTCTCCTCAATGGCTTCCGCGTTGAGACCCAAGCCTCCACAGCCCGCGGCAAGAAAAGCTAGCACTATGACAATTAGTTTCATTTCCCGCCGTTGCCCCTTGAACCCAAACTAATGCCGTATCCAATAGAATAATTTTGCACAGAGGCAACATCGGCTCCGCTTAAAAACTGCATGCCGCCAAAAACTCTATGACGGCCGCCACCAAAAACATAAGAAACTACGCCACCAACACGCATAAACATGTTGTGACTTACCCACCAAGAAACGCCACCGCCGGCGCTCAATTCAAAATCCGAAAATAAAAAGCTTAAATAGCCCCCACCATCAACAGAGGCAAAAATACCAGTGTTAGCATCTTTTAAAACCACCATGGCAAGCTCGGGATCAATTTTCCACTGATCTGCTAAATTTATGCGCGGCCTCCAGCCAAAACCTCCAGATCTAAAATTATTATTTGCACCTTGCTTAGTTAAAAATCCCGCGCCCCAAAGTGAACCCAATGAAAGTGGTGACTCAATATATTCACTAGATTCATTTTCTTTCTTCGCTAGCTCAGGGTCATTCCCACTCACTCGGAGCAAACGTTTCGGCCCAAACTCTATACCCACCTGATTGCGCAGGCCAACTCGCCATTCATAATCGCCGTCCGAAGGATCTTGCCAAGTGTAACTGAGGCCGCCATCTAACTCACGCGTAAAGATAATAATTTTTCCTTGTGAAATTTCTAAAACGTAGCGACTGCCTTCGCTGGCTCTTGCCCAGGTAAATTCAATTTTTTTGACGTTATTAAAATCTTTTTTGTTTGCGGGCTCAATCTGCCGTGGCGGTGCTGTATTGACACTGATACCCTCAACAGAAGACCACGCTCCCACCAAATCCTTAACATCGTAACTTCGAATTCTATAGTAATACCTTCCAGGCCTTAGATAGGCTTTGTACTGAGTTGTCGTAGTCTTTGCTTGTCCAACAACATTTGTCATCTCTTGATCCCGCGAAATTTGAATTTCATATTCCTTCATGCCCGTGATGATGCCCCACCTAAAGGTCACTTCACGTTTGCTTGCCGCCTGTGCCGAGGTACTGAGCACCGACACCGCAAGTGTCACTAGCAATAAAATATTTTTTAACAATTTCATTCAACCTCCGTGGGTAAAAACTGAAAGCTATCTTGCCTAAGCTCCGGGGCCTCGACCACAAACGACCTTGCCATCGGCATGGGACTTTTGCGCTTGGCCCCATCCACAGCACGGACAGTCCACGCGTAGCGACCAGGCTTAAGATTGGCGACGGCAAATTTTTGAGCGCGCGTTTTAAAAATTCTTTGCGATGAATATCTCCATCCACCTTCATTGTTTTCTCGGCCATCAAGTCCGGCCTCAACAGGCCTCAAATAGACTTCAAATTCTAAATTGTTATTCTGCAAGGCACTTGCAGGCGAGCGCCACATAAGTCCCACGGTTGCGACATCATTAACTCTCTCAACAGTAGGCACTAACAATTCAGGTTCTGGAGGAAGAAACTGCGAATCGTCGATTTCTTTTTGATCCATAACGGAAGCTAAATTTCTAATATCTTTTTCTGACTTGATAGCTTTAGCCACCGGTGCTCGGGACTCGAACAATTTTTTAACTTGTTCTGCCTGTTCCGGAGAAATGACAATCTCCTGAACATTGAGTTCCTCAAAAACTGCTTTTTTATTTTTCTGGCCATACTTTTCATCCGATTGAACAACTCTTTTAACTTTTGATTTTTTTGCCAGTGTCTCATCAAGACGTATACGCCCTGAGGGACTTAAAATCTGAACTTCAAAACCTTTTTCTTTTTCAACCAATTGAAGCGTGGTGTTTTCTTCTAAAAATATTTCTCCACCACCATTGAGTCTCAGAGTCGCGCTTGCACCCGACATGGTTGTGATCAAATCATTTTCGCTAAGTTGGTGACCAGGTAAACTGCGATTCCAAATCATTTCACCATCAGCTAGCTGCTTAACGGTACCATGAGCCTGCACCACTTCACCCATTTTTGCCTTAGTCGAGCCCACACGCCCACCAAGATCTTGGTACAGCAAAGCAGCACTTGCAAAAGCAAACATGACTGAAAAAACTTCGAGTAATTTCATATCTATATGTATCGGAACATTTCGTTAAAAATATTAAAGACAATTTTTCCCATTGCGCCATGCGGCAACGCTTTAATTTTATATAAGGGCTTAAGCAAAAAGAAATATCTGCCGAAAAAGTCATATGAAAATGCGTCTAGGAGTTGGTGCCAAAATTAATGGCACCTTGGTTATTTTGCTATCGGCGGGAATCATGGGAACCGTTGCGCTCTCGACCAGCCTTTTTAGCGATGACCTTGAGGGACAAATTAGGCGAGAAGTCTTAGATACCTCGACAATGATTTCGGAACGTATTCAGAGTGAATTGTTATACTTAGTTGAAAAATCTCAACTCATCGGAAGCGCCTCTCTTGAAGAATTTAAATATTCTGAAGATCGTGCCGCCTTTATAAAAGACAGCCTCAAACAAGACACCAGGTTTTTAAAAATAAGCATGTGGGGCCCCAACAATAAAAAGATGTGGAGCATATACAGAGATGCCTCTCTTGCTGTTCCTGAGGAATCTGCAAGCGCCAATAGAATGCCCGCCGAATCTTCTGCCCCAGATGTCAATAAAACAGAGGTGAAAAAAAATGATTTTGCTGGTTATCCAGACAACATTGTTGTCCACAGCAAAGAAGATTTAGAATTTATCAATCACAAAGTCATGCAGCTTAACATTCCGCTTGTAAAAGCATCGGACGGCAAAGTTACTCATCAAATCAGAGTCAAACTGGATAGCGCGAAGGTTCTTGATCAGATTCAGGACACCACAGGCACAGCTAATCTGATTGTGAACAAAGAAATGATCATCTTGGCATCCTCAGAACCAGATCTCTATGCCGTTGGGGACGACTTCGGTTTGTCTTCGCTAGGACTGCTTTCAATGAGAAGCACCATGCCTCTTGGACAATTAGAGTTTGAAACCAAGAATGGTGAAAAGCGTTCTGGAGCCTTTCATAGAATCAATTTAGGTGACTTGCAGGTGATGAGCCTTACAACGACTGATCGAAGCTGGCATGCCCTTAAAAAACTATTCAAAAGAGCTCTGCTAATGGGCGGTATATTTTTGTTTCTTGCTATCGCTGCAGGATTACGCTTTTCAAGTTCGCTATCTGTTCCTTTGAGTGCGCTCAAGATCGCATCTGACCACATACGTCGTGGCGAGTTTTCGGTGCGCATCAAATCTCCAAAACAATGGTTCTCAAGCTACTTTAAAGGCGATGAGATTACACAAGTTACCAAGGTCTTTAATAAAATGGCTGAGGGACTTGGCGAGCGCGAAAAAATGAAAAACCTAATTGAAAAATTTCACTCCAAAAAAATTGCAGAACAATTGCTGTCTGGCGAAATTAAATTGGGTGGAATTATGTTCGAGGCAACCGTTTGTTTTATAGATATCAGAGGCTTCACCACGATCAGCGAAAACCATGAGCCCGAAGTCGTGGTTCATATGCTCAATACCTATCTAGAATCAACAGTCGATATCATCACTCAACACGGTGGCGTGGTAGACAAGTTTTTAGGAGACGGCATCATGGTCTTGTGGGGAGTCCCTGACCAACAACACGACCATACTATTCACGCCGTTGAAGCATGCCTAGCACTTAGAGAGCATCTTGATGTGTTGAATGCAAAATTTGAAGAACAAAATTTACCAGCATTAAAAGTGGGAATGGGCCTGCACTTCGGAAAACTGATTGCAGGCAACATTGGCTCTTCAACAAGAATGGAATATACGGCTATTGGCGATACCGTTAACACCTCGGCCCGAATTCAGGATCTTACAAAAAAATATGAATGCGATCTATTGATATCGGAAGATGTAAAAGACAAAATAAATCAACAGTTTCAGCTGGAAAGCGTTGGAGTTTCTCCGATACGCGGCAAGAACGAATCTTTTGAATTGTTTAAGGTTATCGGAAAAGCGCAGAAGCTTTCTATGTCCGATGCTGCTTAAGATTTTTGAATCAAAATTTTAGGCGTCAACTAATTTTCAATAATATTTTATTTTTTTGTAGACATAATTTTTAGATCAGATATCTTAAAGACATCTCAGCGAAAGGAGAACTCGAAACATGGGACTTAGAACATTTAAAACAACTACAAATAACAGCAGCATTGACGATGCAACATTTGATGTTGTGGCAGATACGATGACAGATACCATGAATGATGTGATTTGCTCGCAGCGAACACTTCCGATGAAGCTCTCCTTTAAAACGCTTCTCTGAAGTAAAAACTCCCACAAAGAACATCATAAGATCGTAAAAATAGCTATTATTGGCTATGAAAATGTACGCTCAAGCGTTGGCAGCTTGTTCATCATTTTTATAGCTAAATAGCTCTCTTTACGATCACTGTTGGAATCTTTAGCGGGAAATTCAGCGGTCACAATATTAATCCACAATCAACAACAATTGATCATTCAACGAAATCGGCACGACCGATTTTTGGAGACTTTATGAAAACGAAAAAACACAACAATTGGCGCTGGCATTTATGGCGGAGCATAAAAGTTTTACTCACTCTAAAGCTGCGTTCACATTTGTACTTAAAAAGCGGAAACAATTTGCCCATAGAAGGGCTGCGTACACATGGCTTTCACGAATCCACTGTGAACACACTTGAAAGGAACATCTAATGAAAACAAATTCAAAAAAAGAGTCTAAAGACGACCAGGTTTACGAGTGGACAAATCAAGTTGGAATTTGTCCACTCGACATCAGGGAAGCCTTAGAAAAAGCATTGGGTTCAGCTGCGCGTGTTTACGCCTATGCCGACTTGTCGAAGGTCTGGGTAGCCGTCTCGGAAACTAGGCTAGCTTATATAGAAGCTCCTAATGGAGAATCTCATCACTGTGCCGATCTGCTATTGATTGGGACAGAAATCGAAGTCGAAGAGGAAACTCACCTAAGTTCTAGCCTTCTTTGCATTCGAAACAAAAAGTTAAAAACGCCATTGCTTAGTTTTCGATACACTCATTTGCAAAGATATGCCATGAACCACGTTGTCTATGCCTTGACCGAAATTTCAAAAGCAAAATCTTCTGAGATTTTAGGATGGAATGAAGACAAAAGTGTTTTGATTCAAAAAAATGCAGATAAGCTCTACCAAGACGCCATGCTCAAGCCTTTACTTACGGCTCAAGCATCTGCAAAGAACAATGGGCGATCGGTCCTCTTAAGGCTACTCAGTTACCTGAAACCATATAAAAAACAGGTAGCTTGGGGAATTTTGGGAGCGACAGGATTTACCGCGGCATCTCTAGTCCCGTCTTATATCACTGGGAGACTCATCGATAACGTGATTCGACCCTTTGAAGATGGAAGTTTAAATGCTGAAGCGGCTGCGCGGTTACTAGGATTGCTTACCATAGGAGTCGGGCTAACTTTCGCCATCAAAGAATTCTTTGCTTGGATAAGATTAAGATGCATGTCTTGTTTAGGTGAGTATGTCGCAAGCGATCTTCGAAAAGAGATTTATGCGCACATGCACAAATTGAGCATGGACTTTTTTGGATCAAAAAACTCAGGCAGTCTGGTTAGCCGGGTGACCTCTGACACCGACAGACTTTGGGATTTCATTGCCTTTGGTGTGGTTGAAGTGTTTGTGTCAAGCCTGATGCTCATAGGAATTGGTGCCGTATTGCTAAGTTTAGATTTTAAACTTGGACTCATTATGTGTGCGCCGGTGCCCCTTTTGCTAGGAGCTATTTACTGGCACGGTGAACGCATGCAAAGACTCTTTTTGCGATGCTGGAGAAAATGGTCAAAAATGACTGGGTTGGTTTCAGATATTTTGCCCGCCATGAAAGTTGTTAAGGCTTTCAACTGCGAGAAGCAAGAAAACGACAAATTTGTTGAATCGAACAATGAATTTGTAGGTGAAACTGAACGAATCCATGCGGCGTGGACTTTGTTCTGGCCAAGCTTGATGTTTGCGATTCATGCGCTGGTACTAGGTGTTTGGGTTTTTGGTGGTCCTAGACTTTTAGGCGCTGATTCTGGCTTGAGTGCGGGCACATTCATATCTTTTGTCCTTTATGCAGGCTTATTCACACAACCTGTTGAGGTCATTGGTCAAATGTCACGCATGATGAACCGAGCGGTGAGTTCTGCGAATAGAGTTTTTGAAATTTTAGATGCACAGCCAAAAATTACTGAGATCAAAAATCCCATTCGGATTCCAGATCTCAAAGGCGAAGTTGAATTCCAAAATGTCACATTTTCGTACGATGGTTTGAGATCAGTCGTTAGAAATATGAATTTTAAAATTCACTCAGGCGAGATGATTGGCTTGGTCGGTTCAAGTGGCGGAGGAAAAAGCACCCTCATTCAGCTGATTGCCCGATTTTGGGATGTATCAAGAGGTCAGGTTTTGATTGATGGTCATAATATTCGAGATATCGACTTAAGCTGCTATCGAAGACAGGTTGGAATGGTCTTGCAGGACCCCCATCTCTTTCATGGAAGCATCTTAGACAATATTCGATATGGTCAGTCCAACGCCAATCTGAAAGCTGTCGTGGAAGCCGCGAAGGCCGCTCACGTTCACGAATTTGTTCGCAAGCTTCCAAATGGATACGACACCATAGTCGGCGAACGTGGTCATACACTTTCGGGTGGCGAGAGGCAGCGGGTCTCTATTGCCAGGGCTCTTTTGCAAAATCCAAAGCTATTGATTTTGGATGAAGCAACAAGCGCCGTCGACACAGAAACTGAACATAAGATTCAGCAGGCTTTGGATGTCTTGGTCAAGGGAAGGACAACGATTGCGATTGCACATAGGCTGTCGACCTTAAGAAACGCAAGTCGCCTGTTTGTGGTCAAAGACGGTGAAATTTTTGAGACAGGAACACATGACGAACTTTTAAAAAATGAAAATGGAATTTACAAAAAGCTTTACAAATTACAAAGCGAGAGGAAATTAGAATGTTTAGAATAGAATTTAATAACAAAACTGACTACAGTTTTGAGTGGCACCAAGACCAATCCTTGTTGCTATGCCAAGATGGGAAAAAGGTACGGGTAAAGCCTATCTCTAACTTTCCTTGGTCACACCCTGATAGCTTTATTTCAATTTGCAACAGCGAAGGCGACGAGCTGTTGCAAATTGAAAACCTTGACTTACTAGACGGGGACTCAAAAACTGCCGTCGAGGAAGCCCTAAAAAATGTACGCTTTATTTTGGAGATTAAAAAAATCATTTCGGTTTCGGAAGAATCGGACTTGCGGGTCTGGCAGGTCAAAACTCAAATTGGTCCCAGAAAAATTGTTACAAAACTCGACGCTTGGCCCACGGCTCTAAACGACGATCGCGTTCTCGTCACCGACATTTCTGGCGACCTTTACGAGGTACGCAACATTGAGTCCATGGACAAGCGAAGTCAGCAACTACTTTGGGCCCTGGTTGACTGGGAATAGTTAAGTTTTGGTTAAGAATACCTAGATAGTCGACTCAAATGGGTAATGATTCTATAATGGGAGGAATTATGAAATTGGAATTCGTATTTTTCTTTTCGGGTCTCTTTTCACTTCTCATGTTACCCAGTGAAAGCATGGCACAATCGTCGCATTCTCAGACCTATGCTTCGGGGCGCTTAAATCAAAGCCAAATGAAAGAATGTGAGAAGGCGCTCGATCGATTTTTTTACAATAACTATACAAGGAGCTCTAAGGTACTAGCAAAGCTTAAAGCCTATAAGATCGAGGAGTCCGGTGGTTTTTGGGGACGCATTGCAGGAAGTGAGTCTAAAGAAGACGGCATGCACGAAGTTATAAATGCCATAGAGAAACTGAACACCCTAGGCATTGGTGTTCAACCCGTTTCAATTTTTAACAAGTCTAACGAAGCAGATTTCTACGGAAAATTTCCGACTATTCATATGAAGGATTTGGCACTTAAGAAAAATTTTAAAATTGGGGGTCAAGAACGAAGCGCTGTTAACATAGTCTGTTCTGGGCAAACAGTGTCCCCCAAACGAGGTGATGGAAACACCATGTCTTATAGCGCATCCAAAACTCTAGAGTTTTTAAAAAAGGAATATAAATCACTCATTTTCCCGGCTTATAATTCTGAGTCCAACAACTATTTAGCCTCGGATTTAAGATTTCCCAAAGGCATGCCTCCAGATCTTAAAAATGAGTATTTGGATGAAATTAAAAAAATTATTTCTGAAATCGAAAGTCTTCAAAAACTAAGCTTTGCAAAATAGGATTTATTTCGCCTTATTGTTGCGAATCGACGTTTTGGGTAAAGATAAGACAAAATTGGTGTGCCCATTAGCAAGACTATAAACTAAATCCCCGCCATGTTCCTTGGCAATTCCCCGTGAAATGCTAAGTCCCAAGCCCGTCCCGGCTCCCACCACTTTAGTAGTAAAAAAGGGATTAAACATTTTTTCTCTGATAAGATCCGAAACGCCCCCGCCTGAATCTACCACTTTCAAATAGATGAATTCGGAATCTTCTTCGAATCTCACTTCAACCCACGAATCTTTTTTATTTTCATTGGCGTCAATCGCGTTTCCAATTAAATTTACTAAGACCTGTTGAATTTGGATTTCGTCACACTCAACATGGTAATCTTTAAAATCCAATACACGAATAGCAACATCAGCTCGCTTACTTTTTGATTGAATTAATTGAAGCGATTCATCAACGATTTTTTTAACAGAGTAGATCTGAAGGCTAAAGTCATCTGATTGCCTAGAAAATCTCCGAAGTCCTTTTACAATTTTTGCAATTCTTTCAGTCGCTCTCGAAATTCGATCGGCTGTGACATCAATCTTGTCTTCTGGCAAATTTTTACGCCGAAGCAACATCGTGCTTCCCTCTATTATTGCGAGTGGATTATTAATCTCATGCGCAACGCCTGCTGCCATTTCCCCCAAAGTAGCAAGCTTTGATGACTGAATGAGCATGGCTCGCTCTTCTTCTAGCCTGTGCTCAAGCAAAACAGTTTTGCTAATGTCTTGAAATGTGCCCTGCAGCTTAAAAATATTTCCTGCCGAGTTTCGGATTGGCTCCCCGGTAACTCTTACCCAAACCTCATTATTTTTAGCTGTTTTAAGGAGAAATACTCTATCAAAAGTTTCTCCTAGCCTCACACAGTCATCTAGACACTTTGTTACCTCTGGCCGATCGTGCTCTGAATAAAATAGAATGCCATTAACTCGATTGGTAGGTGTTTCAATAGGGATTTCATGAATTCTATAGATGTCATCGGTCCAATGGGTCTCTCCCGTGCTGACATCTAAACTCCATCCCCCAATTTTTGCCATGGACTGAATAGCGAGCGTAAGCTGGGTTAGCTCGCTATTTTTTTCCTCCAGTTTTTGGAATTCGGAAACATCATAGTGCGTACCGCTAAACATTTCTGGTAGCCCCGCTGAAGTACGGCTAATAATTTGACCTTTAGAAATAATCGTGACCCAATGTCCATCCTTATGAAGCATTCTAAATTTGACTTCGTACCGGGAGCTTTCTCCTTGGAGAAATTTTGTAAAACTTTGAGTAGACGGTTCTAAATCTTCCGGATGCATGAGCCTTTGCCAGGTAGACAAATGGCATTCCAATTCCCTAGAATCATAGCCAAGCATCGAACACCATCTTTGATCATAGTAAACTGTGCTATCGATCAAATTCCACTGCCAGGTCCCCATGTCTGAGGCTAAACGAACGACTTCTGCACGTTTATCGATCGCTTCTCGAATTATTTTTAACTGATGGTTACGAATCGAATAGAAAACGCTAAGCGGCCCCACAAAATAGATTATCAATTGAGAAAATATTACTTGGGCCATGGCGAGACTTGAAGAAAAGGAGGCAATCAAAACTGCTCCAAAAATATTAAGTAGCAACAATAGAACATTTAATCGAACACTCGCAAGGATGGCTCCCAATGCAAAAGAAACAAGCTGTAAAAAGACCCAAAAATACTGATCTTTTGGATGGTCTTGGGTATGCTGCAACATCCAAAGCGAGGCTATCGACGCGACAACCGGAGGCACAAATACCACCATCTTAAGGTCGAAGGTTTTTGCAATAACCCAAGTGAGAAACATTGAGAAGGTCAGCCCCCCCAAAAATACTGATTCTAGTGGAGTGATAATAGGCTGAGAATTATCTTTTAAAAAGTTTAACAAAAAAAAGTGAACTGTGAATACAACAATTGATAGAAAGAAACAGAAGCGAAGAGTCTCAACATTGTCATCATTTCTAAAATTTTCTTGCCCAGAAATTTTTTGAAGAAGCGCTTTGATGATAGCTGTCACCGAGTTCATCATACTCAGTATTCCGAAAGGCATCTAGAGGTCAATAGAAAAGGGATAAGAAGTCGCTGACCTCTTATCCCTCGATTTAATATTTTCTAATCTAGCAGCTAATAATTTTTAATAGGCGCTTACTGTCCTTTTATCTATTTTACTAAATTCTGCTTAAAAGAAGAAACCAGCAGACATTTGCCAAGCTGTTCCGCCGCCGTCTTCAAGAGACTTCAACATCCCGTACTCAACATGCAAACCAGAATCTTTGCCATAACGAAAACCGCCGGCAAAACCAAGCGTATTTGAGCTTACGGACTCAGTAAGAGCATCCGAAGAAATTCTAGAGATTAAGAACTTTGTAGATAAGAGCAATGTGAGGTCATCGCTAATGTTGTAGTCAAAATATAGAGGGAAGTAAAAATCCATATAAGTTGTTTTTAAGGTACCAATGCTAGCACTCAAGTACCCAAGACCTGCACCAATTGACAAGGCCATGTTGCCATCAGCCATTAGAGATCTTTTGTAGTCTAAAGTGTATTGACCGGCGTTTCTCAGGGCAGCGCCGACTTCGTCTTGGTCTGTAATGCCATATCGAAATGCAAAATCAAATCCTGGGACTGTGGTGCTATCTGTTGCAGACTCATTATTTCTCACCAAGTCTCCAGAATAACTTCCACCTAGATAAATTACTATACTGACAAGACTTCGAAAAAAAAAGTCCGAGTCAACTTTCGTTAACCCGGACTTCGCATATGCACCGTAAAAAAAAATCAGAACGTGAGTATCAATTTACCAAGTGCTTGAGCAAAACTTTGAGACGGATCAGAGCTCACCATGATGTATCGACCTTCAACTCCAAACATCAACATTGAAGAAAGAGGTAAACCTACACCTGCTTGTCCACCAAAAGTAATGTCGCCATCTGAAGATGTCCCTAAATAGCTAAGAGAAGAAAGACCAACATTTCCACCGATATAAAATTTAGGAGAAACCCAAAAGTTTACGGTTCCACCATAAGACACAAGATTTGCAGTAAGGCCTAAAAATCCCAAATCAACCGTTTGCAAATCAAAATAACCACCCAAACTTACTTTGGGAGTCACCATAAATTCTAATGTGCCACCATAGGTTATGGTCAAATCAAGCCCATCGGACAATCCAAAACCATATCCGCCGTAACCGCCAAGCATTACTCCCGCATTTGCAGTTGAAGCCATTGTCATAGCTCCACAAAAACCTAATGTTGCTAATATTTTTTTATACATCTTCATATTGCCCTCCAGGGTCATTTTTAATAGATGCTTTTATTCTAAAGAGCTTTGGGGGCATTGCAATGACGCGACTCCATATTGCGCCCCAACTTGTGCGTTGTGGCATTCTAGACGCATTATCCTCCCTAGAGTGAGCAGCTTGTTTGGCTTTCCCAAGCCCCTAAAACTGTCCAGTTTTTGGACACCCTGCCTGCGCTAAATGTTGAGAGTCAGTCTTGGCCCCAAAGCCAAAGGATGCCCAAGCGTATAACTAGCTGTAATTAATGGTCTTTATTGCACGTTGAACCATGCCAACCGATGGCACATCCCCTGCTTTTACTAAAGTGACCACAGCGAAAGGAAATTGTAATTATGTCTGCCTATCTCGACCAAGATCAAGTTGTAAAATTCTACTTTGGAAATGCTATGAATGACTTAGAGGCTTTTTTACCGCAAGAAGACCCTGCTGTGGTGCTAGAGGCCAGACGCCTTGTCAATTCTCACGGAGATTTTGAACCAGCACTGCGCCCCCACTCTGCCTTTGAGCCATTAAACTCACTAGAGATAACCTTGAAGGAAGTCGAAAATACAATGAAAGACCTTATGGCGACACGCAAAGAGCTTTCATTTTTAATGAGCGATCTTAGTCGCCTTCTTGGCAAAAAGTAACTTTCCGCTCTCCCTTTGAATTCATTTCAAAACGAAGCCTGATAATTTTTGCGAATGAAAGCACCTTGAAAAGATCAGGGTGCTTAGAAAAATAATCCTCTAAAACTTTAGGCCATTCAACAATACAACAAACCATCGCATCATAACTCTCCAAAGAAAGTGCTGCGCATTCCTGCGAATCTTCCATCCGATAAGCATCCACATGAAGGCATAGTCCAAGCCCATCAACCTCATGTTCAATAAGTTTTAAGAATGTGGGACTCTGAACCTCTTCGGGATCTACTCCATAGCTCGCGAGTAACTCCTTCACAAAAGTAGTTTTCCCTACCCCAAGATCTCCCTCAAGAAGAACAAGGACCGGCAAGGATGCTTTGTCAGACAAAACATCCTTAGCCATGGAAACGATGTCAGAAAAATAGTTCAAAGTATCAAGCCTTGAGCTGAGTCGAGATCACATCACACAATTCGATAGCAAGACTTTGAATAAGATCTTCATCTTCGCCTTCAATCATAACTCGGCACAAGGGCTCAGTCCCCGAATAGCGCACTAGCAATCTTCCCCTTGGACCA
The DNA here is from genome assembly GCA_041750195.1 of Bdellovibrionota bacterium. Lineage (GTDB taxonomy): Bacteria > Bdellovibrionota > UBA2428 > UBA2428 > UBA2428 > JBGSZX01. The sequence continues at coordinate 26,582 of JBGSZX010000051.1, read as the reverse complement.
AGTTTTTGTGTGACATCTTCCATGCTTTGACGAATTTTAGGAACATCTTCTAGAGGTTTTTTGTTTTTAACGACAATATTCTTAAGAACCTGAGGATAGGTTTTCATAACGTTGCGCAGGTCAGATAATGATTTGCCTTTACGTCTCATGATTCCCAAAATTCGTAGAGCCGCTACAATGCCGTCCCCCGTATTTCCATTGTCTAAATAAATGATATGGCCAGACTGCTCGCCGCCCAAATTAAATCCGTCCTTACGCATGCGGTCCACAATGAATCGGTCGCCCACAGGAGCTCGCACTAATTTTATTCCATGATCCTTGAGAGCAATTTCAAGCCCCATGTTGCTCATGGGAGTGGCAACCAGTGTATTTTTTTTCAGCAAACCCGCTTCGTTTAGATCAATCGCTAAGATGGCCATCACTTGGTCACCGTCGACAATGGCGCCTGAATCATCCACTAGAATGACCCTATCGGCATCGCCATCAAGAGCAATTCCTAGATCTGCTCGATATTTTACAACGGCATCGGTGAGAGCTTTGGTGTGAGTGGCACCACATTCCTTGTTGATATTGACGCCATTTGGTTCGGCGCCAATCAAAACAACTTCGGCACCTAGTTCTTCAACAATGATCGGAGCGACTTTGTAGGCAGCACCGTTGGCGCAATCCAAAACCACACGCATACCTTGTAAATTTAAGTCAGACGGAAACGCGGCTTTGACATGAACAACGTATCTTCCCATCGCGTCGTCAATTCTGCGAGCCCGCCCCAACGCCGAACCTGTAGGCAAACTTTCCTCTAAATCCGAACTGAGAATCAATCTTTCGATTTCTGCCTCAATGTCATCATCAAGTTTAAATCCATCTGGACCAAAAATTTTTATTCCATTGTATTCATAAGTATTATGAGAAGCACTTACCATGATTCCGGCATCGGCTCGCATGTTCTGAGTTAAAAAGGCAACACCAGGAGTTGGCATGGGGCCCACCAAAAGAGCATAGGCCCCCATACTCGTCACACCTGCGGCCAAAGCTTGTTCGATCATGTAGGAGCTTCTTCGAGTGTCCTTGCCTATTAAGACGATAGATTTTTTATCAACTCGAAGACCTTTACCTTTGTAATAAGAAGCGACAGCGCGCCCGGTTTTTAGAGCGACCTCGGCCGTCATGGGATAACGATTTGCAATGCCACGTATTCCGTCGGTTCCAAATAGTTTTTCGCTCATATCAAATTTCCTCTTTAGTATCTGTGCTAGCGCCTAGGTATCTCTAGCTCTACCCAGTCGGTACTTCTTTTAACGACTCTTACTTTTGGAGGCAAACCCCAATCAAGTCTCACTCTTTGAATGCCCTCTTTTAAATCCGAAACTTCGGCCCAAACATCTATGTCAGTTCGTCGTAAAGTTTTCATCACATCTGCGGGACCTTCGAACATAAAATTTACTTTAGACGGAGTGATCGTAATACCTGCTTTATTGAGATTGATAGTACGAGTTCCACCTGTCCCTATAACCCTCACTCGAATTGGAATATCAGTGATTGAACTTCTTGCAAGCGATCCTTCAATTTGAACCGTCACATGAACGACCGAGTTTTGCTCATCCAGCAAAACTCCGGGATAATCCCGAAGGCTCAATTTTACATCAAACTCTTGCACCAAGGAATCATTGGCCAAAACAATCCCCTCGGTTCCCAAAGTATCAATGCTACGAAGTTTCGACTCGGGACCTCGAATTTCGACCGTACTTGGTTTTAAAGTGATATTGGTCACGCTGAATCCCTCAGGCAATTTATTCTCTATTGCAGCACGAATGGGAACTCGCTTCCAGGCAGCTCGACCTAACTTGATAAGAATTTTTTCCTGAGGAGCAGAGGTCAAGTGCAAACCAAGAGGCAAGTCTAGAAGTTCTTCAGTAATAGCGATTTCGTATTCACCCTGCTGAGCTTTCGAAAGGTCAATGGCTCTTGTAATTTTTCGCGTTTCAAAATCTTTAATAAATGCCTGCGGACCAGAAACTCTAAACGACATTTCATTGGGAGCAGCGTTCGAAATCATCAAATGTTCTGGCAGCTGATAATCAAAATTAAATGTTTTGCTAACCTCAATTTGCTCACCACCTAAAACGGCCATCCACAAAATTATTGATATGACCAAAGCAACGGCTCGAACAAGCCAGATATCCCTGCGCGTGCGGCGAAGGGCCTTCACGGCATTTGTTGCGCTCTTGGAATCAAAAGGGAAATTCATTTTAATCGCCCTCCACTGTTGATGACTCTGATTTTTTATCAGATTTTTTGTCTATCTTTTTTCCAGACTCTTCGGGAACAGCCTGGGGATCGAGCAAATCAAAGGCTCGGTTCAAACGATCTCGGAGATCTTTCACGCTCAAATTACGAGAGATGTCACCATATTCGACCAACGATATTTCCCCGCGCTCTTCACTACAGACAACAACCACAGCATCGGTCTCTTCGGAGATGGCAAGGGCCGCTCGGTGCCTGGTTCCAAAATTCCTGTCCATTTCAGATTCAATATTGAGAGGAAAAAATACACCTGCCGACAAAATTTTATTTCCCTGGATGATGACGGCACCGTCATGAATCGGAGATGCGGTATTAAAAATTGAGATAAGGAGTTCTGCCGACACGTTGGCATCAATCTCTGTTGCGCCATCGGAGTAGTTTTTCAAACCGTGTTGTCGCTCTAGAACAATTAGAGCACCAACTCTTTTGGCTGCCAAAAGCTTCGACGCTTTGGCAACTTCATCTAAGACAGCTACCGCTCGCTCTTGAGCAGAAGGCCCAGATAGAAACGGATTTCTTCCCACATTCGCCAATGCTCTGCGAATTTCGTCTTGGAAAAGAATGATCACAATCAGGAAAAGGTAATCAAAGAATTGTTGCAACAAATAGTTGAAGACATAAAGTTTTAAGTAGTCACTGATGAGAAAAGAAACCGAAACGATTCCTAATCCCGTTAAAATTTGAACAGCTCTGGTCCCTCGAATCAGCAACAAAAGCCGATAGACGATCATATAAACCAGCAAGATATCGATGATATCTTGCCACCTAAGCTGAACGATCAATTGGTTCAGGATACTAAACAAACTCATTATAAAAATTTATTGAGCTTATGCTTTTACGGGATCCGTAGAGTCAATAACCGAAGTCGATCCCTTAGCGCTCTCCTCTTTTTTCGCCTTGTTAGGTTTTGGCGTTTCAACGGCAACAAATTTGGGAAGGGGGGTTCGAGCCATCAACAAATCAATATCAGCCAAATCAATAGTCTCCCTCTCAAGAAGTGCTTGTGACATGGCTTCGAGAATGTCCTTGTTGGCTTCTAGGGCTGTTCGTGCTCTCTCGTAATTTCTTTTTACAATGTGCTGAATTTCGCTGTCGATCATCTGGCTGGTTTCCGCGCTATGCTCTGGACCTGAGCCCATTTCTCGCCCCAAAAAGACATGGTCATTATGGTGTCCAAAATTTAACGGACCCAATTTTTCACTCATACCCCATTCGGTCACCATTTTACGCGCAATTTGAGTAGCGCGTTCTATATCATTGGAAGCTCCGCTTGTGATGTGGCCAAACGTGATTTCTTCGGCAACTCTTCCGCCCATTAAAAAGCTAATCATGGCTTCACATTTTTCTTTGGTCATTGTGAAACTTTCTTCCTCTGGAAGAGTCATAGTCAAACCAAGTGCTGGCCCCCTAGGGATGATTGTGACTTTGTGAATGGGATCATTACCCTCAATGATGCGACCGACAACGGCATGGCCCGATTCATGATAGGCAGTATGTTTCTTTTCTTTATCTGAAATATTCAAACTTCGGCGCTCAGATCCCATGATCACTTTATCTTTTGCAGCTTCGAAGTCGGCATTGTGAAGTGAATCTTGGTTAAGACGAGCTGCAATCAAAGCCGCTTCGTTAACTAAGTTTTCTAAGTCAGCGCCCGTAAACCCTGGTGTTCCTCTAGCAATAATACTCAAATCAACATCCGATGCTAAAGGCGTTTTCCTTGTATGAACATCAAGAATCTGCTGACGACCGCGAACGTCAGGCTTATGGACATGAATGCGCCTATCAAATCGACCTGGACGCAATAAAGCAGGGTCAAGAACATCAACTCGGTTTGTAGCAGCCAAAAGAATCACGCCTTCGGTTCCTTCGAATCCGTCCATCTCAACCAACAATTGGTTGAGCGTTTGTTCTCGTTCATCATGTCCGCCACCAAGACCTGCCCCACGGTGTCTTCCAACGGCATCGATCTCATCAATAAAAATCAAACAGGGCGCTGACTTTTTTGCGCTTTCAAAAAGTGATCGCACACGACTAGCGCCAACGCCCACAAACATTTCCACAAAGTCCGATCCAGAAATCGAATGGAAGGGTGCCCCAGCCTCGCCCGCAATCGCTTTGGCCAAAAGAGTTTTACCTGTGCCGGGAGGGCCCACGAGCAACACGCCCTTGGGTATTCTTCCACCAAGTTTGGTAAACTTTTTTGGGTTTTTTAGAAATTCTACGATTTCTACCAATTCTTCTTTAGCTTCTTCAATGCCCGCGACATCTTTGAAGCGCACATTCGTATGGGAGCCATTATAAACTTTCGCTCGGCTTTGCCCAAAGCTCATCGCCTTTGAAGAACCAGACTGCAGCTGCTTCATAAATAGAAAGAAAATAAACAGAATCAAAAAAGTCGGAACCCAGGAAATGAGTGCTGTTTCAAGAAAACTTGGCTTGGGTTCCTTTTCCCAATTTGGAGTGATCCCTTTTTCTTCGAGTTTTTTTACGTAATATTCGCTGGAAGTATTTCCGACGGTTGAAAACATGCTACCGCTTTTAAAATCGGGTTTATATTTTCCGATAATCTCATCGGCTCCACGAAAGGTAACTGATTCAATTCGACCAGCATCTACACTTTGCATGAATTCACTAAAACTAACGGCTATGGGTTTTTTTTGTCCCACCTGCATTTGGCTCGCTACAAAAAGCACCGAGGCAATCATCAAAGCAATAACAAAAAAAGAACGAAAACTACTTGATCTCATCTAAAAAAGCTTAGAACACATTTCGGGGCCTCGCAATAAAGGACCACGATCGTTTCATGTCACTTTTGCGCAAACAAAAAGTTCGACGCTAGTGCTAAAAATTTAGGCTAAAGAATCAAAATAATGGTGGATAGCCACAGCGCGTTCATCGCCTACGGCTGCGTAAGGTTCAAGCACTCTTAATCCAAAAATCGCCAAAACTTGGTCTGGCTTGTCTTGATTTACAATAATGGGCCACTTGCTACGGTAAGGTTTGGGAATGCGAAAGCCTTCAAATATTGAAGCATATTTTTGGAGCTCATCTTTGCCAATACACCGAACACTAAATGGCCAGGGGCTCCGATCCCAAGAAAACAATAAACTCGAAGCTCCGTAACGCTGACCAGGGCGGGTAAAACTCGCAAGGACGGATAGCTGAACTGGCATGTTTCGCTCTATAGATGAGGGCAAATAACTCCACGCAAGAGAAGCGCCCATATTTAGTCTTTTTGAAAATTCTAAGCCTCGAATCTCTTGCCATAATTCGGAAAAATCGTCTTCTTTGCTAAAAACTAGCATGTCTGATCGCCGCAAAAAGCTACCAGCAGGATGTATGAGTTCATCGCCTCTTAGCAAAGCATCCATCAACTGAGGACTCGCCGAAATACCCAAATTCTTAAGCCAATACTTCATCACTCGCCTTTGCAAAGGAGAAGGCCATCTTTCGAGCCAAGCCAGAGATAAAGTCTCTTTGGGACCCTCCAATTGAGTCCCAAGCCAAGTCTCCCAGGCCGTCTCTTCTTCTTGAACCCGCTCAGCTAATTTTGCCAGATTTCCAATAGAGCCCTGTCGTGCTTCTTCGACCTGAGGCAATAAAATATTTCGAATATGATTTCTTAAGTAAGTGTTTCTTAAATTTGATGGATCTTCAACCCACGAAAGTCGGTGGTCGCGAGCATATTTTTCTAATTGAGCACGCGTGGCCCAAAGCAATGGCTTTGCCCACATCCCTTCCTTGGGATTCATTCCCGCCAAACCAGATACGCCCGTTCCTGACATGGCTCTCATCAACAGCGTTTCAGCATTGTCATTGGCATGATGGGCCGTTGCGATCGACGCACACCCTAAATCTTCTGCAAGTTCAGACAAAGCTTTACGACGTAAATTCCGAAGCTCTTCTTGATTGACCTTTTGAGGAACTGCAATTTTTAGAGAATGGAGTTTGAGATGCAATCTTTCGGCAAGAACCCTTACCCAAAGTGCCTCTCGCTCCGAGGCTTGCCCACGAGTGCGATGATCAACGTGCGCCACTTCAAGTTCGACTCCCATGAGTCTGGCAAGGCGTGAAAGGCTGTGCAGTAAAACTGAACTATCCAAGCCACCTGACACGGCAACCAAGACTCGTTCACCCTGAAGAAAAATCTTATTGGATCTAATGAAGGACAGTGACTCCTGGACAAAATGATTTTGCTTCGTGCTTAAAACTTGTTCTTCTTTAATCATTCGTCATCCTTAAAATTTTAATAATCACTATCGAATTGCTCATCATTCAGAGCTCCATTTGGCTCAATATCGCCGCGCATTTCGTCCGGTGGAGGCACCATTTCTTCCGGCTGAAGATCATTAGGATATCTGTCAATCTCATTTTCTTCACTCGCCAGACCTCTATCTTGAGAATCACCCCTATAATCGTCACCATCCCCGGCAATATTGGTATCGGGCGGTATACCTCTTTCGCGTATGACATCGGGAGTAGCCGAATCAGGTAGAGGCGTTGTAGCCAGCTCTGGACGCGTCGTCGGCATCAGTGATCTACCAGGACGTTCGGATGGGACTAGTTTCTGAACTCTTTGCCCCGCCACTTCTTCTTTTTTAGGTTGAGACAAAATCACGCTCTTTCGAGCACTTGGCATTCGTTTGGCAGAGGAGGTTGAGTCTGCCGTGGCAGCCACACCTCGAACATTTGATTTGCCACCAAAAATAGTGTCATAACCCCACATGCCCACAATGACGGCGACACAAAAACTTGCCACCTTTGCAAATGATAGATTTGAACCTACAGAAGCAAACCCAGAAACCGTTTCATGATTTCCTGATGAAGAATAATTTTCTATATTCGCTGAAATCGAATCACGATCGTTGTTTCCAACATTCATTTCTCGATTTTTCTTTTCAGACTCCGAAGAAGCAGCAGAAGGTCGCTCTAAGCCAATTTTAAATTCCGACTCCTGCAAATAAACGATGACTTTTTTATAGGTCATTTTGCCCTGACGATAATCGGACTCCTCAACCATATAATCATCCGGAGTGATTTTACCCGTCGTAGCCATGACCTTAAGATCCTCAAGCTTCAACGGCCCCTCAACACGATGATTACGTAATAGATACCATTTTTTTCCCGCCACACTTATCACTCTAACTGTTCTTGCTTCGCATCAAAACAAAAAAGTGCGCTAAGAGGGGTCAAAAAGACGTCTCATCAAATAGGTTTCGAATTTTATCCTCACCCAAGGCTTTCATTTTTTGCACACGATTCCATTGACGCTCCAGGTCAACAAGTTTTTTTCTCTCCTTTGCCATTGATGCCAAGGCTTCAACCATGAGTTTTCGAGAATCTTGATAAAGTCGAGGCGCAAGCTGAATGAGATGGGAATGCAGTTCGGCATTTGTAGGTGGAATCACTATCCTAACGGCTGGCTGGGAATGTTTCGATTTTTCGATGATCTCATAATTGCAAAGTTGCGCTATGACCAGACGGTCCAAGGGACTTTCTTCTCCTAAATTTGGAAACATATTCCGCATTTTTTCCCTGAGCGCCATAACAGCAAAAAGATCCGACAAAGGCCCAGCGTCATATGATTTTTCTGCAGCCATCACGAGCAAGGTGGCATGGAAGAATTGCATGAATTCCGGAGCTTCCCTGTAAGGGCTTGCGCAAGTTTCAGGCATCACAAGCTCAGAGACTCGCTCACGCAAATATTGAGCCTCAAAATCATCGCCATCAGAAGCCAAGGCAATTGTTGGGCCCACAAACAATGCGGTGCAAAATATTCCAATATGAATAGAGTTTTTAAAGAGTTTCATCGTTTCAACCTCACATTGACACTCGGAAAATTACGAGTATCCATATGTAGTATATGTCGCGAAAGAATCCATTCAAAGGTGCCATCGTTTTGACCATCGTCGCAGCCGTACTCGGGGGGCTCTATTTTGTGCTTGATCCCTATTTTGAGTCCTCGAAGGAGGCAAAAGAGGAAGCCACGTTACTCTTTAGTGGGCTTGATCGAAGCGAAATTTTCGAAATTCACATTCAAAACGGCAACAATGCCAATGACGAAGGCGAGCTTTGGATTAAAAAACGCGCAGATAAAAAAGATTCATGGACCGTATCGAATACAAAAGAAGAATCTTTTGATGCCGACTCAAATTCTATCAGTGGAATTATCTCGACTTTATTAGCAGCCCGCAAAGAGAGCACTGTCGCAAATATCAAACCGCAAGATGCACAACTTTCGCCTCCAAAATTTATTGTTGAATTAACTCACGGGAAAGATTCCCGCAAAGAGATTCTAAGTCTTGGAAAAGACACTCCTGTTGATTACTTAGTCTATGCCCGATGGAATGACGATCCTGAAGTTTTTCTAACCTCCCGGTCTCTAAGATTTGGTGTCGACAAAACACTAAAGGAGCTTCGTAATAAAAAAATCTTTAATTTCAATTTAGCCGAATTTAAGGAGATCAAAGTAGAGGCGCTTAACACCAAAGAGTTTGAACACCTTGACAATTTAGATTTTAACAAAGATGAAGTTGGCAAATGGTCCACAAAATTAAATGACAAAGAAATTCCCCTTAAGGAAGGTGATTTAGCTAACTTTATAAGCTCTATAAAAAAATTAAACGTTCAAGGTTTTGCGTCTGAAGATGGAGACCCGAACAACAATTTTGGCCTCAAAAATCCAATTATGAAATTTTCGTTAATCCGCAGCGATCAACCTGAAGTTGTTGAGATATGGAACATGTCTTCCGCCACAGTAGATAGAGCTAAAACATATTACTTTAGCAAAAAAGATTCGAAATCTGTTTATGAAGTTCCCGCATCGTTCAAAGATACTTTCGATGTGAATTTGGCAAAATTTCGTGAAAATAAAATTACTGATATTGCTCAAAACGACATTCAATTTTTTAACATCCAAATTCCTCAACAATTTGACCTAAAGGTGACCCGAGTTGAGGGTGGAGACTGGAAGGCTGAGTGGACGCTAGCTAAAGATAAAACAGAAACGACGCACTCTGGCGTCGCTAAGCAAGAGAAAGTGACAGAAATTTTAAAAACGATGTCGCAGTTAAGAGCGATTGATTTTTTCGACGAACAAAGCCCGAAAAGTCTAGGATTAAGCACGCCATTTCGAATTTTAGAAATTGGGCAAAAAGATATGTCGACCACTCTATTTTTCGGCAAACAACGCCCATCAGGAAATTGGCCAATCAATGCGGAATCTCTAACAACTCCCGCTTCAGTACAATTAGACCTTGCGTTGATTCTCCCAGCTGATATCAAGAGCTACGTAAACCCAATAAAAGCCGATGAAGAAGAGGCTTCGGCAGGAAAAACACCTGCCGGCAAGAAAGGACAAAAAGTGAAATTAGAACCTACTGTTACCCTACCAAAAGACATTCGCAAATTGCCTGCCCCCATTACCAAAGCAGGTTTTCGTTATACAGGCGCCATTAAATTGAGCACCGGGAAAACTTTGGAACTTGAATTCGACTCTGAAAAAGCTCCCTACACTGTCAGCAACTTTTTACACCTTGCCCGAAACGGCTTCTACAATGGCGTTAGCTATCACAGAGTGATACCTGATTTTGTTATTCAAGGAGGCGATCCTACGGGAACGGGTTCTGGTGGTCCGGGCTATAAATTTGACAACGAAGACAATGACCTCAAGCACCTTCGCGGCTCGCTATCTATGGCCCATGCCGGCCGGAACACCAACGGTTCTCAATATTTCATAGTCTTGCAACCTCAACCACATTTGGATGGAGTTCATACTGTCTTTGGAAAAGTCACAAAAGGGATTGAGTTTCTAGATGAAATTCCTCAAGGGACTAAAATGGAAAGCGTTGAAGTATTTGAAGAAGCTCTTTAATAGTTAACGCTATTTTGTCATGTTAGTAATTGAGCGTTCATTCATTGCCCTTTTATGGCTCAGTAGTGTTCTACTGAGCCTAAATTTTTTTCTGGCTCTTGGTTTTTGGTCCAATATTCAAGTCCATATCGTCTTTGGAAGCATCTCGACATTATTGGCTCTATTTGCCCACATCGCTACAATTTTTTATTTCGTGGGAACCAGCCGCTGGATCAAAGATCAGGCCGATGAAGTGCTTGCCAGGGACAAAGAAAAAGCATTTAGGATTTGGACCTATTACATGGACGCGAACAAACTCAAAGCCTATGCAATGCCATTTCCGACCATTTCCATTTTTCTCGGATTGTTCGGCTTTATCTTTGGAGGAGCCCTTCAAGTTGGCGCCGTCGATAAATGGGTTCATGTTCTCATAGCGTCACTTTTTTTGATTTTTACCTGGTTAGGCCTGTTCTTTGCTATGAAAGGTCTAAAAAGGACTATAGAATACTTAAATTCAACCACAAATGAACTTGAGCAATTGAACTAATGGAAATAGGAAAGATTTAGACCATGGCTGATCCTAATGATAAACAACCCGAAAACGTAACTGGAAAATGGTATGTCGACGTCAACTGCATTGATTGCGACGTCTGTCGCGAAACAGCGCCGAACAATTTCACCCAGGAATCGAGCAAAGGCTACAGCTACGTCTATAAACAGCCTGAGAATGATGAAGAACTTGCCCAATGCAAGGAAGCTCTTGAATCTTGTCCAGTAGAAGCTATTGGCGAAGACGGCCAATAATTCATGAACGCCTGGATCGTCGTGTGCGATTTTGATGGGACGATCTCCATCAATGATGTCGGCAATGAACTCCATCGACTAAAAAAACCTGATTCGTTTAAATCCTTGCAGGCAGATTACCGCGCCTCAAAAATGACACTTATAGAATTGCAGGAAGCTATGTGGAATAATTTCCCCATGGGTGAGTTTGAAATTAAGAAAGCAGCCGTCAAATGGAAGACCCTTAGAAAGGGTGCCAATGCTTTTTTTGAGTACTGCGCGGAGGCGAGTGTTCCCGTTTTTATCGCAAGCTGTGGCATAGAGACCTATATCAATTCTGTCCTGAGTGAAGCCCTTTCACCTAAAGCAAATTCTTGCATTGAAGCCGTTGAAGCCAACAAAGCCATTTACGAGGGAAACACAATCTTAAGACTCAAGCCCCCTTTTAACACTGTTGGCTGCCCTTATCCGATGAACAAGGGCGCCTGGGCTAGGAAGATGCGCGATGAAATGTTTCCTCATGCAAAAATACTGGCTATTGGAAATGGCTCAAGTGATAAAAGTTTTGCAGGCTGCGTAGACCTCATTGCAGCCACTGACGGCCTGGCCACATGGTGCTCCAAAGAAAAAATTCCACACATTGCCTTTGAAAGCTTTGATGAGCTCCTTGAAAAAAACATATTTCAAACGGGAGAAGAGCCATCATGACAAATCGAGGCGATCGTTTAAATTCCAGAAATGTTCTCAATTATCTTTTGATTGCCGTTCTTATTCCTGCATTAAGCTTCATATATAGCTTCAACGCACTGGCCGAAAAAACGTACACACCCGAAACACTTCCTAGCCAAATTCGCCGGGCCGTTACATTCTCTAACTATCTCACAGAAAATCATATCACCAACAAACTTGATGGCAGGGCCACCGGATATCTCACCGGCGAATTGCAACTAGAAACAGCCCCCACCTTTAATCTTTACGAGGAAAAACTGTCGATCACCGTCGGACCAGAATACAACATCGAAATTCTTCAAAAGCCACCCGTGATCCGTTTTTATGATCCCGTATCTCGAAGCTTGAAATCCGGATATAGGGGTCAAGTTGTTTTTAAGTACAAAATCAATTTGCCCTCCACTGGAATTACAACACTTCCAGCAAAATCCAGAATCCCCATGATTGTTGGCTTTCAGGTTTGTAATAAAGAACTGTGTCTGTTGCCCGCAAATTTAGAACTTGATGTCCCACTTTTTAAGAAAACAAGGATGGAGCCAACTTCTTCACCCGGCACTGCCTGGCTGAACCAAGCCACTTGGCTTGACAGACAAAGTGAATTTTTTAAAGCAGCTCTCTCAACGGACGGCCTGGGAATAAAAGTCCTTCTGCTATTGATGCTTGCAGGACTTCTCACGGCATTCACCCCATGCGTTTATCCGCTTTATCCGATTACAATTGGAATATTTTCAAAATGGAGTTCAGATTCAAGTTCGAGAACACTCATTTTAAGTTTCATTTACTGCCTAGGCCTGACCCTTAGCTATGCCGTGATCGGCCTTCTCACAGCTTCATCGGGACTTGTATTTGGAAGCATCACTCAAACGCCTCTGTTTTTAATTGGCGTGGGAACACTGATCGCACTCTCAGCCATATTTTTTTCGGGACTTCTTCCCTTTCAAGCACCACAATTTTTGCAAAAAATATTTTCGGGATCTGGAGGAATGACAGAACAACCCTTTTCAAAGCGTTTGATGCAAGCTCTTTCTATGGGCGCAGGTTTAGGCATTGTAGCGGCTCCCTGTGTTGGCCCGGTTATAATCGCCTTAATGGCGTGGCTCACGGGCTCACTTGCGCAAAGCTCGTCGGCCTACATTGACGGAGCCATTGCCCTATCCTTTTTTGGTTTTGGAATGAGTCTTCCCTTTCTTGTGCTGGCTAACATATTGGTTGGACTTCACAAGCAACCTCATTTGGGGCGCTTCACACCGTGGTTCAAACATATTGGAACAGTTTTGATGCTAGCGGGTTCCTTGTTTTTCATCGTGCCCGGCGTTCAACTACTCGTTAAAAAACCCGGCAACGCACACTTGCCTTTTTCCGTATGGACATTAGAAGAGGCACCGCGCGACCAGTGGACCGTTATCGACTTTAGAGCTGATTGGTGCGCCGCTTGCCAAGAGTTAGAATCTGAAACTTTTTCATCCGCCAATATTGCAGCCTATTTTTCGGAGAAAAGCTGGGCGTTTGTGCAACACGATTTAACTTTGACCAACGATGCCAACCAAGCTGTGATTGATAAGTTTGGAATCATCGGACTGCCCACAGTTTTGATTCGCAATCCTTCCGGGAAAGTTTGCCGAGGTTTGGAATTGTTTGGTTTTGAGAATGCTGAGAAGTTTGAAGCTCGGCTGAAGCGGGCTGTGGATGCGTGCGAGTGATGAAATTTGTTTGACGTATGGAATTTGTTAGAAGATTTAAAAAGCACGTATTAGCTGGTTATCGCTCTCCGCTTTTTCCACTTATAGGTCTTTTTCTTTTTATTCAGTTAACATTCGAGCAATCTGGTGGCACGAATGAAAAATCCCGAGCAGCTGCCGTTTTTTCTTTCCTTGAACGAGGAAGCTTTAGACTAGATCCTGACTACGATCGTTTTACTGTTGACTGGGCGCGTACCCCCGATGGAGCTTACACTAGCAACAAAGCTCCGGGACCCGCGATTCTTGCCATCCCCATAGTGGCGCCCATGGACGCCATACTTGTGCACAGAACGGAGTCACCACAAGAACGCTACCTACTAAGAGAAAAGGCTTCTTTGCCCTTTATGAAGATTTCATCAATCATTCTTCAAGTTATTCCCTGGGCCTTACTAGCCCTTGTCGCGCTTTCTTTGATGCAAGACAAAAAATTTTCACTCCGAAGTCAGACCATATTTCTTCTTGCCTTTTTGTTTGGAACAACCTCTTCAGTCTTTTTAAATACTTTCTTTGGCCACTCTTTAAGCTCGGTCTTTTTGCTTTTCTTATTTTTAAGTCTGATATGGGGTCATTTCTATTGGGCAGGATTCTTTTTTGGCTGGGCCCTGCTTTGTGATTTTGGCGTCGGCTTCCTTGTTCCAGGAATGCTATTTGTGCTTTGGCACTATAAAAATTCCTTGAATGATTATTGGAAATTTATAGCTGGCGGCATTTTTCCTGGAATCATATGGAGTTGGTATCACCAGTTTTACTACGGAAGTCCTTTTGTCATCTCGAGCAAATATCAAAATCCATATTTTATAGATCTTTCAGATAAGAAAGATGCCCTTTGGGGGGTAATAAATTTTTTTCCAAAATGGGAATCCGTAGGCGCATTGTTGTATGGACCTCAACGTGGTCTGATTATAACTCAGCCTTGGGTTCTCGCTGTCTTAGTTGCGCTAATTTTCCTAATCTTTCAAAAACACTTTGAAAAATTTCGTATCCTTGCCTTTGGGTTTTGTTTAGCTTTTCTGGGAATTTTTTGGATGAATGCTTCCTTTGGAGGTTGGCATGGCGGCTCCGCTCCCGGTCCTCGCTATTTGGCCCCATCCCTTGTGTTATTTTCACTATGGATCCCGTTTCTACTGGGAAAAATGACTCCTTTAATTCAGAAAGCATTCATTGCCCTTTTAATATGGGCCTGTATTTTTCAAGCTTTTGTAATGTCGACAGATATCCTCCTTGGCGAGGGCCCAGTTCTTCCGTCTATTCTAAATCATTTTTCACATGTAAATTTAAAATCTTCAGCACTCTTACGAATAACAGTTTTTTCGGTTGCCAGTCTCTGGACTTTTACAAAAGTTCAAAAAAAATTACGAGCCAAAAAATTAGCCTAAGCACCAATTGAAAAACTTGCGTCTATTTATTTCGAATCAATAAATACAATCTTACACAATTCTTTTCCATAAATTGAACCTACTTTAACCAACTTTGCATCAATATCTGAAAGCTCTTGGTCAATCAAACCCCAGACCTCTTCATCCTTTAGCCAATATTGTTCATAACCTTGAAGGTGGATTCTCCTATTTACTTCTTTTCGAATCTCGGGAGTTGTCCTCGACAATTTAAATCCGGGCTTTCCATATTCATACAAAACTGTGCCAGACAAAAACTCGCTGTAGATGTAGGCCTTTGGATTCTCCATAATTTTGCGGACAACAGCACTTACCTTGGCGGTCGGCTTGGTCTCGAAAACATATGGTTCCCTATGAAAATAAACAAAAAAACTAGTTGAGGCTAAAAGTGCGCCCCCTACAATCCACTGTCCAATACGATCGCAAACAAAATTTTTGTTTTGCACTTCCTTGCCTGACATTAGCCTTGCTTCATGGACATCTATAGTTCCGGTGAAGTACGACATAAGACTCACGCTCCACATCACAACTAAAATAGTCGGGAACATATAATACATAGCAAACATTTTGTGAGTTATTAAGTATAACGTTGGTGGAAGCGCTAAAAGCATTAATTGAAGCCACTGTTTTTTTGCCGGACTCCAGCTATGTCGTGTCCACCATGCTCCCATTAAAACAACCAGCAAAAAAGCATTTAACCTAGAACCTTTTCCCCAAAAGAAAAATGGAACAGTCTCCCACATAGCATCTAGAGTTGGCGGTTGAGTGTCGTAATGTGGATAGCTACTTTGCCATGGAACGCCTGTTAATGACCAATTGTAAAGCGCCATTGGAAGAACAAAACTTAAAGCAAAACCAAAAGCGAAAAAAAAGATTTTCTTTTTGTCATAGGCAATCAGAGCAACCCAGCCCAGAAAATGAAACACAATTGGCAATCTGCACAAACATGCAAACCCAAGTAGTGTCCCTCCCAAAATCGAAAGCAATATTTGGGCACGATGATTCTTGGGCGCTTCATTCAATCCCTTATTCACATCTTTATCTAACGAGCTAAGATATACAAGCACTCCTTGCCCCAGAATGAGAAACAAAAAAGATGATTGGATTGAAAAACTTCGTCCTGTCACAATGTCTATTGTTAAAATTGAAGCAAATGTCGAAAAATACACAAGCCAAAAAGAATTTGGTGGTCGGGCCCGCTGACTCAAAAGAAACAAAAAAAGCATCCCAAAAAAAATTACCAAAACATCAATTTGACTTAAGATATTAGGTGCAGACTTTTCGGGCAAAAGCGAAAAAATTAATCCCGTACCTGGAGGATATTGAAGCGCCACTTTTCCTGACTTTTCCATTGTGGAAAACGCCAAAGGTCCTAAAACTTGGTACCAATCTTCAAAATTCGATGAAATGGATTTTACAGTATCTCTTAAATTTTCAACCTGCTCGTGCTCAATATAAAAATGTAAGGGTCCCTTGCCTTCAAAATAATTTCTAAAAATTTTTCCCGAGTAGTAAAATCCAAAGGCATCATAACCAACAGGCCCCATGGTCCATTGAGACCAACGAGTCACAACATACGAACTCGCCAAAGCAATATTTAACAACGCGAGCAAACAAAGCTTTGGGTGGACTCGAAATAGGGTTTTAAGGGCCTTCAAACCAAAAAACTTAGCAAAGATTCAAAGCAATTTCTTTCTTTAAGATCTGGATTTTTGAGGGAAATATATTTTACCTCCATCCTTTGACCATAGGCATCATATTTAGTATATCGAGCCCATGCAAAATGGTAAAAAAATTGTTGCAGTGCTGCCCGCCTATAATGCCCAGGCAACACTTGAAAAAACTTTAAAGGACGTAAGTCCGCAAGTTGTCGATACTTTTATTTTAGTAGACGATAATTCAAGCGATCAAACTTCTATTGTTGCGGCTCAGTTATCTTCCCATTGGCCTTTAAAAGTTATTAGGCACGAAATTAACAAAGGCTACGGAGGCAATCAAAAAACTTGCTACAAAGCCGCCCTCGCCGAGGGTGCCGATGTTGTGGTTATGCTTCATCCAGATTACCAATATGAACCGAAACTATTGGGCGCCTTATCCAGCCTCATTTCATCAGGTGTCTACGATGTCTCTTTAGGCTCAAGAATTTTAGGCAAGGGTGCCCTTAAAGGGGGAATGCCGGTTTACAAATACATCGCCAATCGACTCTTAACAGCTTTTGAAAATTTAATGATTGGTCAAAAACTTTCGGAATATCACACTGGCTACCGAGCTTTTTCTGCCGAAGTTTTGCGGTCTTTAAATCTTGATATCAATAACGATGATTTTGTTTTTGATAACGAAATGCTCGTCCAAATTGCGATGAAAGGCTATAATATTGGAGAAGTTTCAGTGCCTACAAAATACTTTGAAGAAGCTAGCTCTATTAGCTTTAGCAGATCCGTTAAATATGGATTTGGAGTTTTAAGATGCTCCTTTGAAGGCTTACTTTGCCGTTCCGGCATCTTTAAACATCGTCGTTATCAATAATTGCTTATTACGCCTATTTTTATGCTGCTAGTATTTTTTACGAAGGTTTAGAGCTTTTGTAAAAATATTTGACCGCTATTGGGTCGATCTTTAGTTCCGGGCCTTATCAAACTAAATTTCTGATCTACGTCACTTTCTTTATCTTTAATGTACGCTAAGCCACTGTTTAGCTCTGCCAAAAAAATGAAATTCTGTTTTAGGTTCTGCAAGTAAGCTTCATGTATTTCCAATTTTATGGGATCACCCGAATGAGCCAACAATTGATCCACCACTTCAAGCTGATTAGCTATTGTAGGCCCATACCTTAAGTCACGTGAGCCATGATTGAGATGAAAATACAAAACAATATTTGTAAGCCCTAAGAATCCAAAAACAAAAGCAGCTTTGATAATTTTATTATTTAAAGCAAAGAAATTTTTCTGCCATCTATAGTAACCATAGGAGCAAAGTAGAAAGAAAGGAAGCCAGTTACCATTGAAATAATGAGGATGCCCTCCCAGCTTTGTGAAAAAAGCAAAGACAACAAGAATGACCCAAAAAATTCTCAAGAATCTTGAAAGTATTGGGTCAAAAGTTTTAAGATCTCCAACTTTTAATACATTTTGATAAAACTGATAGAAAAATATAATCGCCACCGCAAGCCCAGGAACTGCACTCAGATAACTAATGGCCCTAACGATTCGAGGGGTTGTTACTCCCAAAAAATTATCCCAGCCCAAATGAGTTAACAAAGAAAAACCAAGCAACGAACCATCCAAAAATTTGAGATTCCATCCTCCACCTGGCCCTCCCACTGTCCCGTCAAAAAACCCAAGCAGCAAAAATTTTCCGTACGGAGCGATATAAAAACCTGCCAAGACCAGCGCGAAGATCGTCCAAGCCCATTGGCGAAGAAACCATTTATTTTGCTCGAAAACAACCAAAACAAACAAGGCGGCTACAAGTGGCGTCACCATAAAATGAATCATCATAGCTGTCGTTGCTAAAAATACTGAGATTAAAAGCATTAAACCTCGAGGACGAAGCAAAAAAGACCACGAAGCACAAAAAAGCAAAAGACTAATTTCAATAAGAAAAGAATTATCCCAAAGCATTCTAGAATATTGAAAAAAATAGGGGCTAAGAGCCACAAGAATTAGCATTAAGTTTGGAATCCAATTAAAAATTTTCTTGAGCCAAAGAAGGCCTACAAAAGAAAACGCTGTGTGAACAAAACAATTCAGATAAAAATAGAAAATAAAGTTCGTCTTTAAAAAAGTCCCTATGAATAAATAAAACTGAAATGCCCAGGTGGGCCATGGCCCATATATGATTCCCCTAGTGCCCAAAAGACCGTGATCGGCCCACTCTCCCCGGAGATTCAAATCATAGGCTCTATTTATAAGGGCTACTTCATCCAATAAGAAACTAGCATCGCCCATAAATAGAAATCGGAGAGAAAGAGCGAGCAACATCCAAAACCAGACAGACGAGAAGATCCTAGAAAGGTTTCCTTTCAAGCTTATGTCCGATCCAAGCATTTTCGACTCAATCATTTTGCTTAAGCTAATCAAATATTAGCGCATTGCCAATTCAGGGTTTTAAGGTTTACTCTTATAGAGGGACGCTTTGAATAATGTCGGAATCAACAAAGAAAACTCAGGAAGATATCGCGAGCTACTATAAAGTGGGCTTGGGCATCATTGCGATACTCATTCTAGCCAGCTGTTTTTCCCGCCAGCTCAATGGCCAAGGTTGGGATTTTGGAGCCTATTATAAAGCCGCTGGCCGTATTCTGAATGGCGATAGCCCCTATTTGTATGAGAGAGATTTTTCATACAAATACGCCCCAGTTGTGGCCCTCCCCTTTTCAGTTTTTCATTTCTTTTCATATGACGTTGCCCGCTGGATCTATGCCGCCCTGCATGCGTTGTTAGCTATCGTATTGCCATACTTGCTATATCGAATTGTTTCCCGCGATTGGAGTGACAAATCTGTAGATGCAAAAGAATCCTTCGTTATGGGAATATTCATTTCATTCCTTGGGACATTGCGATTTATTGATAGTGAATTTCATGTAAGCCAAATTGGCCTATGGATTATAGGTGGCATTTTACTTGGAATTTTATTTCTCCAACGATTCCCTCAAAGTCGGCCACTGCGCACCGCCGGGATAGCCTTCGTTAGCCTAGCTGCCCTTGTTAAAATTCATACAATTCTCATTGCCCTTAGTTTTGCAAAGCTCAAAGACAAAATTGGAATGCTGTGGATTACGGGAGTGTTTTTTGTAATAGCCTTGCTTCCCACCCCTAAATATTGGATCGATTGGGCCGTTCATATGAAAAGAAGCTCTTATGACCTCCCTATCGATACCACATCAATTAATATGCAGGGCTTTTTCCCGCTTGCAATCAACCACCTAGGCGTTCCAAATTTTAAACTATGGCCCCTAGCCCTAGCCCTGCCACTTGTCATTTGGGCATGGCTTAGCCTGAAGCGATTTGTACTCGCGGATGTTCCTAAAAATGCGAGCCATGTTCTCTTAAACATGAGCATATGGGCGCTACTAGGCTTCATGGCCTCGCCCCTGCCTTGGCAATATACCTATTCGATTTTGTGGGTTTTGATTCCTCTAAGCTGGAGTCTCGCAAATGAAATTGAAAAGCGTTGGATTCTAGGAGTGAGTCTTTTTCTTGGCTTTAGTCCGCAAGGGATCATTGGAAAAGCAGCGTCTTATTGGCTGGAACAACGCCAAAGCGTCTTTGCCGCAATCCTAATTTTTTGGGTTGTGATGCTGCTGCAATCAAAGCGGCTCAACAAGACAGCTTCTTCGCAAAACTAGACTGTGCGTGCTTAAGAGTTGCTGGGTAGCCATTACTTTAAACAATCTCGATAACTTATTAGAATATTTATACAAATGGCTCTATGTGCGCCCAAGCTTCTGAATATTTAGGCCAAATCCGCTATCAGCAACTCTTAAGCGCGCACAGTTGAAATTTACAGTTGAAATGCAAAATCGCCATGCAGTCCTAGGAATGCATGGCGATCTGTTTGGCAACTAAGCTGCTGCCTAAAAAAATTTAGCTATTACCAGAAAAAGTTAAGGCCGGCGTTGACGCCCCAGACGCCGCCGGTCAATGATTTTTGAACACCCAGGTTTAATGATCCAACTACGAAGTCGATGTTGGTGCCGAACATGGCCCTAAGGTTCATAAGAGTTGGAGAAGAATCGCTACCAACTTCAGCCGACGCGGCTCCAGTCGCACCACCGGCACCTGCTCCACTAATCAAAATGGTCGTATCGTATGTTCCGGTACCAGAAGTATTTCCAAAGTTAAGATCGGCCCCCAAACCAGCGTTGAAGGTCAAAAAATGCAAAAGTTTCACAGAAGAATTGGCCTCAATGGGAATGGAAAAGTTGCTAGAATCGGCCGAGATTAAAGCCGGCGCAGCAGCTGCACTTGCAGTTGTTGTTAGCGGTCCAGCTACAGAAGTAGCTGGAATCGACTGTGAAAAGCTTCCCTCAAATGTGGCATATTTTATCCCTGAAACGATATTAACTCCGTTCCATTTTACCATACCAAGTCCCAGGCTTGTGCCCGCAAGAAGATTGTAACTACCAACAAGACCAAAGTTAGAGAATTTGGCACTGATGGTATCGAAGCTTTGAGACTTGCTCATGAAACTCAAATAAATGCGAATTCTTGTAGGATCGATGAACCATATCTTATTAGAATAAAATTTTCCTGGATTGATCCCCAATACAGCCGATCCTTGTGCTCCCAAACCAGCCATGGTTTGCATGTCGGCTTTACCTGTAATGACATCACTCAATGAGTTATCGCCCAAGTCGACACCTAAACCAATGCCTCCACCGATGAGTGCGTAAGAGAAATCAGAACCAATTGCGTATCCAACACCCGTGGCAGCCATCGCGTTTGCGTTGGCAATGCCTTGTGTGTATTGCCCGGTTTCAACATTCGGCAAACCACTATTGAGCTCTGTTTCCAAGCTGGACATCAAGGTATCGCATTGCGACTGCGATAATGTGGTTCCCTTATCGGTACACGTTACCGAAATCAACTGAGCATGTGCGTTTTGCGCAAACACCAGCAAGGCTAAAAGACACAAAATTTGGGATGAAAGATTTATAATTTTTCTGATCATAGTGACAACACTTTATCTGAATTTATAACGGAGACCAGGACTTCAAATATTCAGACACAAAAATGCGCCATGCATCGAGGCTTTTCCACCAGGTTCTTGGATCAAAATTTGGCGAATAGACCGGGTATGGGTACAGCGTCACATCAATGGCGGGAGGCTTGGCAAGCTCCTCCTGAATAAGTTCCATTGATCGCTGCATATGGTAGTTAGAGGTCACAACCAAAACCGATCGAATTTGCTGCTTTTCAACGACCGCTCTTATCTTTTGTGCATTATCGACCGTCCGCTGTGAGTCAGGATCCATGAAAACCTGAGAACGCATGAGGTCAGGAAAGTTTTCGACGCCATTCACCTTCAAAATGTCATCTAGAGACGCAGACGTTCCGCTTATCAACAATGTGCGCCCTCTTTGCTTTTCAAGGAGTCTAAATGCTTCCTTTAATCGCCCTTGCCCACCTGTCAAAACAGCAATGAGATCAACCGCAGGAGGCGCCTGCAAACTATTGCGCGCGCGCTCTTCGAGGGCACCAGCAAAACGTCCCATATCCCAAACAATGATGGTCAAAAAAAGACCAAGAGGGCCAAGGACCCACCACCTAGACTTTTTTTTTCGTTCAATAAACACTCTTTTTATTCCACCCAGAATTTACAGAGCCGCAATGGCCTCAATTTCAACTTTAGCACCCATTGGCAACGCAGCTACTTGCACGGTTGATCGAGCGGGGTATGACTTACCCTTTGCAAATTCATCAAAAAATGCTGCATATTCTGCATTGATCGTCGCAAAATCTCCCAAGTCTGTCACAAACACAGTAGTTTTTACGACACTTCCAACTTGCGCTCCGCCGGCTTCAATTACGGCTTTCAAATTTTTAAAAACCTGTCTAGCCTGCTCTTTGATTTCGCTGCTAACAAGTTGCTTTGCACCTGGCTCAAGCGGAATTTGTCCTGAAGTATAGAGCAAGTTTCCAATTTTTATGCCCTGAGAATAGGGACCAATCGCAGCCGGAGCTTTATCTGTATTTACCAAAGTTTTAGACATCGTCGTTCTCCTTTTTCTTTTTAACAAAATCAATTTTAGCCGTAACTTGCATGGAATAGTTTTCGACAAACCTATCCATCAAATCAATCATGACAGCTTTAGATATATGAATGGGTGCCTGAACCGTATTCAAAGTTTTTGAAACGGTGTCTTCGGCAGAAATATAGGCCCCTGCACCAAGGGTCACCGCCCGCCTTAATAGCTCGCCGGCAATGCTTTGAATGTTTGGCGGCTTTTTGTTGGAGTTTCCAGGATCATCACCAGCTCCACCGGATGCATCATCAAATTCAGTCATTGCGTAATAGCCCTCATCTTAAATTTTTTACCTTAAATTTTTACCTTAAATTTTTACCTTAAAATTTTTACCTTAAAATTTTTATAGAGACTTTGCTCGACTAGCAAATTCTTGAATGGTCTTAGGCAAAGCGCCCGCGACAAGCTTTTTCAAAACAAAGCCAGGGGCAGGAAATGAAAAATCAATTTCTAGCTTGTATAGAACTTCGGTCTTATCGGGGCCCAATGATTTAAGCTCCCACAAACCGTTGCTGATTTTAAAAAACTTAGAATTATCCAAGCTCCAGGATACTCTCGCATTGCGCTCTTCAGAATCGATTTGCTGAGACAAATTTAGAGTGTATTCAACGCGTTTCATCATCTCTACGTCGAAGTGCACCTTTGCACCTTTTTCGTCTTGGCTTTTAACGTCAACGGACTTTACCCCTGTTACAAATTTTGGATAAGACGAATAATCACAGATGGCCTGGAACATTTTTTTCAAGGGAACATCTATTATTTCGGATCTTTCTGCGGCAGCCATAAATTCCTCCATTCTATAGGAATCGAAATCAATTTCGAGTCCTTCATCAACACATGCTCTGTTTGAGCGCGACTTAATAAAATCTCTCCCTGATGGTCAAAAATCTTATAGTCTAACAATATACGCGCTCTACTTACTTGCGCAATTTCAAGCCTAATTTTCGCTTTGTCATCAAATCTCAATGGTTTTAAATATTCAACATTTAACTTTCTTAATGGAAGCGCAAAACCCTTGGACTCCATAACTTTATACGACAAACCCTGATCTTCAAGCCATCTTACTCTAGCTCTTTCAAGATAGCGACAATAACGACCATGATGCACAATTCCCATGGCATCAGTGTCGACATAATCTACCTGAAATTCCAATTCAAACACGTTTTGAGCCCTTCATTTTGTAATGAAAATACATTTCATCTTTAACACGCTTTAGCTTTAGCAGCTCTAGATTTTTCCAAAGAGCCGCAGCTCCTCCCACCAAAGATGGATTGGAGCGGCCGCCCACTATTCTGGGAGTCAACGTGACATAAAGTTCATGGAGCAAGTCCTCGGCTATGATGCCGGCCATGAGCTCACCCCCGCCCTCCACCAAAACACTTTTGTAATTAAGTTCCTTTAATTTCTGAAAAACTTTTTTAAAATTAATTTTTTCTTCGCCGACATCAAAAACCAATGCTCTATCTTGACAAGACTCAAGCGCGCGAGACATTCCTTCGCTCGTTGTAAAAATGATTCGAATGACACTATCATCAGACCAAAATGGCCATCGAGAATCCAAGATTCCGCTTGCCGTAACCACGGCATTTGTGGGCTGCGCTTTTTTAGACGATAGCTTTTTCTTGATTTTCATCGCCCTAGGGTGCGCCCGCAATGTTCCGGCTCCAACCAAAATCAAATCGGCATCTTGACGAATTTTTTGCATCATTTGACGATCAAACGGAGTCCCAAGAGCTTTGCTCGGAAGATTAGCGTCTGCAATCTTTCCGTCCAAGCTAATTGCCAAATTAGAAAATACTCTCACAAACTTCCTACTTTTGAGCTTCTAAATTTTTGCTATTCTCTAAATAGAGCATCGAAATGCGGCGAGAATCTACGCCAAAGTTAAAGACACGATTTTTGATATCTGCCCCAAGCCACCTAGGTGCCCGACTGAGCATATAGGAATCCACAACAACTTTTACATTGCTTTTGCGGGTTCCAGAAACGTGACACTTAGGGGTCCCGGCATCTTCCAATTTAAGCCCGGATATCGCCAGCTGTGAGCCGTGGTCAAGCTGTGAATCAACAGCTCTTCTTGATGCTTGACAAAGTGATTTTTCGAGATCCTTCACAGCCCAGTCAAGACCGAACAACTTATTTGTATACGGCATGGTAAGAAAAAAATCTTCTCTGGTGACATCACCAGCGGCTAAGGCATTTTTTACATAGCCTTCGTTGACAATGGCGACATCGGCACGCGTCTTAAACCTAAAGGAATCGGCCGTCCATTTCGCCAAATCCAACGTTGATTTTTCTGATAAATTCTTCACTAAAACTTCGTCAGCATTTGGCGCAAGCCTCGAATATAAAGCATCAATCTTAGTTTTTAGAGATGCATTGGGAGTATAAACGACTGGATCAATGCTTTTAAAGTCATGCAGTTTTTTTGATTGGCTAATAAAAAATCTCAAACCGGTATTTCCAAACGGGCCCGCTTCCAAAATAGGCGCATCACATGCGGACATTTTCATTCGTGGTTCATGATGATCATTGGCCTTAAACAATCCGATGACATTGGACTTCCCATGAATAGGATTTGCTGAGCTTTGACCTAAATGCTGACAAGCTTCTTTTAGAAAAGCTTCATCTTGAGCCATTTCCTGATGCGTTAAAAATATAACAGACTCGTCTCCAGCCTTTTGCTTTAATCTTAACCAATCACTTTCGGACGGAAAAGCCTGAACATCATAAGCACTGACATCTCCCGGCATGGTCCACGAACTTAACCAAAAACCGATTCCAGATTTTGGTCCCTTAAAATAAACTGGATCACGTGACCATGGGCCAGCAAGTGCGCCACTTCTGTTTTTCAAAAGCACGTTCGCCCCCAAAAAGACTATTCCACTAGCTTCTGATAATTTCTGAAGATCAGCGACTTTGTTGTAAAGTTCATAATTTCCCAAAGCAGAATATTGAATCCCCAATTCTTTTAATAATGGTAGACAATCTTTGTCGTTAGTTAGCTGACAAGGCAACGAGCCTTTGCCGACAAGATCGCCGCCCGCCAAAACCAAAACATCTGTCTTGGCTCCAACGTTTGCCTTTTCATTTTCAATCCAAGCTTTGAGAGTTGCGTATCCACCCACTCCATCTTTGCCAGGACGAAGCTGACTGTGAAGATCACTCACATAGAGAATCAACACAGAGGGATCGCCTGTTTTTACAATTGTATTCGATTCCTTTAATTTCATTGGTGTCGATGCACAGCCCAAAACCAAGCCGGCTAATAATAGTTGAACGAAAATGTTTGATCGCATCCAAAGTGAAAAATTCATGCTAATAACATAGCATGGCTCACCCCTTTCTTACGCTCCCCAATCTTTTAACGGGACTCAGATTGGCACTTATGCCGCTCCTAGCCATTTTTATTGAAGTTCACATGGGCTGGTGGGCACTTGCGATTCTTGTGCTAGCTGGCATTACAGACGTCTTGGACGGCTATTTCGCTCGCAGCCTTAGGCAAGAAAGCGACATTGGCAAGCTTATGGACCCCGTTGCAGATAAAATTTTTCTTGTGGTGGCTGTCGTATTTTTAATGGCTCGAACAAATTACCCGAGCATGATCAATCCAGATCCACAAATAAGCGCCTGGCTTGCCTTTTTGTTGCTGAGTAGAGAATTTTTAGTTTCAGGATTACGCGCTATGGCAGCTTCCGTTGGCGTTGTGATCGCCGCTAGCTGGATTGGAAAAGTCAAAACCCTACTACAATTCATTGGCCTAGGCTGCATTGTAGTGGGCGGACGACTCTTTGCATCAGAATGGAATCCGTTTGAAAATGGAATTCCACTTTTCGACATCGGAAATATGGCCCTTTGGGCCTCAGTCATCATGAGCTATTGGAGCATGACAGCTTACTCTTATAGAGTTTACTTAGAATTTCGATATCGCAAGTGAAACCATAAAGGGCGTTTGCTAAGGCAAACACCCCTATAAAGGGCGTTTGCTAAGGCAAACACCCCTTGATCAGCATCCTAAAGAGTTCTAGCCTCAA
>JBGSZX010000050.1:0-62589 GCA_041750195.1 Bdellovibrionota bacterium | reverse complement strand
TTTAGAAAACCCGTATTTCTTGAACTCGATACTTTTACATTTTGGACAGTAGAATCTTTCATGCATCCTAAGGGCCATTGCACGATAGGTGCCATTACTCTACTGACGCTTCTTGCTCAGCAACTCTTCCCTGCTCACAGTAAACTTGCTAAAGCCCAGCTCTCATTAAATTCATGGCGTAGGATTGTTTGACTTCGTCCCATTCGTCGGCCGTTAGGCGTAAAAATTTGAAGACTTCGCTGTTCGTGATTCGGGCATCAGGCATTTTGCCAATATCAGCTTCTTGAAGCCTAAATTCTTGGTAGACATTAACAAGCAAGCCGGACAATCTTAGAACGCACGACAGAGCGTGAAGTTCTTTGTCTCGAGACCTTAAGAGGCGTGGGTTATGATGATAGTCGAGACTTTTCTCGATGCCTCGGAAGCAGGGGGCGCGGCCCACATAAAGCGCCGTCACCTGAGCATGGTCAAAATCAAATTCGTCTTCTTCAAATTCGTGGCGACGCGCGGGCATATTTTTCGCAACAGCTTCTTCGTAATTTTTCTTGGCTCTTTCGTAGCCCTTGGGATCGTAGGCTAGCAATATGAGTTTCCCGATATTTCGAACTAACGAGCTTAAGAAAACATTTTTTTGGTAGGTAATTGAGATGAATCTAATGATTTCGTCGGAGGCTACAGCGCAGCGAAGCCCATCTTCAAAAATGGTCTCAATATATTTTTCAGGTTTTTGGAACGCAGGATCGCTCACGGATTTATCGAACTCTTTCAGTTGGGCAAAGTAAGTTGAAAGATAGTCAAAAAGGACTCCCCCAGCATAGGCCTGGCCGGGATGTGAGTACTTTAAATCTACAGCAACTTGTTCTGCACGCTGGGCATAGGCGACGTATTTAGTAAAGTCGGCAATTTCTGGAATGACTTTGCTTTCATCATCATTTTCATCTTCTTTCCCGCTTTTGGGAGCTTTTTCCCGTTCGGCCAGAAGTTTGCCCATAATGGTATTTTCTTGAGCAACAAGACTTCGTTCGACGTGGCGCCCAATAATAAGGTTTCTCACGCGGTTCATGCCCATGATTGACACAATGTATTCAAGGGATTGGTTTTTGCCACCGCGTCCCATACGCTTAAGTGAAATTCGTAGCCACTCGGCAAGTTCAGGGTCTCGTGCAATCACTTCGGCCATATCTTGGGTCGTTTCGCCCCCGGACATTACTACGTTTAAGATTGTGGACACGGCAGGACCTGGCGTCATGGGCACCAAAAATTTACGATAGAGCTCTAGAACGTTGATTTCCAAAATCTAAGATTCCTCTGCTTCAGATCATTGTACCTCAGGATTTCTTAATTAGGTTACGGGCTCTTGACTTTAAACGTAGGGAGATTGACACTTAGGAACTACTTCTATGACCGCATAAATCATTGACTATTTTGGAGGAACCCATGATTGAAGTTAAAAATCTTGTGAAGAAATACGGGGATTTCTCGGCCGTTCGGGGGCTGACTTTTGATGTGCCTAAGGGGCAGATTCTAGGTTTGCTGGGCCCTAACGGTGCAGGTAAATCCACGACCATGAAAATTTTAAGCGCTTTTATGCCCGCGACATCTGGAGAGGTGAAGGTTGCGGGTTTTGATGTTTTTGAAGAACCTATGGAAGTTAAAAAACGTGTGGGCTATTTGCCTGAGCAGCCGCCACTTTATTTAGAGATGAGAGTACGCGAATACATCGATTATGTCGCTGATCTTAAATTGGTGCCAAAAGAAAAAAAGAAAGAGCGCATTGATTATGTGATTGAACACTGCGGGCTTAAAGAAAACTCTACAAGAATTATCGCGACTTTATCTAAGGGATACAGACAAAGAGTTGGAATCGCTCAGGCGTTGGTCCATGACCCCGAAGTTGTGATCTTGGACGAGCCAACAGTGGGCTTGGACCCGGTTCAAATTGTTGAGATTAGAAATCTCATTAAGGGGTTGGCTGGTACGCACACTGTGATTCTGTCGACTCATATTTTACCAGAAGTTGTTATGACCTGTCAGAAAGTGATTTTAATCAATCACGGAAAAATAATGGTTAACGATACAGTCGAAAACTTAACAGCTGGAGGGGGAGGCGACTCTCTCGAAAAAGCTTATTTAAAAATTGTTGCGGGCGATACAGTTACTCACGCCCCTGCGGGATTGTAGGAGGATTGCATGTTTAGAGCATTCAACACTATTTTTAAGAGAGAATTTAGAAGTTATTTTTACACCCCACTAGCTTACGTCTTCATTGGAATGTTTGTTTTCTTCATGGGCTTGGTTTTTAACTCATTTCTACAAAGTTATTTGATGTACACACAGCAATCTCAGTTTGCAGCCGCACCGCAAGTTACGATAGATCGGCTGGCCGAGGCATTTTATTCGCAAACACATGTTTTGCTATTGATTATGATTCCATTTTTTACGATGAGGCTTTTTACAACGGAATCATCTCAAAACACTTTTTCGCTTTTGATGACTTCTCCAGTAAAAACGACGTCATTGGTGATGGCAAAGTTCTGGGGCGCAGCAAGTATCGTTTTAATTATGTTGGCCATGACTTTGGTCTTTCCCACTTTTTTGTTTATCTTTAGCCAGGAAGGTGCACAAAGCGCTGGTCCCGATTTGGGAATCGTCATCTCGACATATATAGGATTGGTGTTGGTTTCCTTAACCTACGTTGCCATTGGCACTTTTTGGTCAAGTGTGACCGAGAGTCAGCTGATTGCTTTGGTTTTTACTTTTTTTAGTATTTTTGGACTCACATTGATTTCAATTTGGTCCGAATCAACAACGGGAATCACTCAAGCTGTTATTAAACAATTGTCAGTAAGTGAACAATTCATCTCTTTTTCGAAGGGAAGCCTAGAGTTTAAATCTGTGACGATGTTTTTAAGCTATATTGTCTTCTTTTTGTTCTTAACCAACCGCTCTATCGAGAGCCGTGCTTGGAGGTCTTGATTTATGAAACTATCAAAAATTGGATTTTCTCTATTTATCAGTGCTCTATTCGGAAACATCATTGTCTGGGCCTTTATTCCTGCCTGGGGAGCAAGCGGGCTGGCTTACCCAATATTGTTAGGCGCAGCTCTCTTGGGATTGATCTTATGGGTGGTCTTCAGCGCAGATCGATTGAAAATTTGGATCAAACAACGTGGTACTCAGTTTGGTTTGAGCCTGGCGGTCATGGCCCTAATGACATTCTTTATTTTAGGCTTTGTTAACTGGCTCGCTGTTTGGGCGACGACCGAGAAGGGCTGGAAGAAAGACATGACAGCTAGCCAGCTGCACACCTTAGGCGACCAGACGGTTAAAATTCTTGAAGGTTTGAGCGAGAATGTTTTGGTTAGAGTTTATTCTACAAATGTTGCACGAATTTCAAGCAATCTAGATGTGAGAAAGTTTCTAGAAAATTACCAATCGGCTTCAAAGGGTAAGCTCAAGCTTGAAATCAAAAATCCCAATGAGTTTAGTACGGAAGCTCAAGAAGACAAAATTCAAAGAGACAACATTATTATTGTTAGAGCATTAGGTTCGGGTCGTGAATCACGAGTCGAAAATTTCTCCGATAATAAGGGCGAAGAGCAGTTAACAAATGCCATCATTCAGGCCATCAAGGGACAGAAAAAAACATTGTGTTTTATTTCGGGACACGGGCAGCCTAGCATCTCTGATGCGGGACCTCAGGGTGTGAAGGTTCTAAAGGACGCTTTAGAGAGTTCAAACTACACAGTTAAAGAAACGGTGTTGGTAAGTGTCGAAAAGATTCCAGAAGAATGTGAGCTCCTCGCTAATATTGGTCCTCGCAATTCTCCCTTGGATCGTGAAATGAAAATGATAGAAGACTATATTCTAAAGGGTGGTTCCATTGTTAGTTTGCTTGGTCCACGAGCTCCAAAAGAGTGGAAAATGGTCTATGAAAAGTATGGAATTGAATTTCGCAAAGATTTGCTAGTCGATCCTTATAGACAGCAAAATCCAGTTGTCATTGAGACTCGCAATTATGCACGCGATGTAGATGTGACTGAATCCTTTTCATTAGCAACTTTGTTTCCTGAAACAACTTCTATTCGAGTGCCTATGCAGTCCAAAGAAGGTCTTTTGGTTAAAACATTCGTTTCATCCGAAACGCGTTCGTACGCGAAAGCTGGAGACATCAAAAGTTTAAAAGATATTCGTCCCTCAAATAGCGATATTAAGGGACCTATTCCTATTGCCGTTTTGATTGAAAAAGATTTAAAAACGGTTGCCGAAAAAACTCCTGAGAAACCAACAACAGACGGTCCGGGTGACAACCAAGGCTCTCTTAATTTTGATAAATTCAATTTAAAAAAATATTTTGAAATCATCCCAACGGCTCACGCACAAGATTCTCATGGCAGTGCAGATCTAGATTCCGAAGTTATGGGCGGAATGATGGATGGCGATGAGATGGGCGCGGGTCAAGATCCTACATCTCCAAAGGAAGTGGATAAGTCGCGCTTGATAGTTTTTTCAAATGATCTATTTGTTGTGAATGGGGTTATCAAAAACGCAGGCAACCTAGATTTGTTCTCGAATGCCGTTAACTACCTATTGCAAGATAAAGATCTTATGGGAATTCGACCAAGGGACATTCGCCAGACGTATTTAGAAATCACGGTTCAAGACATCCGAAAGGTATGGGGCTTTGTACTGATTGTAGCTGGGCTCTTTGTAGTTTTCGGGGTCAAAGCGGCACGACGAAAGTCGATATCAATCGCTTAGGCACCAGAGGGGGTGTGTTGAATGGAAAGTTTAAATAGCTCACACCCCTTTCAAGATTTGTTCGATTTTATTCGTCATCCCATAAAATTCTCTGACAGAGTTGTAGCGGACTCGTGGAATCAAACTTCAAACTGGATGTTGTTTAAGTCCGTCTTCATTTATGTGCTAATTGCATCGTTGGTACAGCTAAGTTCTATTCCACACACGGCTCACACAATAGCGGCGGGGTTAAGCAGCGGCTTCGAGGAGATCGTTAGGGCGATGTCGGACAATCCGAGCCTTTCGACAAATCTGAATGCAGCTGACGCGACTTTGCTGGCTTCATTGTTTTGGGTGGTGTTAAATTTTATTTTGTTGCCCAAAATCTTTGTGCCCTTGATGGCTTTTCTTAGCATTGTTTTTTTTAGTGCGCTTTTGTTTTTGTTCACTAAGCTTTGGGGAATTTCGCAGGAAATTAAATTTTCCAGGCTCATGGTATTTAGTGCCTATGCCCACTGGGCAGTATTTTTAACAATGTTTTTTCACGGGGCAGGACTTGTGATTCTCATTAAACTCGGAATTCTTTTTTATCTAGCTAGGACTTTGAAAGCTGCCTTAAGCTCGACGAGTCTGGGCACAGCACTTCTGCCGTCTACCTTTAGTGTGTGGAGTGGGTTGATTTTGATTGATTCGGTTTTGTACCTAGTCGGTTTTAGTCTATAAATTAAGCGGCGAAATTAAGCGCCGAATTTAAAAATTAAAAAAATTAAAAACTAAAAAAATTAATACGAGGCGGGTTGCCCGTTGATCTTGGGATTGATTCCGTAATCAATAGAAATGCTACTAGAGGATTCTTTATACTTTTGTAGCGCTACAAGCACGGCCTGCTCTGTGGGCCAGTCCCAGTTTTCTGAAGATCCTAATACGGTATCCGCGATTCCCGGTTTTTCTAGCTTGCAATCTCCGGTTGGTGAAATCTTTAAAAACTCCATGGCGCCGCTTTGGAGCTCTTCTCGATTTAAATTTTTAGCGATTAACGGACGCATGGGAATATAAAATTTTTCGTTGCTTAATAGTTTTGTGGGAATACCATACAAAGGAATTTGACTAGAGATGCTAAGACCTTTGGCAAAGTTTACTCCAATTCGCAAACCAGTAAATGTCCCTGGGCCCGTGAAAACGTAAATTGCTTTTATATCTCCAAGCTTAGATTTTGTGTGGGTTAGGGCTTCGGTGAGGCAGGAGGAGAGGGAGCTGGATAAAGAGTCTTCTGAGCTTTGCTCACAGAAATTCGAAAACAAAACACGCTGCTTGCTTTGGTCAATAAGCAGGCAGCGTGAAATCGTTGAGAGAGTACTGATGGCTAGTAACACCCCCCTTTTATAAGAGGAGTGTCGACCTAATTGCAATTAAAAAGATAGTCGAGCTGAGCCAGCTCCAGAGACCGATAATATCCAGTCGCCATCAATGTATTGATTGTTAACAGTAGGTTGAGCATAGCTTGTGTTGTCTGGAACCAAGGTTACGCTTTGTCCTTGAAGTTGAAGCATGATTCTGTCGGCAACGCCATCTGTTTCCATATAGCCTGAAGCTCCGTTTGTGCTGATACAGGTTCTAAGTTGGCCTGCGCCAGTGCCGTTGTAGTAACCATTTCCGTATTGTCCATTGTTGGTGTTTCCATAATAGTTATCAACATAGCCGCCGTTATAATAGTTTGGATCGAAGGTGTTGCTATAGTTGTTCGTAAAAATTCCAACAGCATCTAAACTTGGAATATAGATTTCACCGATGGCGCCAATGGCTCCCGAGCCGTCGCCATAGATCATCAAATCTAATATTCCGCCACTGGCCTCTTGTCCTCTGACTGTTTGAGTGTACGGCGAGTTTTGTGGAATGTTTGTTCCACACGCCGATGCAAGACCATTGTAGTATTGTCCGTTCAGATTATTGTCGTCGCCGCCACAAGCTGTCAATAAAGACAAAATCGCAACTCCTAAGACTTGTTTGATTAATGTTAGCTTTTTCATTTTGTATCCCCTCAGAACTCTCTTAATTGTTTGGCCAAGTAGATTGACCGATATCAAACTCAATTTTTCCTAAAACTTTATATTTCCCAGAACCTGTTCGCATCATTTCTTTTGCCATCTCAAGCATCTGTTGACCTTGCGATGTGTATAATGGTTGATTCCACCAATGAGTTGGATAAGTGTAGCCTAAACATTCATAGACAGTTTTTGTTCCGTCTTGACATTCTTTTTGAAGACGCTCGATCTCTGCATTAAGAGCTTCTTCAAAGCTTGGAAAGTTGTAGTAACGAATCTCGCCACTCAAAATTCCGGTGGAGTCTGGTCCTGATGCAATGATTTTAACAAGTCCGTACCCGTCTCTAAAGATGGCTTCAGCCTGTGTCGTTCCATTGTTTGTAACTACTTGACTTGCAATCACATGTTCTTCGGTAAATTTGATTGATCGAATTCCGTAGCGATCTTCATATTCAATCATTAAGGAGGCATCTACATTCGAGCCTACTCCGTTAAATTCGTGACAGAAAGTTGGAGCGCCTTCAAGACCACCTACTACAGTGCTGAAGAATCCCGAAAGAAGATTTTGGCTAGAATCAGTGATTTCGTTTTCAGTACAGTACCTGACTGAGCTTAATGCAGTATTTGACCCAACGACTCTATCTTGATTGTCATTGTTGTCGGCACCGTTGCTTAGCTGTTCTCCGCAAGCGCTTAATGCCAAAAGCATTATCACCGAAAAGACTGTGCTGTTTTTATAATTTCGCATAACCAATATATTCCCCTGCCAGTTAACATGCAGAGGGTGTGCCAATGGGGCCGGAATGTGGTTAATTGCATGAAATATAAGGGAAAAGTATGGGGTGGGAAGCCGCCTCTTAGTTTGAGTGTATCAATAACTAACAGGCAGCTGTCTAGAAAATGGTCACTTTTAGAGGCCAATTGGAGGCAAAATAAATAGATGCGCTAAATGGTTTTAAATTAGTGGTTTCAATTATCTGGATGGCAATACGTAGCCCGAAATTTTGCCAAGTTTTGTTTCTTCAGCATTTTTTTCAACCAAATATATGGTTCCTGCCCAAGGATTGTTTTCGATATCTTCAACTAAAACGGTAGGGCGCCTGCTTAATTCGAGTTTCAAATATTGTTTGTAATTGATTTTAAACTTGGCCTGCATCAAATCATTGGTTTTGGTGGCTGTGTAAACTACCGGTCCCAAGTTTTTAAGAGAAATAGAGACGAGGTCTTTATTTTGATCGTCACCTTGTTCAAGAATTAAATCGCCATCAAGGTGCCTTTCTCCTGAGTCGGGCAAAAGTCGAGTTGTTTTAAGACGGATACTTAAGACCATCTTTGAAATAGAAATTTTCGTTGCGTCGGAAGAAGCCGGAATATGGCTTAAAGCTTCTGCAAATGCCGATTCATTCTCAATAAAAATTTTCCAAGATTTTTCGGGTAATGGGCGAACTCGCCTAAAGGCATCGTCTGCTTGGGACGATTTTGCGATTTTAGTCGTATTCGTGTCGTTATTTAGATTTGTATTTGTATTGCTACGATTCGAATTTGTTCGGCTTGATGTCGTTGTCGGAGCATCATCCTGAATTTGTTTTTCAAGAGTTTGGGGAATGATAATAACTTCATCGTCTGGATATGGCTCATAAAGCGGGGAATGGAGGGCCGAATCAGAGCAATTTGAAAGCGAAAAAATTAGGGCAGAACCCACAATGGACCACATAGAATTTGAAGATAGTGATAGAGACGACTTGGTAATTTTCATAGCAACATAAACCTCGAACCAATAGGTATGCGACTTATGTGCCAGGATTTATGGCCAGTAACTCATTGAAAATAGGTTTGGCGGGTGTAAGCATTTTTACAATGTAGCCGCAAAATTTGTCAAAACAGAGTCTAATATAGACAAGCGTTTAGGCTGCGAAGCGGTTTTTTAAAAACTCAACCCTTTTGGGGTGAAGGGTTTCTGGAAGTCGACCGCCATAGGCCAGCTTTTTCAATATAATAGACACATCACTCTTGATGGCTTCTTGAGAGGATTCAAGGTTTCCAAATTTGCGAGGATGAAGGTCTTTAAGCTTTTGGGCCAGGCTCTGGGCAAAGTGCTCGGCGCTTTGTTCGCTAGATGGCGTCAAAATACCAACAATCCAAGCCCATTCAGTGAGAAGTGCAATTTCCTGCTTCATAATGAATGTATCGGATAGGCGAATGTTAAGCTTTAGTAAAGATTAACTGCGCCCGGGTCTTTATGTTTTCGTGTGGGTGATGCACTTACAGTCTTGTTCTTAGTGCGAGGGGAAATGTTTTGTGCGGTTTGTTTCACATATGGAGCCTCCAATATGGAGCCCAAATAACTCGGCTAGTTTTTTTCTTTTTCATAGCTAAATTAATAGCTAAATTATCAATCTGACAATTAATTTTTTGACTTAGCTACCATACGTTTGTATGGTTATTAAATAGTGACTCGAATACAAAATAAACAGCAAAATTTGTTTCATTCAAAACAATTTAGCAAGACATCAATGTCATTTGGTGGCGCTCCGGCAGTTTGGGTTAAAGCATCTGGTGCGACGGTATCAAATCCAAAAACTGCACGGCCCGTGTCGTGCAAGCATGCAAATCATGT
Organism: Bdellovibrionota bacterium; assembly: GCA_041750195.1. Classification (GTDB taxonomy): domain Bacteria; phylum Bdellovibrionota; class UBA2428; order UBA2428; family UBA2428; genus JBGSZX01. The sequence goes on along the minus strand of JBGSZX010000050.1, from coordinate 53,190 downwards.
AGTGCTTAAGTCTTATCAGGCAATAGGGTCGCGTTCATTTATCAGGCATGAGAGATGGATTTTAAATAAATCACGGTCGTTGGCGACAAGATTAGGTGTCGAATTAAAAGATATTGTTGTTCACTCCAATCACATACATTTGCTACTTAGAGTTTCACGCAGGAGAGCCTTTTTTGCTTTTCTGAGAGCTCTATGTGGATTGATTGCGCGTAAAATCACGTCGAAGGAGCGTGGACTTGCCAAAACTTCCAATAAAAAAGCAAGCCGGAATACGAGCAAAGGAAATTTAGAGAAGTTTTTTGCAGGACGTCCCTTCAGTCGAATCGTGAGTCTTGGAAGAAAATCCTATAAGTCGATAAAGGAATATTTCGATTTGAATCGTCTCGAAAAACTTGGCTATAGCAAAGAAGTTTCACGCAAGACCGGGCTGTTGAGGAGTGTAAAGATTGTTTTAGCAGGCGGATAATTGGAAGCGGATAGTTGGACTTTTTAAAAAATGCCCGCTTTTGACTTGGCAGCGCGACTTCAATCGCACTGGTTGTAAGTACAACGGTATCGGAGTAGGGGACATTTCCCACACGACATCATAAAGACCCCTGCGCTCCCTGCCACTCTTGCCGCATGGTATTAGGGACATCCAAGAAAGGGAAAGGCCCATCCCTCCCCCCTCTCAAGGATTAAAAATGTGACTCTTTCGAATAAATTTTGAATTCTTGAGGAGGGTCCCCTGGGCTAGACAAGGATTTAGTCTAGCTTGTTATTTTTTGCAAAAGAGCTCAAATATTATTTAATGGGGAGCCATCTAATGAGAGATGACGCTTTTAGCTTGATAGGTATTGAGATGAGATATTTTTTCTTTGTCTCCCACAATCCACACCAAATCACCAATTTCAAAAATTGTTTCGGAATTGGGGTTTAAAAGACGTTTCCCGTTGCGTTCAATTCCCACAACCAGGCCCGAAGTTTTTTCGCGTAACTCTGATTGGCGAATGCTTTGTCCAATAAGCGAACTTTTTTCATTAAATATTACAGGCACAAGGCTAATATCTTTTGAGGCAGGGGCCTCATTGTCTGCTGTATTGTAGTCGCAACAATTATCAATAAAAGTTTTAAAATTTTGAAGCTGATCGTCGTTTCCAATAATGCCAAGTCGATCGCCCGGATATAAAATTGTGTCAGGAGGCGGAGCCATGATTCTTATCGAGCCTCGTTCAACAAGGGCAATAGTCACACCAAATTTTTCTCTGACTGCAAGATCCATAATACTTTTCCCAACAAAGGAAGCTTCAGGAGGCACACCAAAAATAGAAATATGAGCATCCCAAGGAGCGAGTGTTGGCTGTGGAGGCACATCTTTATGGTCGCTCTGATTTAGATTCTTTAAAAAGCGTTCTTCGAACCATTGATAAACGCTTTCGATTCGGCCCCAGAAAAATATTCCAACAATTGTTAAGACTGCAGCAATGACGCTGATTCCAATTTTGAAAGAACCAAACTTCAAAATAAATGCGGCAAAAAATACAAGAGCAAGTCCGATACGAAGGGTTTCAACAACAATGAGTGGGCTTAAAGAGCGGATGTGTGAGAAAACATGTCGAATAGAATTTTCTTTGTTGCCGCCAAAAGCAAGTGCCCACAAAAAGGGAGACACAAGAAACATCATGCTGACGATTAGGGCTGTTCGTCCCGCCAAGTTAGATCCAATATGTTCATATATTAAGGGTTGGATGACTCTGTCACCCAGAACAAATAGTCCCACGACGATGGCGCTGTTAATGGAACTACGAAGTATTTTATGAAACAATATTTTCCGCCATTCACTAGTACTACTGGCGCTTCGGGCCGCACTATTATAATTCAAAAGCACAGAACGCCATCTCTCGGGCAGCTTCTTGTTAATATATTCAAATGTTGGATCGGCACATCGAATCGAATAGGGCGTAAGTAGTGTGGTAATCGCGGAGACGGCCACGGCAATGGGATACAAAAAGCTACTTGTTACATTTAATGTCGCGCCAAGTGAGGCGATGATAAATGAAAACTCACCTATTTGCCCCAGAGTAAAGCCGGTTTCTATGGATGGTCTAAGGGCTTGCCCTGATATCAAAGAGCCAGCTGTCACGCTTAAAGTTTTGCCAAGCACAAGAACAGTTGAAATGAGCACGATGGCGCCCGTATGTTCGAGCAAAATATTTGGATTGATCAGCATGCCAACCGAAACGAAGAAAACAGCTGCAAAAAGATTTTTTACAGGCTTAAGAAGTTTTTCAATTTCTTCTGCTTGGGGCGTGCCGGCAAGGATTGACCCCATAAGGAAAGCTCCTAGTGCTGGCGAAAATCCTGCAGCACTCGATGCTAGTACTGTCGAAAGGCATAGTCCAAGTGCTACAATCAAAAGCGTTTCATCGTTAAGCAAAGATTTTGTTTTTTGTAAAAAAGAAGGGATCGCAAAAATTCCCAGCGAGAAACAAAGGACTAAAAAAAATCCAAGTTTTGCAGTGGCGCCAAGAAGGGCAGTCCCCTCAAACTTTTGACTAACAGATAATGTTGTCAGTAAAACCAAAAGTAAGACGGCAACCAAATCTTCAATAATTAAAATTCCAAAAACCAAAGAGACAAATTTTTTGTTTTTTAGTTTAAGTTCTTCAACGGCACGAATGATAATAGTCGTTGATGATATAGCTAATATTCCGCCTAGGAAAAGACTGTCGGCGTGCTTCCAGCCTAAGACTTGGCCGGTAAAGTAGCCGAGAGTGATCATTGTTGAAATTTCAATGATGCCAGTAATAAGAGCGGAGGTTCCAACTTGGGTGAGTTTTTTGAAATTAAACTCAAGACCTAGACCAAACAAAAGGAAGATGATTCCAATTTCGGCCCAAGTTTGGATGCTTGGAAGCTCGGAAACCACGGCGCTTTTCCAAAAATGTGGGCCGATAATAAAGCCAGCGAGAATGTAGCCTAGGACGACAGGTTGCTTGATCCACTTGAAAAGGACAGTTGCCAGTCCAGCCGAGGCTAGGATGAGGGCAAGGTCTTGGATAAGGGCAGGGATGTGGTTCACGTTAATAGCTTAATATTATTTGAAAAAATTCGCTACATTCCTTGCCCTAAAGGCTAGACGTTCTTTTGACCTTTTGCTAGCAAATGACCTTCAACCGTATAAATGGAGAGGTGGCCGAGTGGTTGAAGGCGCACGATTGGAAATCGTGTTTGGTGTTAAAGCCAACGAGGGTTCGAATCCCTCTCTCTCCGCCATTTAGAACGTAAACCCTTAGAATTAAAAATTAAATTTTCAGAGCAGATCATCGTGGGGACCAATGGGGACCAGGACACGATTTCCAACTTCGTTAAGCGCGTTCGCAACTTTAACTTTTTGACTAGAAATCCGTTTTACATAACGTTTTGTGATCTCCGGTGATGAATGATCAAGCTGAGCACTCACGGCGTAGAAGTCTCCCGTTACATCATTTGCATGTGTAGCCGAAGTTCTTCGCATCATCTGAGTTCCGCTCACGTAGTCTATGCCTAAGCTCTTCAGCACCCGATTGTAAGCAGCTCCGATAGTCTTGCGATTCATCAGCTCGCCATCCTTGTGAAAGAGCAGCGAATACCTAGAATCGCTCTTCTTTGCTATCCAGTTATTCAGAATTTCTACGAGAAAATCAGGAATCGATAGATAGCGGACATGATCATTCTTAGGATACAGCTTTATAGACGCATCCCAGGTGCGATCATTCCAAATCACTGTTTGTCCTATGCGAATCTCTTTGCGCTCAAAATCTATATACCGTTTATCAAGCGCACAGGCTTCTCCGATTCGTAGGCTCAAGCCAAATTGTACGGCTGCTAAGTGGAAGTAGATGGGATTCTTTTCTTCCTTTAGGGCAGATAAGAATCTTGCCAGGTCTTCCTCACTAAGTGCCGCCACTTCACCTTTTACCTTACGAACGAGCCTTGATGCCTCCACATGATGTCTATCAATGGGGACAACATAGCTGCGATTCTGACGGCTTCTGTAGAAATTTAGAATCACAGTCAGCAGCGTAAGTTCTTTCTCGAAGGACTGTCTTGTTTTTGCTTTAGGACATTCGTTGACCCAGTATTTTACAAGCTCATCAATCGCTCTTACGTCTATTGCTTCCACGTTTAGTGAATGCAACGGTTCAAGAAAGGGCAGCTTTCTTTCATAAAACTGCTTCGAACCTTGCTCAAGAGTGAGAAAATGAAATGACCTCCATTCACTCAGTAGATCTTTAAAGTTTGTACCTGCTTCACCGTTTAAGACATCTAAGGATTTCGAAGGAGTATGCTTGTGAGAAATTCTTTGATCTTCAGTTTTCTCAATAAGACCTCTTCGAAAGTCTTTAGCATCTTTTAGATTTGTAAAAATCGCCTTCTCGCGAACTGTTTTCTTTCCGACTTGAGTTCTTCTTGTGGAAAGAAATTTCCCCGAGTCCTTCATCCCTCGACATACTTTGTAGATGCCTGGATTGTTGCGAATGGCTACGAGTTTTCTCTTACTGTCTTTGTTATCATTTTTATTTGGTTGATTGATTTTCATTTAGTGCCTCCTTTGGAGAGCCACTCAAGGACTTGCCTTTTTTGAAAACGCAGCAATCTGCCAGCATAAAAATGAGGTATCTTGTCTTGTGCGACCAGGCCGCGAATATGTCTTTCAGAGCAACTGAGTAGCTCCTGCATATCCGCAACTGTCAAAACCAACTTTTCAAATAACGCTTTACAGTCTTTCTTATCTTCAATCTTTCTAGAACTCGCAACAACATTTTCCTTATTCATCGCTCGTCCCTTCCCTTCTTATTCCCCATTTCCACTTATCAATTTCAAACTCAACTTCATCTACCACTCCGCTACCCGTCTCAGATTCTGACCTCACTCCCTTGCCATTTATGGCCATCGTATTTATACGTTGTGGGGGTGAGGTCAGAATCTGAGACGGGTTTTTTCCACAAAAGCCACAATCAACTACCTCTTGAAATTGTTCGATATTTTGAAGTGAAATCAATTTTCTAGTCAGCCACCAAAATTTCCTCTGTGGATGACTACGGCATAGGACTTGATTGGTGACTATGGCATGCCTCACGGCCCCATCTATCGTTGATACAGGTGCAAGCCGTGTATTCTTCCCTTGATCATCGAAGCATGCCCTAGGGCCGAAATGAACACGCTGCTTCTGCAATTTTAGAAGGACCGCTTGAGTAGCCAAGGCATGATTGATTAATGTTGAATAGCTGTCTGCAAGCTGTCCTGGGCCTTGCTCAAGTGTAAGGCCCAAGACAGCTTGAATTGATCTAACTGAATGTTTCATTTTTAAAAAATTCCTTTCTTCGTTGTCTTCGATGAATAGAATTGCGCAAAGAGTGCCAACCCAAATTGATAGCTAAAGCATTGATACATGGTTGTGCGGAGATGCTAGAAAAACCAAAATGGTTTTTTCCTGACCGTTTCGGTCAGCTTTCTGACCATTATGGTTTTTTGAGGCTTTGCGATGCACCTAGACGGCGCACCCCTTAAAGGTTGCTTCCAAAGACTCAGCTCCAAAATACGAGCATTTAGGCTACAATCGTATGAAAGTCGGGAATTCCTGTAGCTTAGCTTCGGGAATCAGATATTGGTTTTAAAGGTAAAAGTTGTGTGGCCTCTGCTCGTTCAAAAAAATCACACAGTTGCACTCTATAAAGTCTTCAGTAATATCGAAGAGATGTGCGCCGTGAAATTGTCTTCCAGATTTTTTGCAACTATCGCCGTGATTCTGCTTGCAGTTGTCACAGATGAAGCTCGGGCGGCGTGGGATGGTGGAGTAGAAGTCGAAGGACTTGTTTCAGTAGAGCTAACCTCGGGCAAGGTTAGGACGGGAGTCATGGTTCTCAATTTCGGAACGATCGATGAGCCGTGGGGCTTTAAGGGTTTCGTGGAAACGAGCGCTGATAAACCTATCCGTTTTCAATGGATTGATTTTATGAAAGACACCTTTCGACTTGATATCAAGCCACAGTCTCGAATCAACGGCAAGCTTGTTGGCTTTCAGGCCGAAGATGTCTTAAAACTTCAGATCGTAGCCGATAAGGGGTGCCAGCCGATACGGGAGGAAACTATACCTCTTAAAGACATTCAATCGTTGACGTTTTGGAATAAGGAACAAACACCTACTCAAACGAAACTTCGAAACAGTTACAAAGAAAATAATCTGAGAGAGGATTGCCCCACCTTTTGGAGGGAGGCAAACGGCGACGGAACACCAGGAGTTCGGTTTGACCCCACAAAAATAAAGGACCAAGACCCTGCGCTGCTTGGAAAGGCTTTCGATTTAGTCTCTGGCTTAGCCATAAAGTCCGAAAGGTGCGAATATGCTGGATCAATTGGTATTGACTGCGAAAGTACGAGTGACTGTTCGAAGGCTGCATCATTACCGCCCAGTTTTCAAAAACTAGGATCTAAAATCAACAAAATCTGCAAACATTCAGAAGTCGACACTAAAGTTGCAGACACATTGCTTCTCGAGGCTCGGAAGATATTCGATTCCTGGGGCTTATACCACGTGTATAGCGGGGACTTTCCCGCGGAAAAGAAATGGATTTCGGATGTTCCACATCAATCGCGAAAACCCGTGGCCGAAAAACAGCATCGATTTGAGATTTCATATCAAATCATGAACTTTCAAGAGCACAACAAACTAGAGAGAGCCGAACAACTCCTTTCGAGTCTCCCACCGGAACAATTAGACCCATTTTACAAGGAGTTCCCGGGGTATGCCAATACCGCCGATAGGATAGATTTTCTGAGTAAATTGCGCTTTCGGATTCTCCTCAGGGAATCATTTAAAGCAGGGCGTTTGAGCCCCAAGTTCAGCGACTTTCCACCCATGCAGGTAGCCTCTCCTGGGGGGAATTGGAATCATCCGCTTCTTGCTTTGCATCTTTGCTTGGCGGCAGTTCCTGCAGAGAGGCCTTGCCCAGTGGCCGAAGACATCATCGAACTTGCCGAAAAAATGGGTAAAACTGCCGGTTTTTCGAAGATGACCGAAATGGAAAAAATGAGAGCCCTGGTTCAGGCGATCGTGCCCGATCAAGCGACACTCATGGATTTAAAAATACGCTGTAAAAATCAACCACAGTCTACATCCTGCCAAGACTATGCGAATGCCCTAACATCTGCTCCCGAGCTTTTAAAAGAACCTTACTGGATAATCGATGTTCCTGAATCCACGCTTCGAAGCGGAAAGCTTTTTCAACTTTTATTTACGTCTGGTTACTATCTCTATGATGAGCTCACCGAAAGTGAGGCGGCACAGTTCCCCATCGCAGAAGTCGAAAAGGTAGACCCCCTGGTAGCTCAGACTGCTGAACTGTTGCGAGAACTGCAGGGCAATTTATTTACCCAGAAGGAACTTCATCAGAGATTCACCCGGTGCTACACCTCGAGATTTAAACCAGAGAATCCCCCGAGGCGCCGTCAGCTTTGTGAGCGAATTTTGTTTTATCAATTGCCTTTGCCAAATCTGCAGGCCCCACTCTCCGAAGGAGCTAAGGATCCTGTTGCTTTTGAACAATGGCTAGCGCGCTTCAAAGACATGCCCGATACCCATAGAGAGTCATACAAAAAAGCCTGGATAGGTAATACGAGCGTAGCCGATGACTTGGAACTTGTTAAAAATATTTTAAGTCGTTTCCCGAAAAGTATTCAAAACTAGGAATTTTAGCAATTGTGACTCTAAATAAACAGCAGAGCCACAGCCACAGAGCTGGGGATTCTTGAACAACAAAAGCCAATCTCATTTTCAGAGATTGGCTTTTGCATTTTCTCCCAGCGTTTTGGTTTGGGGATCTGTTCTTAGATTAGGGATTCACTGTGCGCCCCTAAAGTTGGACGCAGTCCAATTTTGACTCGTGACAATGTCCTTGAAATTCAGAATGAGCAACTCGACTTCAAAGAGAGTTTCGAGCCTAGCTTCGCAACGAGGGCATCGACCTGATCAGGTGGGAGCGCATTATAGCTTAGGTCGACCCACTCCAAATCAACAAAAGAGTCGAACAGGTCCGCCGCTACGGAGCTGAAGCGGTTGCCGCAAAGGTTGATCTTGCGCAGCTTGGGATGGTCGATCACGTATGGCAAAGGATCGCCTTCGAGTCCCAGCCGACCGAACTCGAGACGCTCTAGGTTCGTGAGTCCCGACGTAACATCCCAGGGGACCACCGCATGCGTGTACAGAGAAATGATTTTGAGCTCGGACACCTGTGAGCTGTTTTCGAGCAAACTAGCCGCGACGTTCTTTAGATTAGTTGATCGCAAGGTAACGGTCCGGAGTTTCGGGAGGTTTGCTAGGAGTCGTTCGGGCAGTTCCTGAAAGTTGGCGTATAGGTCTAATGTCTGTAGCTCGCGTAGACCATGAAACACGTCCAATGCGATCACGTTCGAATCCCCCTCCATCGAGAAGTACAATTCCCTAAGCGATTCAAGGCCCAAGAAAACCTCGGAGTGCAGGTCTCCACTCACGAAATTCGCGCTAAGGCTCTCGAGAGCCGAGGCTCCTTGAAAGAGACCGGGCGAAAAAGAACCCAAGCCGGCACTCAGCACCAATGTTTTCAAGGCGGAACATCCAGCGAAGAGACCGGGGGGCCATTCTCCGCGAACGACGCTGAGTTCGAGCGTTTTGAGGAACGGTTGGTTTCCGAAAAAGTCGACGGGCATTTTATCCATGCCACCTCTAAGCACGACCGACTCAAGCTGATGGTTGTTCACGAATAGATTTGATGGGATTTTCTCGGAATTGACATCAATGTAAACGCGAGCGAGCAGCGGAGAGGCGGCGAAGAGATCCTCTGACAGAATAGCAGGATCAGAGAGACGGAAGTCCTCAAGTTCATGCGCGCTCGCCAGCATACCGGCCGGAATCTCGGGTGCCCGCTCCAAAGGAGGCAGATTAATTTTGAGATTCTTAAGCTTGCCGTTGTGCCTGAGCAGCTCTTTGGGCAGATCAACGACATCATTCAACTCTAAAGATTCGAGCGAGACTAAGCTATCTAGAAATCCGGCAGGAAGGGAGCTGATACGCTTTGAAAATCTAATGTCTAGCTTTTTTATCCCGGGTGTGTACTTAAAGAGCTCCGGATCCAGCGAGGTCACATCTTCCAGGAACAGTACCGTCTCGACAAGTCCAGTTAGATATCGCAGATCTTCAGCCTGTAGGGGGCCGTCGCCGACCGGGCGAAGGGGAAGCTTAGTGATGGCTCGGACCTCTGCTTCGGTCTTTTCCTCGCATCTTGATATCGCCCAGCTGACGCGAGTACGGCACCATTCCGGAGTAGCAAGTCTGGTGCTCTGGGCAGATGATCTGGGGCTTTGGCCAATGCTCGCGCTTGCACAAATTGTGACCCCCGTGAGAGATGCAAACTTGAGGAGGATAGCGAACGAGGGAGATCGAATGTTGGCCAGTTTGTCCATGCATGTGTCTCTAGCCGACCGGCGCTCGACCGGCAAGCTTCGCGCGGCAAACGAATATCTGATTTCCGCGACCAGAATAACGTCTTTTCCCAGGTTTTACGCCTAAGTATAGAAAAATCATGGTTTTGGACTCTCATGTGGCATAAAGTTGCAGAATTTCGCAATTTTATGCTACAATAGCTTTAAGTGGAATCAAGGAGAAGCTATAAAATCAGTCCCATAACAGTTAATGGGTGTAGGATTTCCGAGGTTGTGATTGATCCTCACTATGAGGAAAAGCACTCAGCAGTTATTGATGATGACTTGATTTTAGCTTTGGTTGATCAGTTGAATGGGCGCAGGGAATTGCCTGTGGAAAAGGATGGGGACTTTTCTTATTTTGCGACATTGGTCGAGCACAAAGCGAAGCAGTATCGCTTGATTTGGTTATTGGAAGACGGTGCTATTTACATAGGGATTGTAAATGCCTACCGAGATAAAAGAAGGAAGTAGGACTATGGGATTTCCCAGTAAGACAAAATTAAAAGGCATTCGCTCCAGGCTCGAAAAAGTGGAACCCTCTCGGCTTCTACCCAAAAATGCGACTAAAGCTGAAAAATTGAAATATGCTCTTTGCGAAAAGTTTGTGATCTATCTTTTGGATAATGAGATGTCACAGGTAGATCTTTCGAAAAAGTTAAAGGTCGACCCCGCTCGTGTTAATGAAATCGTGAAATATCGCATTGACCTCTTCACTGTGGACAAGCTTTTGAACCTTGCTGAAAAGCTGAAGCTTTCATTTGAGGTAGAAGTCGCCTAAATTTTTTATGGCGGAATGAATCGCGAACACGTTCTGGTCCTCACTCATTCTTCCATCCGCCCTTTTGTAAAAGTGGGGACCAATCGGGGGACCAAGACACCTCATTTTAGGGCATTTTGCTGCATTTTGTTGCAGGGTGAGTCATTGAGTAAGCTCTTGTTGTTGTTAAAAAAAATAACGATTATCGAAACTTAAATTTTTGCTCTGAAGAATCCCTCTCTCTCCGCCATCTTCGCAAATATTCTTTAGATTCATAGAAATAGCAAAACGCCTCAGGCGTTCGTGACCAATTTATGACCAATACTGAGAACATTATCCTCGGTGGGTAGCGAGAACGAAACGATATTGGCCGCTTGCGCAGCATGTTCGCTTCCAAAGTGAGCATAGCGATCTGTCATGTTGGTTGATGTATGACCAAGAATATTAGACAGAGCATGAATAGAACCGCTGTTGCCAACAAACTGTGTCGCGAACGTGTGTCGAATATCATGGAAACGAATAGGGTTGAGCCCGGCCTTAAGAGTATCTCTTTTAAAGCATCGAGAGGCGTGGGTGGGGTTTGAGAAGCCCATGGCAGGACAATCTAGTACCATCTCGCCCTGTGTTCGCATTCTATGTTCTCTGAGGAATTCCGCTAGAACTCTATTCATGCGAAAGCTACGAAGCCGATTGGTTTTGGTGGAATTTTTAACTCGCTTTGACTTTTGGCAGTAAGTCCGCCGTATGGTCAATGTTTCGGTTTTTAGGTCCACACAATCCCACTTGAGCCCAACCAGTTCCCCGAGCCGTGCTCCAGTGTTAAAAGCAAGCATGTAAAGCGGTAGTCGTTTAGAGCTCCTCATTTCCCACAGAAAACTGCGTACCTCGGCAGGGCTCCAATGCTCCATGCGTCCCAAGCTTTTCTTTGGAACTTTTAGGGAATTGGCAGGATTCCGTTCAAGGAAATCCTGCTCCACTGCACGCCGCAAAATCGTCTTCAATGCAGAAATAATGAAGTACTTAGTTGATTGCTCAAATGGGTATTTCATAACTTCAGCCTTAAATTCGTGGAGTACAACCGAGTTAATTTCTCTCAGGGGTATTCCACCAAAATACGGATTAAGATACTTTCGAATAACACTTTGATATCTTTGTACGCTCGATTCGGCGAGATCCGGTTTTGCACAAATCTCGATGAATTTTTCGGTATAATCCCTAAATCGAATTTTATCGTTTATTTCGAATGCAGGTTTAAGCCTGTACTGGGCTTCAAATTTTTCTGCGTCAATTTTGCGTTTAAAGCAGCGAGAAAATCTCCTTCCATTTAATGGTTGGACTCGTGCGCGGTAGACGCATCCTGATTTTCGTTTGAGTTTATCGATAGACATAGTGACCTCCATTTTCGGCTAGCCACTTTTCAATTTCACTCGGCTTAAATCTTAAAAGTCGTTTAATTTTATGAAATGGAATTTCCCTTTTATGGACCCAATCATAAATTGTTTTTGGACTAACTTTTAAAAAGTGAGCCGTTTCAGTTACCGTCCAGAAGTTTTCAAAGAACACTTGTTTCTGCTTTCGCATAAATACCTCATATAAAAAATAATAAGAAATAAAATATTAATTGTTATTTCTAAGTTGTTGAAATTACAGGTTTGGAGTTAAGTAATATGAATAGATTTAATTAAATTATTTAAAAACTCGCATGGGTTGAGTCGCAATAAATCCAGAAATTAATTTATTTCCAAATAAAATATTTCCTTTTACACAAGGACCTAGAATTTTCTTCGCCTCAAAGTAATTCATAGGCTGAAATGTAAATTGACTATTTTTATTAAGAAAAAGTTTAATTTTTCGCGAGGTCGATACACGTCGAAATCTGCCATATTTTGATTCATCGAATGATTTACTTAAATATTTTGCAGCATATGAGCCAACACCATTATCCCCGGAGCGAATATCGACAATTTTTCCACCCCCTACCCTCTGCCAGCTTGTTTTAAGCCAAATAGGGTCAATGTAGGAGCTCAACATTAGATGCCAATGTGCGTAGCCATTTTTTTGAAATTCGGTCACAGCGACATAATCCGGAAGGTGTTCCAATTCACGTCTTTGCAGTACTCGATGTTTATTCCAAGTTTTCTTCAGATACTTGACTGAATTATTTGCTGAGCAATTTCCAGGGTCCAAAGTTAGAGTTGCAAAGATACTAAGATCGTATTTTTGAATTGCATCCCTTATGGCACATTGAAACTTATATCGCTTTTTCGGGCCACAGGTCGGGCACCCATATTTATTACAAAAGATTTTAACATGTGGAAATAGGCCATCTTCGTTCTTTGGACCTAAAAGAAAAAACTGTCCTTTCCCACAGTAGGCGTCTGAAGCCTCTGTGTTTGAATTAAGGGGAATAATATCAAGGGAAGCTATTTCCTTATTAGATATATTCTTTGTAGTTATTGTTTTTGAAACTAATTTCATTTTTCCTCCAATTTTAGGGAACGCCAGTTCCCGAGCTGTGCTCGATGTTTCCGAGAAAGTAGGGCGAGTGCGTTTCCGCACCCGCCCGTCCCATTGGGACTTCTCCAACCCCTTTTAGGTTTGAGAATTGTTATTTTTGTTGATGAGTTTGAAATATTCCGAGATAATCTCTTTACTAATTTCGGTTCGCGAAACCGAATTAAGATAGATGATCTCTTTGTAATGGTCCCGACCCTTGGTGTGGTATCTTTCTTGCGGAAAACCCACCCAAGGGTCCTTACCCTCTGGTTTAATTATTCGACACCCATTTATTCCCATTTCCCAACTATCAATTTCAAGTGTTACGTCAGCCTTTGCCTTGAGTGTTCCCGCCGCAACGCTGAGTGGATAAATCCGGATTCTTTTAATGTTCACCATAATTCCCTCCTTTCTATTTTTTGGCTTCAGCCCAATTGTTTCCAATTCCCCCTTCAACTTTAAGGGGAATGGAAAACCAATTGATTGGAGCCTCTAAAATTGTTTTAGATAGCTGCAGAAGTTCTACAGCTTCATTTGTTGGACATTCTAAGACTATTTCATCGTGTATGTGCATAAGCAGCTTGAGACGATTCCCAAGCTGCTTCATTAATTCGACAACTTTAAATTTAAACAAGGTTGCCGCTGAACCTTGAATTACCGAATTCAAAACTCGTCTCTCTTCAGCTCTGCGCCTCCAGTCCTCGGATGATGAAATGTCAGGGAGGTAGCGTCTTCTATGAAGTAGGCCCTCAATGTAGCCATTAGCCTGTGCCATATGAAGTAGCGTTTCCTCGAAAATTTTTATTTCTGGAAATGCTTCAGAAAACTTAGACAGAAAGTTTTCAGCTTCTTTATGGGGAACTCCAAGATTTTCGGCCAAGGTTTTGGAGTGCATGCCGTAAAAATTCGCGAGAATAAGTTGTTTGGCGACAGATCGGGTGGGAACGCCACTGCTCACATTTTTGAAAATGCCATTTGCCAATTCAGTATAAAAATCCGAATCTTTAAAAAATAATTTAGAAAACTCACTTGGGTATAGAAAATGTCCAAGAACCCTTGGTTCTATCTGTGAAAAATCTAGAACAATGAGCTTTGAATTTTCTTTAGAAATAAAAAAACTGCGAAGCCGTTCTTTGTTGATGTTTTGAAGGTTGGGATTTGTTGAAGTGCATCGCCCCGTTCCTGCGCCAAGAGTGTTATTGTAGGGGTGAATGCAGCTTGTTGTTGGATCGACAAACCGCTTCAGAGTTTGGATTTGCCTTATTTGACCCTTCGCTTCTTTCAATTCAATTAGGGTTTGAACCCGAGAATCTAACCCTTTTATGCGACTAATGGTTTTCTTTGATGTTGAAGGCTTTCCATTTTTTAGGACGATTGGCAGTTTCCAGTCTCTATATAGTGCCTGCTTAACTTGTTTGGGAGAATCCCAGTTCGTTAGATCTCCCAGTTGAATCTGTATCTTGCGGACTATGCTCTGAAGCTCTTTCTGGGAATTATCGAGAGCTTGTAAGTTGACTCTGAATCCATTCCTTTGGCATTGGGCATCTATTAGAGCAAAGGGGAGTTCAATTTCCCGATAAAGTTTTTCAAGGCTACTCTTTTGAATTCGCTTGCTGAGAATTGGGTAAAGCTCTGCTGTGTAGCGAGCGTCGTCTTTCGCATATTGGATAAACGCGGGAGTTCCATATTTAACTGTTTCGAAAAGAGTGGGGCTCTTGTGGCCAAGCTCGTGTTGGGCGAGGCCTTTTAGAGAATGAATATTGTTGTTCTTGAGGAGTTTGGACATTATCAGTGTACATTCTAGGCAATCATAATTTTGCTCATGGAGCTTGAAGATGCCGCTGTCGAGTCCAATGCTCCAGTCGAAGGCAATGTTATGAAATATGCGCTTGTTGCTTTGTGGGAGTGTCTCGTGCCGAAAGTCTTCAATGACATGTTCTCTGTAGAAGTCGCTATAAGAGCCTATAAGGACTTTTGCGAATCGGGGGTGCCCACTCCAGCCGCATTTACCCCTTTTGTTGAAAAAGCCGACAGGCGTAGTTTCGAAGTCTATAGCAATTGCTTTTACCTTCAATGATTGAGAGTCGTTCATTGAGGGTATTTTCGAGGAATAGCGAAGGATAAGCCTCCCAAAATAATTTTATTTTTTTTGGGAAAGTGTGGAGTGTATCTTGGTTCTAAAATTTTCCAATGTTTTTAGCCCGTTATCATCTTTTAAGTATCCGTTTGCGATTAGAAAATCTACAAGTTGTGACTTGGAAAGGTTTTTAATTGCTGGCTCTAGCGAATAGAGAATCGTGACAATCCGTTGCATATGAATATGTTTATTTGATTTTCCAGATTTACCGCGTTGAGAAGCAGAGCTGAGCGCGCCGCCTATGGCGCTGGCAACGCTTGGGTCTATAATTGGAATCTTTCGAATAATTTCAGTACATATTTTTGATTGCAGAAAGCAAGGATCAAACCTTAGCAACAATTTAAGATTTTTAACATCTTTTAGGGAGTCGTATAATTTTGAATTACAATTGAAATGTGAAATTTCGGTAGAAATGCAATAGTCTATTAGATTTACCAAGGCTCTATTTTCAGCGTAGATTTGTAGATAGTGAGAATCTTTCTCTAGTACGTTTTCATTTTCAAAAGCAATTAATGTGCCTAATCGCGCTTTGTTATAATTTGCATAAAAAATTCGATTCCCATAGGGATCATCGGTACAAAGTGTACTAACTGGCTCTTTCCATTGAGCGCGCTTACCTTTGATATAGTGATTTAAACTTTTTTGCGTAAGAATATGTTGGTAGGAGTATTGAAGATCTTTGGTAAGAATCTTTTTTGATATCTCAAAAACTTCTGTTTTTGACTTTGAATTTTTTCTAGGAGAGAACGCTGTAGCAAGAGCTTTTTTCGCTTTTTCTGGGTTGTTCCGGTGGTGGCTTGAAATTAGTTTAATTGTTTCCTTTTCCACTTCAGTTTGACGGTCTCCCGAAACTATTTCTCCTTGAATCCTTTCCTGGGAAGGGAAATCTTCAATTAGCTTTGAAAGTTTTTCGATTGTCTCTTTTGGAACGCCTCGTTTCCAGTTCCGTCTTCTTTTGGGTTTTGTCGGTTTTTTTTGGCTTCTTTGGACCATGCCCGGGTTTTACGGCATTTTTCCTTCCAAAGTCTAGTTTTTGTTTTCTTTGTTCTTTTGAGCATTTTTTGCACCAAGTACCCTTTTTATTCTTCCCGTCTTTGACATAAACAATAGGAGCTTTCCAGATGTGCCCTTCTTTACATTTCCAAGTTAGAGGCTCCCAGGAGTTAATATATTTCTTAGATAGGCACTTTCCGCCGTACTTTGCCGCAACGGCATGAACTTCTTCAATGCTTAACCTTCTGCGTTTTCCGGCAGCTTTCTTTGAACAAATTGAGCACCAACTCCCTTTGCGAGATTTCCCGTCTTTAATGCTCGGAAATGGGGCTTTCCAGTTATGTTCTTCTGCACATTGCCAAAGCAATGGAGTTTTTGAATTGATATAATTTTTCGACAAGCACAGCCCTCCACGAGAGCGAGCAACTTTTTGTATTTCTTCGATTGTAGTCTTCCTGCCATCCCATTGCGTTTCACGCGCGCATGTAGGGCACCAAGTGCCATTTCGAATTGAGCTGGGAACGGCTTCCCATTCATGCTTTTTTGAGCATTTCCACTTGAGGTGTTTGCTTGAGCCCTGGTATTCCTTAGAGAGGCAGCGCCCTCCTCTTTCAATCGCCATTCTACGCATCTGTTCAATGGTATTCATTCGAGCCTCAGTCCTCCGCTTGATCCCGCAGAGTCGACACCAGCGTCCATCACGTATTTTCGCCGTTGTGGCCTTGAATTTATGGCCTTCTGCACATTCAAATTCCAGAGCAAAATTAGACCCTCTGTAGTTTGCTGAATTGCAGTGTCCACCGTTTTCCCTAGCTCTGGCCTGCATTTCCTCTAAAATTTCTTTAGCGCCCGAAACGTAGATCCGATCTAGATCGATAATGCGAATATCAAAATCTTTTGGGATTTTAATCGCGAGTTTTACAAACTGTTGTTTTAGGAAATTTCGAAGCTTCGATACTTGAAGTGACCCATAGATTTCTGGGATTTCGATAAGCTTAACCCCTTGTTCAATGCATTTATTGCGCTTGATTTGATCTAGGCGTTTTCTGTGTTTTAAAGTTTTTCCATTTTTGAGAAAATGAGAGATTTCTTTATAATGTTGTCGCCCTTGGTGTTCGAAGGCAATATTGAGCTTTTTGCAGTATCCGTCGAGCTGCAACTGAGTTCCTTCAGGCGTTCGCAACCAATTTGGGAAGGACGATGGAAATTTATTGCCAAGTAATTGCTCAAAGTATTCTCTACAAATTCTTTCTCCGTAGCTCCCTGCACAGTTTGGGCACCAAGTTCCACGGAATACAGAACTGGGAATTGCTTCCCATTGATTTCCGCATTCACATTTCCACTTTAGCTTTATTTGAGTTCCTAAAAATTTATTTGAAAGACACAAACCACTTCGTTTTCGGGCAAGCTCTCGGCACTCTCCAAGCTTTTCTTCCCAGCGAGTTTTATATCGATTTAATTGGTTACACGTGGGACACCATTCACCTTGTTGCACATCGTTTGGTCGCTTCGAAAACTTGTGCTTTTCGGCACATTGCCATTCAATGGTTGTGGAGGAGTTTACGTATTCTTTGGAGAGGCAGCGACCTTTATGTTTTTTAGCAAGTTGATGCATATCCCGAATTGAGTGTCGGTTTTTTTCGCCCCATGCCAAGTCTGAGCATTTGCGGCACCAATGTCCTCGAACCACAGTTTGTGGTTTAGCTCTCCATTGATGACCTTTTTTGCAGCTCCAGAGAAGGGGGGTCGCAATTCCTTGGTAAATGTTGGACATGCATATGCCCCCATTGTCCTTTGCAAGCTTTTGCATTTGTTCAATCGTGTAGCGTCGATTCTTGGAGCAGTCCGGACACCATCGGCCACTTTTTACCTGGCCCGGCATAGCCTCCCACCGATGACCTTTGGAGCACTTAAATGGCATTTTAGAATGTGCGCTTATCCACGCTTTCGCAAGACAGCTTCCGCCTCGTTCACGGCAAACTATTTTCATAACACGCAGATTGTGAGCGGGATCATTTAGGCGCATTTTGTATTTGGCGCCATTGGAGTATTTGCGGTCGGATTTGGAACTCAAGATCGAATACCTCCGATCCAGCGTTCCATGCCGAATTTCTACATAAATTTTAACATAATTCCTCCCGTATATGGAGCGTTTTCCTCCCGTATACGGGAAGGTGTTGAAATTATTGAGGCTAGCCTAATCGGTATGGCTCCAAAGAAGACGGTAGGCAAGCGATACAAGAATGCTGCCTATTTGAAGGCTCTTGGCGAGCATTGCCGGGAACTTCGTATCAAGCTCGGATATTCTATCGACCGTATGGCGCGTGAAGGAGATCAGCTCAGTCGAGGCTCAATTCATCGCCTAGAAGCAGGCTTGGGGGATCCGCAAGCGACTGTATTATTGAGGTACGCCCAGGTGCTTGGAGTTAAGCCTAAGAGGCTCTTAGATTTTGAATTTTAATTATAAGGTCTATTAAAGATTTTTAATTGTTTTCAATACAATTGAGAATATATCCTATTTCAATGAATCCAAATATGAATGAAGCCCTTGAAAGAAAAATGGCCCTGGCATTGTCGCGTTCTAAATACCTTGGAGGCGAAAATGTTGATTGGGATATTGATGCATTTAAAGACTATTATTTAGAACTCAGGAAGACCAAGCTAAATTGGATTGTTTTTAGAGATGTTTTACGTGCAGTTCTGCGTTTTTCCTTCGCTTTGGATTTATCTAATTGGAAAGTAGACCAAGTCCTTGGCCAACTTGAAAGTTCTGAGACAATAAATGACTGGGCAAAAACTTTAAATGATGGACTAACAAATGTTCCGAAAGAATATACATTTGCCTTTGGACTTGAGGGGCTCGATCTTTCAAAAGAGTTTTCACCTATTCCAATTTCCAGAGACGTTTTTATTTCTTTCGAGCAAAGGAACGAATCTGAACGAAGTTATCCGGAAGAGGTCATTTCCTCTAGGGTTTTGAGGAAATCCAGGGAACCTGCAAAGGCTCCTTCGGGTTGGTATATATATGTTACTGCTGAGGGGTATTACGCGGGTGCTGTGGAAAATTCAGCATTTCGCTTTGCCGCTGCAAAACTAAAGCAAGCGATTATGTTGATGAATATATACGGGAGTATCGACTTTGACTACGGAGATAGGGGTGCTGATATTTATTTAGGAACACCAAACTCATACGTTGAAGAAGTTCCTGGAGTGTCTCGCGTTTTGGGGGAAATTTCGAGGGTGATTTTGAAGGACAAAATGTTAGAGGAGTTTGAAGATTTTAACAAACCAATTGAGGATTCTCAGAGAGAAATATTGACCTTATTACACGGTAAAGACTACAAAAAACCAAAGCCGAGACTTCTTGATGGAGACTCTAAAATTATTCTAGATTCGCTCGATGACGATAGAATCACTGGAGACATTAAGAACTCTCTTGAATGGGCGTTCGATGCCTACTTTGCAGATTCCGAAACACATAAACTGATCAACCTATCTATTTCTTTGGAGGCTTTGTTGGGTGAGGGGGGGAAGAAAGGCGACAAGGGGGTTACTGAGCGTTTGGCCGATAGATGCGCCTTTATCCTAGGAAGAAATATAGATGAGAGGGAAGAAATTAGACTTAAATTCGATAGTTTTTATGATGTTCGAAGCAAGTTGATTCATGGACGAGGGCGTCTAGAGGAGCAGGATCAAAGAATTGTGGAGAATGGTCGGAGTTTATTTGTACGACTTATTAAGAGGTTTCTATTTCTCTCGGAATTTAAGGCAAAGTCTTGACCAATTCGTGACCAACGTCGCGCCAAAAGGTGCAGAAATGAACGGTAGCTGAAGGATGTCGAAAAGCGACTTAACCGTTTACTTTTGTTAAAAAATTTAGTGAATTTAGGTAATTAGATTTGTTGCCAGAATTCGCCCTCTCTCTCCGCCATTTCGGATTTGGTCCGTACCGGACACATGGGGTCCGTTCCGGACACATGGTTTACACTTTATACCGAGGACATAGTTTACACTTTTAAAACAAATGGATTGTCGATCGGCTCAACTCGTCCATTGTCCTCGTCAAAATATCCTAAGTCATAATCCATAAAACTTACAAGCCATAGCTTGTCATCGACTTCCTTGACCCCAACATCGTGTTCAGCAAAGCATCGACTTAAATTGATCTTTCGCCTCCCAATACAAATTCTTCCGCAATGCGTGATTCTCACCGTTCGATCGTGCATGGGGTAGCAAAGCTCTGGCAACCCTCTATAGGTACGATCATTGACCGCATAAACCTCTGATGGACATTTCATTCCTAAAGCTTGGTGCGGCCTTTCGTAATTAAATTCTTTTTTGAACCCATCAAACCTGGCCTGTTGCTTTAAAAAATCATGCTCAGCTGGACGTGTCGCTTCTTGCTTTAACGTCAAATGCATCCGCTCATGTCTACCATTTTGCTGTGGATGGCCCGGCTCAATACGTTCAACCCGAATGCCAAGCCTTAGCCACCAAACCGAAAGTCTACTTAATCCGTACAATGCATTGGGATGAGCAAAGGGAACTCCATTGTCTGTTCGAATACATTTCGGAATTCTGTATTCTTTAAAAATATCTTCAAACACTGTGATCGCAAATTCTTCTTTAGTTGTCTCCAAAGCCTCACAAGCAATTAAATATCTTGAAGTGTAGTCAGTCACTGTTAGTGGGTAGCAATAGCGTTTGCTGCCAAGCATGAATTCGCCCTTGTAATCAGCGCACCATAAGTCATTAGCTTCTTTGCCCAGGTGGATCCCATTGTTCACCTGATGGCGACCGCCGGGGGCTGGGGCGGCAACCCGGCGCGTGGTGCGACATATGTCAGCATTTTTCCTGAGAAGAATGACGGCAAGACGGCTTACACGCTCACCATGCCGAAGGATGTTCCCGTCGGCGCGTTCTGGTCGGTAACGGTCTACAACAAGGATGGTTTCTTTGAGCCCAACCAGCTGGGCGCCTACTCCAAAAACAATGTAACAGGTAAGAAGAATACCGACGGGAGTATGACCATCCATTTCGGGGGTGATCCGAGCGCTGACAACTACCTTCCGATCACCGAAGGCTGGAATTACCTAGTGAGGCTTTACCTACCCGAGAATGAAATTCTTGAGGGGGATTGGAGTCCTCCCGCACCTGTCCCCGTAAAGTAAGTGCTAGTTTTGGCTTTGTGGCTCCGCAAGGATAGAAGTTCATGGCGGAAATTGTAAATTCCTAGATAGGCATCCCCGGTCTGTTCGCTAGACTTCGCACTTTCGACTACAAAATAAGCGCCGAGGCCAAATGGCTTTCGGCGCTTCGCTTTTCCTCAGCTTTTCGAACCAGAGGCTTCGAGGAAATTTAGGGGCATAAATACAAGGCTCCAACAACCGCTGTTTTCCCGGAATATGGACCTGAAGACCATGCGCACAGGTTATAGGCATAAGCGCTAATCCCTGGCCCCGACACCGTAGTTGCCCCGTGAGGACCGGACTCCCCTGAATTGAGTACTTGGAAGGTTGGTGAGCCACTGTAGCAAGCTTGAAAATGGGTGAGAACTCCCTGACAACCAACGAAGGGAAGGAATCCTCCGCATTGAGAGGGTGAAAACTTAAAAACGTATTTGTGATTTCCGGTTTGCGGAGTTGAAAATTCCCCATCACATCGAATGACTTTTGTAGGATTACACCCGACTATTTCATCGCTGGAACTTGTTTGAATGCTAAATCGAAATGGATTCGAAGCGTTACTGAGCTTGTAACCTCCATAGGCGCCCGACGCTTTGGACGCCTCCACGATAAGATTTACTTCATAATTATTGGGCGGAGGCGGAGGAGCGGGTGGAAGTGGTGGTGGGATGAATTCTAGTTCTAATTTAGTTATTGTTAAGCCTCCACCTAGATTCATTCCAACTTCAGCAATCTTTGATGATCCCATAAATATCGAGTGAAGTTTTTTATCGGTTGGAATACTCGTAGTTGGGTGGAACCGGGCAATGGGATCAGTAGTGTCACTATTTTTAAAAGCTGCTCCACAAAGGGATGGTTTATTTAAAACCAACTGAATTGATGATCTAAGAATGTCAAAATCAATTGAGTTTTCAACACTTTTTTGCCCTTTTTGAGAATTCGAAATCATCTGCGAGAAAACAACGGCGAGGAATCCCATGATTCCTGCAGCGACCAAAACCCCAACAAGCGAAAATCCATTTCCATGTTTTTTCTGAGAGCTCATGTTTTTAATTGTAGCGTAAAAATACTTATTGCGCTCGTGACCAATGACAAAAACTCGAAGTACAGATTCTTAACTGCTAGCTTAAACGAACAAGGACTTTTACTTCCGGCGCCGGTAGTACCATCGCGTCAACAATCATTTAATTTTTAAAAATTCAATCAAGCTGAATTATGCTGCCATCAACTCCAGGACTTATTCCAGGCGCACCGTAAAAATCAAAAGAAGCTCCGGCTGCGACACTCATACTTAAAATTGTGGCCCCTAAGCTGTATGTGATTGTACCGCCAGTGGCCCGATAAGGCGTGGTTGGACCGGACGCAAGGCCACCATCTGCGATTAGTGCTCCCGTCGTAGCCCCCGAATTCACAAGGATGCTTCCCCCAATCCCTCCGGTTGCATTAGTTTCGGAAGTGTACAGGGCTCCACCGCTAGCATTTGCTGAAGTATTAACAATTCCGTTTATGATGATACTCCCACCGACGCCCGCTAGGCCCGCAGGGTAACCGGCCGTAATGATACCACCTTCCGCCTGCACTATGTTGCCGGACCCATTTATAGTGATGGTCCCCCCACTTCCCGCATTCCTGTTTGGAAAAACTTCAAATTATCATAGCTGCCCACTCGTGCAAACCAATTTGAGTTCGAGTGCTGTGTTCAAGTCGACATACGGATTGCATGGTATTGTTTTGGCGAATAGCAAAGCTAGCTATTCTGGCAAGATTTGGAGTGGTTATATAGAATTCTGTCTTTTCGACTCTCAAACCTACGGGGCTACAAATGCTGTCCATGTCGACTTTTCCAAACTTGTTAGTAGTACTAGCACTCCTGATTTAATCTTTGCACAGACTCTATCTGCTAACGAATTAATGTTTTTATATCGAGATTATGGAAAGTATTACAAAGCAAAAGTTAAGAGTTACTACACTCCGAGTTTTGCGGTAGTTAACTCTAACCCATACGTAAAAACTCTCATTCAAGAAGACATGCCTATCTCGAATATCTATATTTATAGGCGAGGAACTGGGTACGATTACGACATGTTAATTTATAAGACGTCTTCTTCTGGTGAGGAATCATTAGTGGTAAAAGAGTTCCAGTGATGTGGGAGAAAAACATGCATTCCGCTAAAATTCCATCACAATTGGATTGAGCGAACGACGGCATGGAGTGCTGATTGTTCGACTTCAGGTAAATATGTGGCGACAGTCCTTGAAATGTCTGTTCGAAATATTTCGACAGTGCCACAGCCTGTTACAATTAGGGTTTCTGCTCCAGTCGGGGCTGTTTTGGCAACGCCAGATTTGGGGGGTCCTGCACTTACGGTAACTTGGCAGGACAACACCGCAATAAGCTCGGTTCAAACGCTAAAGCCTCCTTTTGCCGGCAATGTCCTCGGGCCTGCCGGGAGTGCGACGGATTCATGGAATTCATCTGTAGCGTTTAAATTTTATAGCGCGATTAATATTGCTGGAACAAATACGGCCTTTTCGCTGGGAAGTGTTCATAATATTTCAATAATATTTTCATTCAATGGCGGCCGTCCTTTCTGAGAAAAAATTTGGCTCGTAATGGCATTAATCTCATCAACCATGAGCGCCGTCATATTAACGTAGAACCATTGGATTATGCTATGGCCAGTTCATAAGGAGACCAATGATGACACACAAAAAACAAATCCCTGAAATTTCACGCTATATGACGACAACTCCACATTCAATTGGTGGCGATCAGCCTCTGGCAAAAGCCGTTGAGTTGATGAATGAGTTTAAGATTCGCCATTTACCTGTTTTGAGCGCTGGTCGCTTGGAGGGAATTCTATCCGATCGTGATGTGAAGTTTGCCCTGAGCCTAAAAGGTGTTGATCCGAAGACAACACTGGTTAATGACGTATCTTGTGAAGAGGTTTATTCTGCACATCCCGATACTCCATTAGATGAGGTCCTTAGAAATATGGCGAAGTCGCGACTTGGAAGTGCGGTTATCACGGACAATGGTAAGCTTGTGGGAATTTTTACCGCCGTTGATGCTATCCGGACTTTTGATGAAATGCTCGAAACAAAACTTGCGCATTAATTTGGATATTTTTATCTTTAGGTTTTGATTAAGTTTGTATTTATATTCGATGAATCTACAGACTTAACTCGCCCTAAATCGGCTGCTGGGGCCCTCTTAACGGGAGCATAATCAAGCCCTTTTTTTTGGATTTTTTCTAAGTCTCTCGAGTCGTATTCTAAGAATATGAACATAACGTTTTCTAGAATCAATGACTTAATATTTTTAACAGTATTTTCGATTCTAACCGTTGGTTGTGAGTTGGATCTTTCCGTTAAAAAGACAGATGAAACTGTAAGCACTCCGCCTGATTCGGGCACTGGAGGAGCTTCCTGTGGTGAGGTAGCCAGCGGAGCAACTGAAACGAGAACAAGGTATCTGGCTGCAAACGTCGTTTCACCTGATTCGTGCCAGGCTGAACTTCAAGTTCGAGTTTGTAATGACGGAGTGTTTTCGGATTTTAACGGAAGCTTTACTAATGCAAGCTGTACAGTTGCGTCCATTCCAGACGGTGGAGGCTCGTTGCCTCTATCATGTGGAGCGGTTGCAAGTGGCGAAAGTCAAACCCGAGTTCGTTTTCAGGCGGCAAGTGTTATCGCGCCCGCACAATGTGTGAGCGAAAATCAAAGTCGTCTTTGCAGCAATGGTGTGTTTTCCGCCTATAGTGGTTCATTTACAAATGCAAACTGTTCAGTTCAACAACCGCCAGTAGAAGATCTAAGCAGAGTGTCAGATGGGACATATAAGAACTTTGACTTGTCATCGACTCAAAGTGGATCATTTATGGCCACCTTTAATATTTCTCCTCGCGCTAACAATATAGATGCGGCGACGGCTTTAGCGGGAGCAACTGTCTCTACTTACAATGATATGGCCGCAATCATTCGTTTCAATCCTGCCGGTCAAATAGACGTGAGGAATGGGTCAAACTACAGCGCAGACTCAGTATTAAATTATGAAGCTAATAAGGTTTATCAAGTAAGAATGGAAGTTCACGTAGCTAATCATAGCTATTCGGTTTTTGTGATACCCGATGGTGCTGGCGAAGTTACTCTCGCAAGCAATTATGCCTTTAGATCACAACAGGCAAGTGTTAGCAGTCTTAGCAAAATCGCGATAAGGGCTGAGGCTGGAACACATGCCCTTGGTGCTGTCAGCATTCAAGGCATTGCAGCTCCGCAGCCTCTTTCTTGCGGAAATATCGCTAACGGTGGAATAGCTTCGAGAGTGCGCTATCAGGCCGATTTGGTTGCAGCTGGTCAGACATGCGTGAGTCAAACACAAACTGCGACATGCAACAATGGTGTCCTTGGATCCTATAATGGAAGCTACACATTTTTAAGTTGTGAAGTTCAAGCTGCGCAGCCACTTGGTTGCGGAAATCTTGCCAGCGGTGAATCAGAAACCATTATGCAATATACTGCCGCGTCTGTTCCTGCAGGTTCAAGTTGCCAACAAGTTGCAGTCACTAGAAGTTGTAGCAACGGAGTGCTAAGCGCTTCTCCCTCTAATACTTTTGCATCATGTGCAGCCGAGCCATCGTCAGGAGATGTTGGACAGTGTTCAACAATTTCACAATTTGGAATCACTTGGGAATTCGCGACCCAAAGACCATGTGGCAAATACGCAAATGGGGACAACTGGGTTGTAGGACCGGTAGTGATCAAAAACATCACTCCAGCATCTGTCGTTAGCGGAGGCAGAACCCTAAATGGATCCATGATCAATCCGGCTGCCGGTGAATGGCCGCAACAAGGTTTTGATAGTTCAATGGCATGGGATGGATCAAAGGGAATCAATTGGAACGCTGGACTTAACGTGGCTAGACCGGGTGGAAATAATTTGTCTGCAAGTAACCCGCTTAATGTTAGTGCAGGTAAATCTTTAGTTTCTGTAAAAAGCCACTCTGACCAGGCCAATCGTCCAACATTAACCGATGCCGCTGTGTTAACCGTTGTTTCAAGCGCACCGGCTGAAGGATCGTTTAGGCCTCCGTATACTGGATCAGACAAAACACACTACTGGAATAAAGCTAATCTGAATTATGGAATCCTGAAAAACTTTAGCTTGTCTGGAGCGCCTACTCCCGACAGTGCTGCGGCACCTTTGGAAAGACCGTGGATCGAAATTGCAACCGAAACTTTTGGAAGATATTTTCACCCTGTTAACAATCAACCCGATTATGGAAGAGACATGGCTATGATTTTGCAAACGGCTTTGCTGACTTTACATGTTAATTACAGCAATACACAAAAAGAAAAATTGTATGTGAGACTTGTTCAATACGGAATCGATGTTTACGGAGCAGCCAAGTCTGGGGCACTTTGGGCAGACAATGGTGGACATAATCCAGGAAGAAAAGCGCCGATGGTTTTGGCGGGATTAGCCTTTAACGACTCGAACATTCTTCAGTACGCCAACGCAAACACGCACTATATTTTTTCAGAAGACAGACAAACTTTTTACGTCAAACAGTCTGATGTGGGGAGAACCATGAGTCAAAGTGGATGGTCTCGTTCTACGTATTCAAATTCAGATGTTGGCAATGCTGAATGGGGAGAAAAACATGCTTCAAGTCCTGATAGGGATAGCAGCGACTGGGGTGCGAGATATCGAGACGTCGTTTTTGAGAGTGAAGTTGGTGAAGCTTTGGGTATGATGTTCACAACTGGGGCAAAGGCAGCTTGGAATTATCCGGCCTTTTTTGACTACATAGATAGAGCTCACGGATACTATGGAAGTGGTCGCACGCCTGGATTTGTTGAAAGCATGTGGCAGAACTTTAGGAGTACAGTTCAATAAGTCGCAGTAGGCTCAAATATTAGCAATGATCTTAAACTTGGTATTAGGCCCGGCACCAATTTTTTCGATCAAAGAATTGTCGAGCGCAATCTTTAAATGTTTTGTGGTAGTCCTAATAGGTTTTTCAAGTCTGACAGAAATGTCACGGCTTGAAAAACTATCGCTTCCAAAAATTTCTTTAACTTCCATGAGAAAGCTCATAATCTTAGGGTCAACGGCATCAGTGTTTTGGATTCTTAAGGCAATAGGTTTGTCGGCGACTAGTGTTACAAAGTTTTTCTTCAATACCAACTCCAGAGGAATGCTATTTTCTTCAAACCAATGGCTGAGTCTATAAATAAGCTGTTTGATTTTCTTTGGAGTTGAGTTTGGATTGTAGAACGATTCATCAAAAAGTTCGTTATGAATTTGGTGAATTGTAAGCGGCCTATAGGTGTCCTTTACGACTAACCCTAAAAGTTGTTGCATTGCCTTCCCCGGTGGAAGATAGCTGTCCGAATAGGAGTTTACTCCGTCGGCGACTTGAATAAATGAATTCGAGGCTTCATCTTCGGGCTCAAACTTTTTGGGAAACTCAAAGTTGTAGACATCTGGCAAATGGAGACTTTTGCCATTAATTTTTTCATAATAGTGAAGAATTTTTTTTCTAAAATTAGCATAGGGCGTGCCAAAGTATAATTGTTTGAGCACTTCATGTTGGTTGAAGTAAATGCCTAGATAGTAGTCGACATCTCGAATCGTCTCGTAATTGTTTAAATCCTCTGCAATAATTTTGATGTCGTCAAGAGCCATCATAATCTGAGAACTCGGACCATTCTTATGAAGTGACCAAATGACTTGCCATTTGTTCAGCAGGAGTTGGTCAATTGTGCTGTTGCTTTTTTCATCAGAGGCTGTTGCTTTATCTAAGAATTTTTTTGCCTCTTCAAATTTTCGAGACTGAATGCAAAGCTGTGATGCTAAATGCAAAACATTTTTACGTAATCTGTGTAGTGAGTTATCTGAAGTTTTTTCTAATAGATAGTCGATCAGAATTGAAGCTTTGTCATTTTGTCCTTCAAAGAGATAGCACGAAAGTAAATTTACTCTCGCTGTGAGATCGGAGTAACTATCAATTTTGTCATTCTGAGTATAGCTTTCTAAAAGCAAGGCCGCTTCTTGGTAATTCCATTCTGTGATTCTAGCAAAAGCAGAATATAAATATTTGTTTGGATGTTCATTGCCATCGATATCATGCAATAATTTAAGGCCTTCATTGACGGCGCCTATTTTTATGAGGGCCATGGCATATTCTAAACGTTCGTCTTCAGTAGCCTCAATTTGGTCTCGTGCTTTTGGTCTAACAAAGGGCCTAAGCGCTAAAATAGCATCATCCATTTTGCCAAGCCGTCTCGCCAGATTGGCATAGAGAACGAGGTCAATTCGGCTAAGATTTTTTGAATTGACTTTGTCTAAAGCCTCCTGGGCTTCACCAAATTTGGCCAGTTTTATAAACTGGTCTATAGACTTTAGTGATTCCCGCGACATAGCCTCCAGGATACCATAGTGAAATCATTATCAAAGATGATCAGCTTCTTAACATAAAATTAATCTTGAATTGTTAAGATATTGAAAACACGCAAGTCTTTACTCGGTGGAATCTCTAAAAATGGTAGAATATATATAATGCGATCGGCCAGATTTCTATCCCTATTATTGCTTTCGGTTTTGCTAGGCAATTGCTCGGGTATCACGCAAAATGCGACGGAGAATGGTGATGGAGTTCCTTTTGAGGGAGCTCAAAATACTCAAACATACGAACTTCAAGTTGTGACTCTCGACTTTATTATTGGTATTGGATTTTCTAATAATGGGAAAAGAAAAGTCGACATCTTTGATAAGATTACGGGCGAATTTGCTGCGGGTTTAAATTCTAATGAAACATTGCTTGAGGGGAATAAGGTGTTTACGGGCTCAGGGTTTAAAGTCGTTGTAGAAAATTTTACTTCAGGAGAAATGGCTTCACTACTCTCTCTTAAATTCTCTGCCGATGTTGATATTGCTAAAGTTTCTATAAATGAAAACTATTTTGAATCCGAAATTCCGACTGGTGTTGGGGTTTTGGTCTTTGATTGCGCGGGCAAAGAAATTTATGCACCGTTTGCTGGTGGAGACGGTAGCGCCGAAAGTCCCTTCCTCATTTGTACAACTTCGCAGTTGGCAAATATTGGTGGAAGTTATCGCAATAAATCATTTAAGTTGATGGCCAACATTAATATTCCTGCAAACTACAATGCTCCTTCAGGTTGGCTCCCGTTGGGCGCTGTTTCTGCGCCCTTTTCCGGAGTCTTTGATGGTGGCAACCGAAGTGTCACTGGCCTAAAAATCTCACGCGCAACAACATTGGATGTTGGGTTATTTGGTATTACAGAAAATGCAAAAATTGAGAATCTAAAAATAATTAATCCCGATATTAAGGGAGAATCTAATGTAGGTGCTCTTGTTGGAACGGCTCGTGGCGGAATTTTTTCAAACATTGAGGTGTCTGCTGGAACTGTGGTGGCTACGAATGATATGGCGGGAGGCATGCTTGGCCGCGTCTATTCGCCCACCAATAATGCCACTTGTAGCTATCTAATAGAGCGAACAAAGTCGAGTGCAGTTGTAACTGCGTATGACGATTATGCCGGTGGTCTTGTGGGCCAGATCAACTGCAATGGAACAGGTTCCGTAGTTGTTGATTCCTCGGCTAGTGGTAGCGTGTTGAAGGTTGCGCAGGGAACTGGAAACGAGGCGGCCTTTGGCGGCCTCATTGGTAAAATGAAGGGTGGGAAAGTTCTTCGAAGCTTTGCACTTGGAAATGTTGAGTCTGATTCGTATGCTGGCGGCCTCATTGGCAATGCTGAAGATGTCCTAGAAATAAGCAATTCATTTGCTAGAGGGCGTGTTGTGGCAAAACTCATTTGTGGTGGATTTGTGGGTGTGTTGGGAGGAAGTTCAAACACTCTCGTGCTCAACTCTTATTCAGCGAGTCCTGATAATTCGGTTGTGCCTACTAGTGCGAGCACTCACTCAATAGGTGGCCTCATCGCGTGGGTAACTGGCTCGACAAATCTTTCTATAGAGAATTCATTCGAGGCTGTTTGGTTGCAGGCTGGAAGTAGCGCCGATCGCGGCGGAATCGTGGGCAAAAAAGATGGCACTGCCACTATAAATTTCACAAATGTTCTTTGGGCTATTTCTGGCGATGCAACTACGTGTACCGGTTGGAGTTCTAGCCAGGCAAATTGTACGGGTGTGGTTAGCGATGCCGACCTCAAAGATAAGGCACTCAATCCGTTTTCTGCATGGGATCCAGACTTGTGGATTTGGGATGATTTCAAGGATGAGTTCCCCGTCCTTAAGCCATTATAATTTTAGATATCAAAACGTAGCGGTCGCCGTATTGTTTTGAAGAAGTTTTCCAACTAGGTAACTTCTAGTTTTTTTGCCATGCGCAGAAAAGTGTAGCTTTTCGATGTCTTTCCTATAAAGTTTTTCGTACCAAAAATTATTTCGCACAATGAGGCTTACGTAGTCCCTTGTTTCTTTGAAGGGAATGAGGTCCATGAAGAGTTCAACGTCATTGGTTTGATATCTTCGCTTCCAGGTTGGAATTCTTGAAGGCCCAGCATTGTAGGCCGCTAGGGCGAGTTCTACGCTGTTAAAGCGGTCGACAAGCTTAGCAAGGTACTTCACACCAAGTTTTACGTTAGTGTGTTTGTTAAACAGGTTTTGGGACCTTCCGCCCGCGAGTTCTCTGGCGGTGCTTGGCAAGAGCTGAAGGAGGCCTCTGGCGTTAGCTGGAGAGCGGGCCTGAGGATTAAATCCAGATTCTTGTCTGGCGATAGACATTAATAAAAACGTATCAATGTCTCCCGATTGTCTCGCAAAAATTTCAAGATAGGGTCTTGGGAAAAGCATTCGCAGTGTTTGTTCATTTAAAAATGCGGGATCTGCTTTGGCTCGTTTGGTGAGAAAAATAATAGCATTTAGGGGAGTGTTTTGCGACGACTTCATTGCAGACACGTACATCATATTAGAGGCACTCATTTCGTCTGAATATTTTTCCATGATCCAATTGCCAAATCTTTGTGCGCTAGTTTTTTTATCAATTAAATAGAGCGCCTCAAGCCATCGAAAGGCAAAATTAATGTGAGGATTTCTATTGCCGGCAGTTCTGTCGAGTTCATGCAAAGGTCTAGAGGCAAAAATTTTGTAGGGATCCACCGCCATTTTGTCCCAGACCTGAAGAGCATGGTGGGAGAGCGGATGTTCAAGAACTAACTTTTTCCAGTATTGATTGCGAGCAGCAACTTTAACTTGAAGTTTTCCTGCCCAATACAATGTTCTCGCGTCAGCAAGGCCCGTCACCCGAGAGAGAGCCGCTCTATTGATAGAGGCTCTAGCATCGCGATGTTGGCCCCAGAGATGTCTTAGCAATGCTTGTCTAAAATGTGTTGGATGGTAGCCAGCATCTTTAGGCTGTAAACAGACTGAGGCATGGTTATAAAGTTTTTCCATTGCAACTTGAGCGCCTTTCGAGGGCAAAATATTTTCTAATTTTCGAATGGCGGCGGCCGAAAGATTTCGAGGGCAACCAGAGGTGCGAATCATGCTTGGAACCCAGGCAAGAACTCTTTCTGCTGGGAGTCGAGCAATGGATTTCATGAGTCTTTCGTAATGCATTCTTTGTTGCTGCGAAAAGTGATGAGGCCGGATGGGGACGATATTGCCAGTGTAGCTTTTATTTGGAAGAGGTTCTTCATCTATTTTGTTTTGAGGCAAGGGCTCGCGGTAGTTTTTTATGGTACTGCAAAGAGGTTGGTCAGATCGCAAATTTCGTGGGCAAAAACTTTGTGATGGAAGTCTGCCAAGTGCAATATACTTATTTAGTTCGTGCGCCTGAACGCGCAATTCAGTCGGAGACATTCCAAGTTCTTTTGCAACTTGAGAAAGTGTTATCGTAATACTTTGTTCTTCGGCAGACATGGCTTCTTTGTTATTTTGGGGGGCCGATTGCGAAACTTCCTTGCCACTAAAATAGGCCGAGTTTTTAGCTTGTTCTTGATTACGTGTATCTGAAGGAATTCTTGCCCCTTGCACGTCCATTTGTTTGGGGGGAATTTTGCTGCGCGTAGAGCAGCTCGCGATAAAGACGAAAAACAGAAGGCAGGTCATCGAGCGGGGAAAATTACGAAAAAATTTCATAACCTAAATTGTAACTAAAATAGGAGGGTAGATGTTGCTTTGTATGCGTCAGGAATATGGTTGCTGTTGTGCAGAAATGTTAAAGCGAGCGCCAGGTGACTGGCGCTCGCTTTAAGTTATTGGAAACTTGTTCAACACTTAACAAATATAACTAAGTTTTTATCTAAGCTCGTGCAGCAATTTGCCTAAGAACATATGTCAAAATTCCGCCATGCCTATAATATTCTATTTCTATAGGTGTATCGAGGCGGGCAATGACGGGAATCTTTTTTGATGTGCCATCAGACGATTTAATTTCAAGATCGAGTTTTTCCATTGGCTTAACGTCGTTAGTAAGGCCGTGAAGGCTAAAAGTTTCGGTGCCATTTAGTCCAAGTGTTTTGGCTGTGGTGCCTTCTTCAAAGCAACAAGGCAAAACGCCCATCCCAACTAAATTGGAGCGGTGAATTCTTTCGAAGCTTTCGCAGATGACAGCTTTTACCCCGAGTAGCGCTGTTCCTTTTGCGGCCCAGTCTCTAGAGCTCCCTGTTCCATATTCCTTGCCGCCAATAACGACCAGCGGGATACCGGCTTTCTGATAGGCTTGAGAAGCATCAAAAACAGGCACAGGCTCTTTGGAATTTGTTAAAAGATTCAGAGTAAAACCACCTTCAACATCATTCAACATAAGGTTTTTAACTCTAACGTTCGCAAAGGTTCCTCGGGTCATGATGCGGTCATTGCCTCTTCGCGATCCAAAGCTGTTAAAGTCACGAAGCTCTACACCGCGTTCGATAAGAAATTTTCCGGCAGGAGTTTCTTTTCGGAATGAACCTGCGGGAGAAATATGGTCAGTGGTTACTGAATCACCTAGAAGCAAAAGTGTTCTAGCGCCACTAATGGGCTGTATGGTCCCAACTTTTTCTGTGACGCCATCAAAAAATGGCGGCTCTTGAATGTAGGTTGATTTTTCATTCCATTTGTAAAGTTCGCCAGTACTGGTGGCGATATCGTTCCAGGCAGGGTTTTGTTCTGCGAAATCAGCATAAAGCTTTCGAAAAATTTCTGGCTTTAATGTTTTTTGCATGACATCTTTGATTTCGGCCATGGTCGGCCATAAATCTTTTAGGAAAACATCTTTGCCGTCTTTGTCTTTTGCAATGGCATCAGTCGCGATATTCTTGCGAACGTTTCCTGCTAATGCGTATGCGACAACGAGCGGAGGTGACATTAGAAAGCTGGCTTTGATGTTGGGATGAACCCGAGCTTCAAAGTTTCTATTCCCGGATAGAACACTTGCGCCAACCCAATCATTTTGCACTAAGGCATCTTCTAGAGGCTGGGTAAGGGGGCCTGAATTTCCAATGCATGTTGTGCATCCGTATCCAACTAAGTTAAATCCGATTTTGTTCAAGGGCTCTTGAAGATTGGCAGCTTCTAAATAGTTTGTAACTACTCTCGATCCAGGCGCTAGAGAAGTTTTTACAGTGTTGGAAACTTTTAATCCCCGGTTGACAGCTTTTTGAGCTAACAAACCTGCAGCAATCATAACGCTGGGATTAGAAGTGTTGGTGCAGCTGGTAATGGCCGCAATCAACACACTGCCTTGCTCAAGTTTTTTGTCGGCACCCTGAACTTCAAAAGTCGCATTGAGTTGTGCGTTGTTGTAGCCAAAGCCACCTTCAGTTTTAGGCACCGAAAATAGTTTTTCAAATTTAGCGGGAAGATCAGGAAGATCGATATGATCTTGAGGGCGTTTAGGTCCGGCAACGCCGGGCTTTACGGTAGACAAATTTAGCTCGAGCAATTGGGAGTATTCAACATCGCCAACTTTTTGAGGAATCCCAAAAAGCCCTTGAGCCTTATAGTAGTCTGCAACAAGGTCAACTTGTGCAGGATCGCGGCCAGTCCCACGCAGATAATTGAGAGTTTCGTTGTCGACTCCAAAAAATCCCATGGTCGCGCCATATTCGGGCGCCATATTCGCTACAGTCGCGCGGTCAGCAAGGGTCAGTGCTGTTGCCCCAGGACCAAAATACTCTACAAATTTTCCAACTACTTTTGCTTTGCGTAGCATCTCAGTGAGTTTCAATGTCATGTCAGTTGCCGTTACGCCTTCGCGCAGTTCTCCGGTTAGGTGTACACCTACAACTTCAGGAGTTAAAAAATAAATGGGCTGTCCAAGCATACCGGCTTCGGCCTCAATACCGCCTACGCCCCATCCGACAACGCCAAGGCCGTTGATCATTGTGGTGTGGGAATCTGTTCCAACAAGTGTGTCTGGGTAGACCATGTCATCGCCATTAAGTTTTTTAGTAAAAACGCCTTTGGCGAGGTATTCCAAATTAACTTGGTGAACAATGCCGATTCCAGGAGGAACGACTTTAAAAGTTTCGAAAGCGTCTTGTCCCCATTTTAGAAATTCATAGCGTTCTTTGTTTCTTTCGAATTCGCGGGACATATTTTTCTGAAAAGCGTCTTCTGACCCGGCGTAGTCAACTTGAACGGAATGGTCGATGACCAAATCTACGGGAACAAGTGGCTCGATAACTTTTGGGTCTTTGCCAAGTCTAGCCATCGCGTCTCTCATTGCCGCAAGGTCAACCAAGAGGGGAACGCCCGTAAAATCTTGCAAAACAATGCGAGACACAGTGAAGGGAATTTCTTCCGACGCAGGATTTTTAGCATTCCAATTCGCAAGAGCGATCACATGTGAATCATAGATTCCATTATTGCCAATCGCATTTCTGAGCACCGACTCTAGTACGATTCGAATGCTTATCGGAAGCTTGGAGATTTTAGAGCCCAACAATTTTTCAAGTTCAGGAAGTGAAAAATATTTGTAGCTCTTCGAGCCAGAGGTAAACGATTTTAGACTCTGAGACATTAATTTTGGAGGTTGTAATTTTGTTGTGTCAATTCCCATGCTGCGATCATCCACTGAAGCAGCTAAAATGTCTAGATCTATATCTAGATCTATATACTGTCTATGTACTACAGAGTGGCGTCTGTTTGCTGTTCGGGGGCCGCTTTGTGACAAGCTTCTGTCTGCAGTGCCGCCTGATATATTTTCCAAAGAGTTGGATACTCAGATTCGACAGAAATTTGATACCTCACTGCATTGTAAATTTGAGGCACTAAAAACAAGTCGGCGAGGCTAAGGTGATCGCCAAAACAAAAAGGACCACGAGACTTAGGCAAAAGCTTTTCAAAGGCTGTAAATCCTTTGCGTATCCATTCCTGAGTCCATTTTAGCTGCTCTGCAGGGTCGCTTGAATGGCGTTTTTGGACTAGGGGTGTTTGAAGGGGCGCAACATCAGCGTTGATGATTTCACATAATGCTCTGCAGAGCGCCTTATCAAAGGCCGATGACGGCAAAAGCGATGGTGTGTGATGAAGCTCTTCGAGATATTCCAAAATTGCCACACTTTGTGTCAAAAAATGGCTATCAAGTGTTTCAAAGACGGGAACCTTTCCCGATGGATTTCGTTTTATGTGCTCGGCACTACTGTGTTCGCCTTTTAGTAGGTTAACGGGAATGTACTCATATTTGATTTTCTTAAATTCAAAGGCCCAGCGAATTCGCCATGATGCCGATGAACGCCAATATCCGTATAGTTTATAAGTTCCCATATCAAACTTTTTCTAAAACAACTTTATTTGTAAGATCGCCAAGTTCTTCGATGGAGCAGGTGATTTTGTCGCCAATTTGAAGCCATTGATTGTCGGTAATTTTTGATCCGTTGAGTTCTAAAAAACATCCCGTTCCGACAGTTCCCGATCCAATGACATCTCCAGGGTATAGAGTGCAGCCATAAGAAGCTCTTTCAACAATTTCGGCAAAGGTAAAAGTCATATCTTTAAGATTTCCTCGGGAAATTTCTTTACCATTGAGGACCGCCGTCATTTCTAAATCGTAGCGTTCACCTTTGCCTTCAGAGGCAATTCGTTTGTGTTGAAGGGCTTCTCTTGTGACTAACCATGGCCCCAGAGAGGTGTTAAAATCTTTGCCTTTTGCCGGCCCAAGGTTGAGCTTCATTTCTTCCATTTGCATGGAGCGAGCTGACCAATCGTTCATAATAGTGTAACCAAATATATAGTTGTCAGCGTCTTTTGCGCTGACGTTGCGGCACTCTTTTCCAATAACAATGGCTGCTTCTAATTCAAAATCTAGTTTTTCAAGGTGGCGTTCTCGGACTAGACAATCCCCTGGGCCCGTAACGGCTCGGTGGTTGGTCATATAAAAAATTGGGAAATCATAATACTCAGGAATCATGGGGACACCACGATTTCTACGAGCCGCTTCGACATGTTGCTTAAAGGCGTAGCCATCTCGCATTGATGGCGGATTTGGAACACAGGCTAATAACTCCACATCGTCCAGTTTTAAGGTGCCTTTTTGAAATCGGTCTTTGAGTTCCGAAAGTCTATCTTGTCCGCCCTGGTCAAGAAAACTCTTGAGGTCAACGGCAAGATCGCTCAAGTCGGCGATGAGATCTTTTTCGGTCCAAAGGCCCCATGATTTTTTTCCGGTTTTTTTGTTGATAAAGCTCAAGAATTTCATGTCTCAAGTTTTAGTCACGATGATCTGGATGCGTCAATCGCTAATCAAGATGCGAAGGTGAGTTGACCATATGGTAGTCCCAGCAGGAATCGAACCTACAATTGCTCTTTAGGAAAGAGCCGTTATATCCATTTAACTATGGGACCTTTCGGCGGGACCAATTAGCGGGACGGTTTGGCGCGACTTTTTAATGTCATCTACCAATTTGGCCAATTTGAGTCATTTCATTCATAAACGAATAACAAAACTTTGTCTCTATTCTTTGCTTAGACGCCTTGTTTAGCTGTCCAAAAAACCTGTAGAATAGTAATCACATGACGCCGTTAGCCGAAACCTTGAAGCCGCACATGTCACTCATTGTTGGGTTGCAGGTCTTTTTATTGGGACTCGCAATTTTTGTGGGTGTCTTGCTTGTTCTTCGCCGCCTTTGGCGTCGAGAGCGAGGGCCTGGAGAACGCATTCAAGATCCGGATCAACTTGCCGCTGAAATACACGAAGAAATTTTAAGAATGGAAGATCTCAGAAATCGCCTTGATCCTAGCTATAGTTTGCTCGGGCATGATGTTTCTGCGCGACCTGTATCAAAAAAATTGCTTTCATCGGCAGAAAGTGAAAATTCTGAGGATGGCGAAGTCGAATTGGCAAGTCCTCCTGGGGCAGAAACTAAGGGCGACGATGATGGTGATGCTCCAAAGGTTAAAGATAAAACAATTAAGCAAAGCGCGCCGCCAAGTGAAGAATATTTAAACATAGCGGTAAAAAAGGCGACTTCGGAGCTCAATAAGGAAATTACGGAACTCAATGCTCAGATAGCAAAACTAAAAGAGCAGAATGAAGAGGCTAAAGCTCAAGCTGCGGCTTCCGGTGCAGCTGCTGGCGAAGGGGATTGGGCCGGAGAATCTGGGGGATCCTCGGAATCGACAAAAGCAGATTCTGAGCTTCAAAAAGAAGTTCAAGTTTTGACCAGTAAGCTCGAGGACTATCAAGCGTTTGAAGATGAACTTGCACTTGTAAAAACTTACAAAGACGAAGTCGAAAAATTAAGAGCTCGTATTAAGGAGATTGAGTCTGGTCAACCTCAAATTACCGATGATGATATCGCTAGTTTATTTGAGGAAATTGGAGACGGGTTTGATATGGAAGATATCGAGACGACTGCTTTTGAGGACGGGGATTCTGAAGGTGCCTTTGAAGAGAATATTGCTGGATCGAACGAGCCCACTTTGGAGGCCAACAAAGTCTTTAAAGCTGATAATGTAGTAGATTCTGAGAAGGTAATTTTGGGGTCGAATTCCACAATTGATAATGAACCGACTGCTGGAATGCCCGAAGATCCATCACCGAAAGTTGAAGCAGCTCCTATGATTGACGAAGAAAATGCTGAAGCTTTGGCTGAACTGGGTGAAGAGGGCGATGATTTGCTCGCCCAATTTGAAAAAGTATTAAGTGGTCAGGAAGAAAATCCATGAAAATAATAGCTTTATTACTACTTCTCTCGGGCACTAGCTTTGCTGCATCGCAAATTAAGGAAAATACTTTTAGTCGCCCAAAATCGTGGATGCTTTCGTCTTACATTGTTTTGGCAGAAAAACATCCACAAAAACTATTGGATCTTGCAAGTGAGCAGTTTTCTCCAGAAGCGCTTCGACGTGCAAGGGTGGAGAGATCGCTAAGTTTTGCGTGGCAAGATCGTATGGCATTGCTTGGAGGATTGAGTCAGTTATTCAATCCGGAGGCTCGCATAAAAGCTTCAAGAATTGAAATTAAGAGTTACCAAAAAACAGCAAAGTCCTTGATCGAAGGAACTTTGAATGGCGATACGTCACTCATTGTTAGAGATGGGGCTGTCGAAACCATTCGGAGAATTATTAGGATGCAGCCGGAAAATTCAAAAATCTGGAAAAATGTATTGGAAGCAGCTTTTTTAGATCGCAAAAATATTCTGGATGGAGAAGGTTTGTTTATTCGTGAGACGCTATTAACGGCTTTGCGCGAAGCGAATTTGCCACTTACTGGAAGAGTTAAACGAGCGGCTGAATTGGATCAGAATCCCAAGGTTAAGAATCTACTGAGTCTTTGGAATACAAGGGCGTTTGATACTCTATAGAGAATTGGCTCTCGCTAGGAAACCGACATTATGGACTTAAGCGCGATCGAAATTGTTTTAGTCGGTGTGATCGCCTTCTTGGTTCTTGGACCTGAGGAGTTTATCAAAAAATCAAAACAAGCGGGTCAATTTTTCAGACGCATGAAAACCTATGCCTCAAATTTTAGAACGATTGTCGAAGCCGAAATTAATTTGAAGGACTTAAACGAGGCTGACGAAAAAACAAAGTCTAAAGAGATGTCGCAACCTGGCGAAAAGTCGGAGCCTGAAGATGACAGACACGATTGAAGATCAATCGCAGGATTCAATTCTTGGCCATATCCAGGATTTGGTTCTTACAATTAAGTGGCTTCTGTTTTTTATTTTTTTAGGAGCGGGAGCTAGCTATATTTTTTCCGGTCAAGTGATTCAGTGGTTGGTCTATCCCTTTCATGAAGTTATGGGGCCCGATAAGAAAATGATTTTTGTTAGTCCATTCGAAAAAATTTGGGTTCATCTAAGGGTGTCATTTTTATTTGGTATTTTTTTTACATCCCCCGGAATTTTTTGGTCCGTCTTTAGATTTATTTCACCTGCATTAAAGGAGGATCACCGAAAAACCATCTGGATTATGTCGATCACCTCGATAACTATCTTTGCATTAGGAATTCTCTTTGCGAGGCAATACACAATACCTTTACTTCTAAAGGCATTGATCAATTTTAAAACTCAAAATGAGAATCCACTCATAACGTTGTCGCTTTATGTAGACATGGCTCTTGGCGCAGCGTTAGCCACAGCGCTATTGTTGGAACTTCCCGTTATGATGTTTTTCTTGGCAAAATTGGGCTGGATTTCTAGCCAATCTTGGCAAAAATCAAGACGAATGGCTATCGTGGTTAACGCCGCAATGTCAGCAATACTAAGTCCACCAGATCCCATGAGCATGTTCGTCCTCATGATCCCCATCCAGATCCTTTTTGAATGCGGAATCCTTGCCGCCAAAATGGCCGAGAGCTTTTCTAAAAAAAATTAGCCGTTAAAAAAGTACGGCAATGTTTTATTGTGGTGGCTGCCGAAGTAACTATTGGTGTAAAGAGCCGATACATCTCCTGGCCAAGTTCCAAACTTGCCTCCTGAACCTTCTCTTTGAATTTCAGCATCCGTAACACCCATGGCTTCCATGATCCCAACCATTAACATTTTTGCAGGATAGCCACGGTACTGGTCAGCAATGCCAAGATTATCGCCTGTTTTTTGCAAATAATCGATGAGGTATCCTTTTTTAACGGCGCCACCTAATCCACCAAAGGTTACGCACGGAACGTTGTTGCCAAGATGCAAATTGCGCCCTGAATGCTCGTTGTGCCAAACCAATAGGGTGTTATCGAGGATTGTGGATCCATCGGCATCTCGAACGTTTTTAAGTCCATTGGCTAGATATTTTGCTAGGTAGGTAAGCCAGAGTCGTTGTTCAAGTGAGCCGTATTCGTTAGCGGAACTTCCATCAATTGAATGGTGGGCGTCCGAAAATCCTGCGGGTTGTTTGTAGGACAACTGACCGCATAAAATTCTAGAAATGTCACATTGAAAGGCAATGACCATCATTTCAGAAATGTTCTTCCAGTATTGCTCACGATTTGCAGGCTCCTGGTCGTTTGCGGACTGGTAATTATAGGCATTTGGTTTTGAACAACTCGCGGTTGCAACTGGTGGAGCTACCAAATTCGTTTCAATTTGATAAATGCCTTCCGAAAATTGTGCAAGGGTTTGTTTGTCTACGTTTGAAATACGATTGTGCCCCGATAAGGCATCAAGATCTGGTTTGATTAAGTCAATGATAAGCTTTCGTCTGTCAACTGTTGTGGGTGGAGGCGTACTGCCTCCGCCGCCGCTGCCGAGACCCGCAAATAAACTATCAAACAATTTTCGATCATTTACGACGGGGCTAAATCGTTTACAATTGTCAAATCCCGAAGCGAAACCACTTCCGGATTTATTACGATCATAGAAAAAGTCGTCATCTGCCGATTGCCCATAGTTAGAAACTCGAACCACGGCGTTAGAACCTCTAAAACTCGCCTTAAATGCCGCTGATTCAGAAATGATGACATCTATACTGCGGCCATCAGAAATAAGTCCGCCGCCCGTTCCTTCATTTGAGCTGCTTCCACTAAAAAATCCTTTTGGATGCCCCGAAACTGTCATTTGATCGAGGCCTCTTAAAAAGGTCATTTCACTTCGATAGGGATTGAATGCTGAATCTATAACGTCGGAAAGCTGGTTGAGTCCACTGAGTTGGCTTAGGGCAGTGGCTTTGATTCTTGGAATGCTTTCCCCGTTGTAAGAGCTCACCGCAGTTGCCTTGCTACTTGTCGCCGAGTCTGGAGGATTAAAATTATCGTTTAGGTAAGGCGCGATATTTATATTGTTCATGCCAAAGACAGAGCCAAACAATCC
The DNA here is from genome assembly GCA_041750195.1 of Bdellovibrionota bacterium. Taxonomy (GTDB): domain Bacteria; phylum Bdellovibrionota; class UBA2428; order UBA2428; family UBA2428; genus JBGSZX01. The sequence continues at coordinate 11,924 of JBGSZX010000050.1, read as the reverse complement.
TAAGCGAAGCTTTTTCTGGCTGGCAGCCTGCGCCATGGCCCTGGGCATTAATGAAACTAGGGTGGGAAGCGCTAGGGTTGTCCCCGCACCTACAAGAAATTGTTTCCTAGATATAAAACGCTCTTCAATTAATTTCTTTTTACTTTTCATAATTTCCCCCGAATTTTTAATTCGTAATTACTTTCTTTCTCATTGCCGGATCAATTATGGCATCAACAATCACATCGGATAATTTCTCGCCACTCTTGATCTTTTCGAAGACATCTCTAACGCGGCAAGATTCTGTGGACTCAAGCTCTTGAGAGACCGTGTAGGACACCAATTTTTTGGCGAAACATCGTTTTGCTTGGTCGCCAGAAGCTAAGGCAACGGCTATGTCTGAAAAGCTAGATGCGTACATTTCCCCGCCTGAGTAGTCAGAACCAAGGAGTAGGTTAGCAGAAGAGTCAACATTTTTTGTCACGACGATTTGATTGTTATTGTTGTAAACAGCTTCCTGCGAACGTGCTCTGCCAAGTGAGTCAAACTCCTCAAAAATGTTTCCTGCTGGGTTGATGAAGGCGTGACAAGTCATACAGCCAGTAAGTGCAGGTCTATCTTGCTTGGGGTCACCTGTGATGGTGGCAACGAACTCTCGAGTTGAAAGCTGAAATCCAGCAGCATCAGAAATCTCAAATTGAGCGCGTTCTTGAAAAACTTCTGCAGTTGGAGGATCAACTTTTTTACAAAGAACTTGCTCTCTAAATTTAACACCACGTTTGATGAGGGGAGTTCTGGTTGAAGTTCCAAACAAGAAGGGAACTCGTCCAAAAACACCACGGCGTTTGCCAGAGAAAGTTGCAGGAGTGCTGCCGCTAACAGCACTATGTCCGTAGACGGATGCCAAGCCAGAATGAGACGCGAAAGATGCTTTTGAAGTTAAAAGATCTTCGTAAGGTTTTGCACCATCCCAAATGGCATATTCCATAAATTTTCGAGTTTCATCAATGGCTGCGTCGCCAAAGCCATTAACATTGGTGCTTCCAATGTAAGAAGCTGGCATGTTTTGAGTTGTGAACTTTAAATCTGTTTTAACCCAGTAAAAAGCTAGGTCTCTATATTTTGTTTTAGCGCTTGGAAGGCCCATGAGTCGTTGAACTTCAGTCTTAAGGACGCCATCATTAGCAAGACTTGTTGAAGAGCTAGTTAAGGCGGCTTTTGCAAGCAAGGCGTCATCTGGACCCATGTCGGTAACAGCAAAGGCTATACGTGAAGCAAGCTCATAATTGCTGAGAGTAAAGTTCGCATCAGATTCAGAATTATTAGATCCAAGTTCCCATCTAAAAAGAAAAGCTGGATTGGCAAGTTCATAAGCCAAAGCATTAACGAAACCTTCAGCTCTTGTGGCGGCGCCAGTATAGAGGGCGCGTACGCTAGTTTGCTCAGCGCTGGTGAGGGGTCTTCTAAAAATGCGTTTTGCGAATCCAGAGATGTGTGTGTCGATGCAATTGGCGGCAGGACTTGAGGAAGTAGAGCAAGTTCCAAAGATTTTGCTTCTAGTTGTTGAGTTGTTATAGGCAGATTCTGCTGCAAGGAAAGCAATTTCTATTAGAGGGCTTACGGCAGACTTGCTAAAGTCATTGCGTTCACGGTCAAAGTTCCATACTTCAGCGTCTGCAGGCAGAAGGTCAAGTTTTGCTTGAATGGCAGAAAGAACATTGCTTCCAAAGAAGTCCATAAGTATTTTTGTGTATTGTGATTTGGTTAATTTCTGCGTGTTTGCGTAAACAGATTCTTGCAAATTTGCGTCGCAAGATGCAACGGTTCCTGAGCCACCACCTGTATCGCCGCCACCATTATTTGGTGTGGCACCCATAACCCAGTCTTCTAGAAGTTGGGTTTCCGCTTGAGTCCAGGCAACTCCACCAGCTGGCATGTTTTGGTTAGCAGTTGGATCCGGATTTCCAGCGTCATTGGCATGTGTGTAAAATTTAAGTCTTCGAAGTCCTTTAGAGAATTTGTCGCCCGCAATAAAGTAAGGTGCTGTTGAGCTAGGAGAGGCGAAAGCCGTTGCTTCGCTTGTATTGTCAATTTTAATTGCGCCAGCATGACAAGAAATACATTTTTCCAATATCGGCTTAACTTGAGTGGCATAAATAATTACTGCGCGCTCTTTAACAATGGTGTGAGAAACTTGGGCCAGGTTAGCGAGGGCATCGGCCTGACTAAGAGAAATTACATTGTTTCCAAGAACTAGATCAGCAATTAAAACACTGTAGCTAAACAGAGAGTTTGAGCAATTAGCTGTCGCGCTTTTTGATCCAATGTTGATATTTACGGACATGCCAGTTTCACAAGCACCTTGAAGAACAAAGTTAGCTGTTTGGCTTGAGCCATTTGTGGGAGAGGAAACAAGCAAGTTTGGGGCAACGTTGTCAAATGTGTAGACGGCACTTTGAACGTTGCTGATGTTGCCGGCGGCGTCACAAGCGATGGCCTTTAATGTTTTAGTGCTACCGGAAATGGTCACATTAACATTGTTTGATGCGTTACTCGCGCAACTGGTGGGGTTTGATCCATTAGTTGTGTAGGCAATTCGACCGCCACTTTCGGTGCTAAGGTTGACCGAAAAATCTGCTTTGTATGTTTTGTTTCCCGCAGGCACAAAAGCAAGAACGGGTTTAACGTTGTCAAAATCATAGGTGACTTCGCTAACAACACCTTTGCTTCCGGCGGCTGTTGCGTTGCTGCAAACCATAGCGCTAATTTTAACTTTATTAGAAGCAGCGTTTGATCCTGTGATGTTAAAGGGATTTGAGTATTGGGTTCCGGAAGCGCAAGTAGTTAAAGTTGAGTTGATCGCGTATTTAACAACGCGACCACTGGGAACCGACATGCTAATAGAAAGACTAGAATTAAATGTGCGAGCAGCTGGAGAAATTGTGGTCATTTCTGGAAGGGTGATGAGAGTGGGGTCAATAACGTATGCCGCTTGACTTAAAGTTCCTTTGTTATCTAATCCGTCACAGGCTAAAGCATAGACAGTTGTGCTTTGAGAAACAGATAAAGGGCTCGATGAAGAATATAGACTTCCATCAGAACATGAAGAAACGGTAGCACCAATTTTATATTTAATGTATGACGTCGATGCATCTGTATGACTCAATCGCAAAGTAATGCTTGATCCGCTAGTTTGTGCTGGGGGGTTAAAAACAACATTCCCTGAAGGACCTTGGTTGTCGAAGGCGTAGCTGGCAGATGCAATTTCTGATGCAACATTGTCTTTATTACAGCTAATGGCTTTAACCGTCGTGGTTCCATTGCTGATGGAAATAACTTGTTGAGGATTTGATTTGTGGTTGTATGTGCTTCCGCTTGAGCAAGTGAGTGTCCCGGCACCAGTTGTATATCTGATCGTATAATTATCTTTATTTTCAGTTTCGTTAGGATAGTTAATAGTTGCGATGAACGCCGTTTTGTAAGCGTTGAAACTAGAAATTTCTGAACTGTTATTTTGGATGATTGGTTTAAGGGGAACAATGGATTGTTCAACTGGCGGCGGAGTTGCTTGCGATAATGTAAAAATTTGAACAAGTTTAGGATACACGTTTCCTTCGGAATCACAGATCATGGCTTGAAACCTAATGGAAGTATCAAAACTTAATTCGCTGCCGTCATAAGAAACACCATTTTCGCAAGTCAAGTCAGTAACTGGGTCTAGACTATAAACAAGGCGCAAATTTTCCGATTGAATACTGTCAGGTAAATTGACTTCGAACTTCAGAGGAGGCAATAGACTGCCAGCTGTATTCGGATCAGGAGTATAGTTGCTAAAATCTAGGCGTGGCACAGAGAGGTGGGACTCGCCACCGCCGACTGTATCTTTAATTCCTTTTTGAAACACAAGGATTTGTTCACATCCCGAAAACGATAAAAGTGTTATCAACGATAACACTAAGTATTTCATTTTAAGTCCCAATGTGTTTTGTAGCTGTTCCATGTATCTAATAATGCCCTAGGGCCAAAACAGAAAAAATCCAAATAAAACGGCCTGATTAATAGGAGGTTAAGGTCTGTTTTGACTATGGTTAAGATAGGTTCTACGGGCATTTATTTGATCGTTGGGAAGTGTAAAGAATGGGTGAAGAGTACTTTTTTTGTTTGCGCCTAAAAGTATTTTTTGAGAATAGGCCCCGTATGAAAATTGGGTTAAGATCGCGCCATGTCGGAAGCTATATTGGAAGTGAAAGATTTAGAGAAAATGTACCCGGGCGGTGTCCATGCTGTAAGGGGAGTTAATTTTAAGGTCCCTGAGGGAATCTGTTTCGGATTGCTAGGGCCGAACGGGGCGGGGAAATCGACGACCATCGAGATGATTGAGGGAATCATCTCGGCAACTCACGGTGAGGTGCTTTATCGTGGAAAGCCAATTGGTAAGCATTTTAGAGAACAGGTTGGAATTCAGTTTCAGTCGACGGCTTTGCAAGACTTTATTAAGGTAGAAGAAACGCTAGATCTTTTTGCTTCGTTTTACGAAAAAACGATGCCTAAAGAAGAGATTATAAAAATATGTTCGCTCGAAGATCTGCGCGCGAGAGATACAAAAAAGCTTTCTGGTGGCCAAAGACAGCGAGTCTTGTTGGCCCTTGCTCTTATCAATGATCCCGAACTTATTTTTTTGGACGAACCCACAACGGGGCTCGATCCTGCGGCTCGAAGAAATTTTTGGACTTTAGTGGAGTCAATTAAGGCAAAAGGGAAAACAATCATCTTAACCACGCACTATATGGATGAAGCTCACGCGCTTTGTGACGATATTGCGATAATGAACGAAGGAAAAATTATCGCGCGTGGCACGCCTGAAGCGTTGGTGCAAAGCAGATTTCCTGGCGTTTGGGTTGAGCTTAAAATTGATCCTAAAAATCCCACGAAACCTGACTGGTCATGGGAGACGCAAATTCATGGAGACACCATGAGAGTGTTAACCAACAACACAGCCGATACTTTAGAAAAATGTATCGAGCAGAAATATAATTTAGAAGGACTCAAAGTTAGCTCTGCAACTTTAGAAGATTTGTTCATTGATTTAACAGGGTCGGAGCTTCGATCATGAAAAGAATGTGGGCCATTTTTAAGGCAAGAAATTTAGAATTCATAAGAGATAAATCTTCTTTGGGTTGGGCGTTTTTATTTCCCTTTCTTGTGGTGATCGGCTTTGGCTACATGTTCAACTCTGGCGAAAAGCCAATGTATAAAGTGGCAGAGGTTGTGCCTGAGGCATCCATTGATCAAGACCTTTTTCATAAAAAACATTTTATAGAGTTTATTGAGTATGAGTCTATTGATGAAGCTCTAAAAAAGTTGTCTCTCCATAAGGTCGATCTTGTTGTGAGCTATTCAGACCGACCAACCTATTGGATAAGTGAAACTTCGCCAAAGTCTTATGTTGTTGAGCAAATGTTTTTGTCTTCTCAGCGCGAACTAAGGCCAGAAGAAAACATGGAGCTCTATAGAAAAACAACCAAAGGCCAGGAAGTTCGCTACGTGGACTGGTTGATGGGGGGAATCATTGGAATGAATATCATGTTTAGCGCGCTTTTTGGTGTGGGCTATGTGATTGTTCGCTACCGAAAAAACGGTGTTCTCAAAAGACTCAAGGCAACGCCCTTGAGACCTTGGGAATTTTTGACAGCTCAGGTTTTGTCAAGACTCGTTTTGAGTTTGATCGTCTCTGCAATTATTTTGATCGGTTGTAAATTTGCCGTCGGCTATTTGATGATAGGTTCTTACTTTGATTTATTCGTGGTCATGACCCTTGGGACCATGAGCCTAATTTCTGTTGGAATGCTTGTGGCAGCACGTATTCAAAGCGAAGAACTTGCGGGCGGTCTTTTGAACATGCTCACTTGGCCTATGATGTTTTTATCTGGTGTATGGTTCTCACTGGAGGGTGCGAACAAATATGTGATTCAGCTTGCGAATATTTTTCCGCTAACTCACATGGTAGAGGGGATGCGAAAAATCATGACCGAAGGTGCGGACCTTGCGCAACTGGGTCCGCAGCTTATTTATATGATCGTTTCTACTGTTGTGTGCCTAACTGTTAGTTCAATGATTTTTAAGTGGGAGTAGATCTGAGTTGACAATTAGAGCTAGAGATATGCGTTCGTTTAGTCCAAGGAAATTTCTAAAGTTATTTAGGAGCTTTCTGGCAATTGTCGCAATCGGAATTGTTGCGAAGTATTTTATTGACGCCACATTGTACGAAGTTCCGACCACAAAGATATTTGAGGGCATCAAAGGTTTGGTGAGCATAAAGGAATTTGAGCCGGTTGGCTTTGACGCCCTACCAGCTGAAGCTCGAACGACTATTGGCAATGATCCCGATCGATATCAAAAACATATAAGGGGAATGTCCTCTCTAAAAACACAATTTTTTAACTTAAGGTATCTAAGTGGAGGCGTGGAGGTTGAGGCCATTGTGGGCGTTCCTAAAAAACTTAATCCAGCCAAAAAATATCCAATTATCATTTATAATCGGGGCGGCAATCGAGAGTTAGGTCGTCTATCGGTAACCTTCCTAAAATATTTTGATCAGGACTTTGCGCTCGAGGGCGAAAGACTTTTCTTTGCAAGTCAATATCGAGGAACTGCTGGAGGGCAAGCTAAGGACGAGTTTGGTGGAGCCGATGTGGATGATATTTTAAATCTCTTAAACCTTTCAAAAAGACTTTCAATTGGGGATTCTAACAACGTTTTTATGGCGGGGCATTCGCGAGGCGGAATGATGACTTACTTGGCCCTGAAACGAGGGGCGAGGGTCAATGCCGCTATTGTACTGGCGGGTGTGGCGGACTTAGAAGACTCTGAGCGACGTCGTCCGGAGATGGGATATATTTATGATGATTTAATCCCGGAACTTTCTTCTCCAAAGAACTCAAATGACCGAAGTAAAATTTTGCGCGAACGATCTGCGATCTATTGGCCCGAAAAGCTTAAGGCACCAGTTTTGATCATTCATGGTGATGCCGACTGGCGGGTTGATGTCAGTAATGCGATACGGATGGGGGATGCCATGGCAAAAGCAGGCAAAGAATATAAGTTGATTGTCTACCCGGGTGCTGATCATTCACTTAATGATGTGACAGATGAAGTGAATGACGAAATAGATGGATGGATTCGGCGGCATTCGCGTTGAATAAAATCACAACCCTTTAAAATCGCGGCCCATCACAGTTTTTCGGCCTTCTTGCCTAGCTTCTACAATAGCGCGCTCGCAAAGAATTCGGACTTTGTCGGAGAGCGCGTCGGCGACATCGCCGCTTGTGTTCATATCGGCGGATTGTTTGATGTAGTCCTTGAGTTTTGAAACAACAATTAAAATGTCGTGAGGCAAGTTAGATTTTGCTGCGCGCGCAGCACTCGGAGTGTTGGATGCGCTGGGCGCGCTTGAAGCTTTCGCCGCACTCGCGGGGTTAGAGGTATTGCCAGCAAAGATGGCATCCCTAGCTTCACTTTTTAAAAATTCTTCACGCGATGGCGAAGTTTGCTCTAGGGCCCAGGCATTGCGGTGATTGTAGACCGGAACATGAGAATCCCAACAAGAGACACTGCAAAACTTTAGGGTATTGCGTTTGGTGTTGCATGTTGAAACGCTGCAGGTCCAATAGATAGACTTAAAGCCAATAGGCTTTTTGCAGGCGTTGCACTTGGTCCATGTTGTTAGTTCGTCTTGACTCATCTGTTCCTGCGCTCCCGTGATTAAAATTTTATTTTTTCATATTGATAAATGGAACACTGTTGCCCAGCATATACTCTGGCAATTTTCCGTCCCACTTTTGAACAGCTTCGTATTCTACAAGTGATTTGTTCTGCGAAAGTGCGGCCGATCGAATGCGCATCGACTTAGCTTCGGCTTCTGCCGCAATAACTTTTTGAGTCGCCTCTTCTTGTATTTTTACAGTTTTGTTTTGGGCTTCTTTTGCTTGTTCTACGGCAATGACTTTGTTTTTTACGGCCTGTTCAAAGGAATCATCAAAATCCAAATTGTTCATTTCGAGGTGGGTGAGTATGATATTTTGTTCTGCCAATTTTTGGGTCAATATTTCTTTGATTGAGGAAGTGATTTTTCCCCTTTCAGCAATCAAGTCAACGGCAATATATTGCCCGGTCACTTCTTTGATGGTTCCTTCTAAGACGTGGCGAATGAGTTTGTCTTGCCAACTGTCTCCTACGCTTTCGAAGACCGTGTGGGCAGCGTCTTTTTCGAGGTAGAAGTTGATGGTGCTTTTGACGTCAACAATCTGAGCGTCTTTTGAATAACTGCTAGCAGAGTTTTCCATTTTTTGAATGCGTACATCCATGGAGTGAACTTTGGTGGTGATGGGATTTATAAAATAGAGGCCTTCAGGTATTGAACCTTGCTCTAAATCGACTTTTCCAAAGCGAGTAATGATCCCCCGGTGCCCTGTGGGAACAATTTCGTAGCAGGTAAAGCCTATAATTAAAAGTAGGCCTAGGACAAGGCCGATGACGATTGTAATTCCAAGATGTTTCGCATTTTGCACGTTATAAGTTTCCATGCGAGCGAGTATAGATGCAAATCGGGCAAGATGACAAATTAGTTGGCTGCTGAATAGCTAAATACTTCGTCAAACTGATTGTCTTGAACTTGACTAGCAGGTGTCAGGGTTTCTCGTGACCAGGGGATGAATCCATAAAACCACCATTTCCAAAAATTAGTCACCTCTGGATGCGGAGATTTCTCTAATAGTTCTTTAAATGTTTGAGTTTTTCCAACATTAATTCCAATCGCTTGTTCAAATATCTGATCTACAAATTTTGAGCAAAACAAACGATTGGAATGAAGTTTAAATCCGGTGTGATAGAGTATTCCCATTCTTTCAATAGCCGCAGAATGAAGTCTATCAAGATCATTTTGACTTAACTCTTTTTTGTATCTCTTTAGCGTAAGGTGAGTTTGGTAGCCTTTTTTAACAAACTGGCAGAGCGGAGTCATTTTTGAAAACGGAATTGTGGATTCGGCGACAACCCACTGGCCCTGATCTTTCAGGGCCACTCCAATATGGGAGGCCCAATGCCCCTGAGTTTTAGCCACATTTTCAAAAAGTTTGTTGCCGATTTCTACAAAAACTAAATCGCCTTCTTTGACGTGCGATTCCACCTCAGAACAGACGGTTTCTAGATCTGCAGCCTTGGAAGAGGGTGCGCCGAAAACGCAAAGCGTAGAGGCAAAGATCCATAGAATAACTAGGATTCTGGAGTTGAGGGCCTTGGTCATAATACTCTTATCGGTCTCTTACGCAGCGCAAATAATAAGAATTGATTAAGCTTTGTTTATCTTTGTGTAAGAAATATAACCTGCCCTGGGGAAATGTCGGGCTTTCCCTGCTACATTTTAAGCACGATGAAAAAAATTATCAGAATCTTGGCTTTGCTTGTGGCACTTGGGGGAATCACCTATTTCGGATACGCGTGGTTTGAACAAAAAGCAGAAGAAGAATTCACTGTTGGCAAACCTGTGATTTATCTCTATCCATCTGAACCCATGTCAGCCCAGGTGCATTTACGATTTAACGGTGAGTTGTCTATCACATATCCAGCCTATCAAGACGGTTGGTCGGTCATTGCACATCCAGATGGCACTCTTATTAACCAGGCAGATGGGCGAGAATATTCTTATTTGTTTTGGGAGGGGAATTCTCGCTACCGATGGAAAATAAACGAGGGCTTTGTAGTTTCTCGAGACGATGTAGAAGACTTTTTAAAGGAAAAGTTAGAATATCTTGGACTGATTCCGAAAGAATACAACGAATTCATTGTCTATTGGCTACCTGAACTTTTAAAAAATCCATACAATCTTATATATTTTGCTGGCGCAGATTACGAAGGTGAGGCCGCGCTTAAAATATCTCCCGAGCCAGATTCTATCATCCGCGTTTTTATGGTTTTTCAGGGAATCAAAAATCCCATTAAGCTCCCATTGCAAAAGCTAACACCTAGATTGCGCCGAGGATTTTCAGTTGTTGAGTGGGGCGGGACTGACTTGGGCTTGCGTGGACGATTCTTTTAGGTTTGTTTGATCATTGAAATTTATAGGGAGAGAGAATGGAATTTAAGTGCCGGGTCGCTAACCAAGAAGATGCGGATGCGATTTTAAGGATTCACCAACAAGCCATCAGTAGAGGTGATTGTTTTGTGCAGTCAAAATCTGAGTTCAAGGAGACAGTAGAATCCAAGGTCGCCTTTATAAAAACACTCAAAACAAAAGACAATTCAAACATTTTTGTCGTCTTAGCCGACGATGCCGTAATAGGCTGGCTTTTTCTAAGTGGCTATCCTCTAGAAAAACTTAAACATGTTGCTATGCTTGGGATGGCCATAGATGAAAATTGGCAGAATAAAAAAGCGGGACAAGCTATGGTGGCGCACGCCATTCATTGGGCAAAAAATGATAGTCCTCTTAAGCGAATTGGCTTAGCCGTGTTTGCGTCCAACACGCCTGCTATCAAGTTGTATCAAAATGCAGGTTTTACTATAGAAGGCCGAGAACGACAGGAAGTGCTACTGCCGAATGGTGAATATACGGATCAAGTTTTGATGGGTTTGATTCTGCTCTAAAGTCTTTGAAATCTCAGGATTTTTATTTTACTGCCGGACCCCCTTTGCAAGCAGTGTTATAACGGCTGGGGATGTGCTGGGCTCAGGGGGCTCCTGGTCCTACTGTTGGTGACCCTAATGCGGTAGTCGTTGACGTATCTGCCATTTGTTGCAAAATCAATTAAGTTATATGAACTCAAAAAGTTAGTTCTAAAAAAAATTCAATGAGATTGTTTAATCGGAAAGGCTTTATATTTCTCTCTTTTGTATTTTACTTTAAATGGCCGCCCCATATCAGAAAAAAGTTTTTTCATATCTTTTTCTTGCAAGGCCAAATCAAGGGAAACGTCTAAGAAATTTGTTATTATTGGGTCATCGGGAGGAAGGGGCTCTTTTCCAAATTCCATCACTTTCCATTTGTAGCTGAATAACGTTTTCCTTTTTGCAGGCTTGCTTGAGCGATCCCACGTTGTCTTTGCAGTCTTCTCGCAAGTTAGGAAGGAAAAATTTTTCTTATTGTCATCGGTTGTATTCGGTTTGCGACATAGCACCATTTTATGAGTTTTTTCTCCCGATTGTTGAGAAATACAAGCCTGGCCATTCATGTTGTCGCACTTTTCAATCTCAAGAGCATTTGGATTCCGGGAGTCCCATGCAGCCGAGATGTTCGTCTTTTTTGAAGTCCAGCGTTGCCCATGGAATTTCAAGCTGTATTGTCGATTTCTAGATTTACATTGTATTTTTTCATGGCCGGGATAACTGTCTTGCTAACGTATATGAGTGAGGCTTCAGTCGACTGCCAGTGGCCAACAATTCCTAGCTTGACTGTGCCGTTTCGACAGGACGGATTGAATTCAAGTGAATTTGCACCTTCAGAAGAGTAGGAGGCTTGAGAGCTTTTTGAACAAGAACTTTGAGCACTCAACCACTGAGAACATCCTAATTTATAAAAAGGTTTTTCTAAAGCTGGACCATCACTCATCGATAAACAGACGCAGCAAGTATTTGCTTTGGCCGTAAAACAAAAAAAGCATAGGCACAAAATATGAAGAGGCCCAAAACGTCTCATCATTTAAAGTATACCTGATGCGGTGCTGACTGTCTCTTTTGTAAATGCACTTCAACAATTTTCATAGCAGAAAAAGCTTTGTAGCCATACGAACGTATGGTATGTCAAATGTTATGAATTTGCGAAATGTTTCAGACAAAGCGCTCCTTGAGAGCACCTCAAATCTTGCCAAAAATGAACGAGAGGTTAGCCTCAAGGTGTTACATCATCTTAAAGAAGTCGAAAGACGTTCACTTTTTGCAACGCTTTCTTATTC
>JBGSZX010000049.1:0-11264 GCA_041750195.1 Bdellovibrionota bacterium | reverse complement strand
TGTGGATCTGTTGCAAGTGGCGACAGTCAAACACGAATTCGTTATCAGGCGGCGAGTGTCATAGCGCCCGCGTCCTGTACGTCTGAAACACAAACTCGTTTATGTACAAATGGAGTCTTTTCTGCGTACAGCGGGTCATTTGCAAATGCCAATTGTTCAGTCACTCAGCCTCCCGTCGAAGATCTTTCTAGAGTTTCAGACCAAACTTATAAGAATTTCAATCTACCGATACAGACTGGATCCTTCGAAATTGGATTTAACCTAACCCCACGCGGCAACAACATAGATTCTGCAACAGCATTGGCTGCAAATAGCGTATCTACATATAACGACATGGCCGCGATTGTTCGCTTCAATCCTGCCGGGCAAATAGATGTAAGGAACGGATCGGTCTATGCCGCTGATTCGGTCATCAATTATGTGGCCAACAAGGTTTATTCAATTCGAATGGCGGTAAATGTCGCAGCTCATAGCTATTCAGTTTTTGTGAGGATTGATGGCGGGGCGGAGCAAACCCTTGCCAGCAATTATGGATTTAGAACTCAGCAAGCAAGTATCAATAGTATCAGTAAAATTGTAATCAGAGCAGAAGCGGGTTCGCATGCACTTGGAGAGTTGTCAGCGATTATCGGTGGGCCAGATGTCCCGCCAGCAAGCTGCGGAGCTTTAGCTAGTGGTGAATCAGAAACCAGAATTAGGTATTTACAAGCTAGTGTTGTCTCACCTGCGACATGCGTGGGTGAAACTCAAACACGATCTTGCAGCAACGGAAATCTATCTGCATACTCGGGAACTTTCACGAATGCCGCATGTAACGTCGATCCGGCTAACCCAGACGCTGGTGGAATGAATGGCCCAATTAAAGTTAGCCAGAACTCTCGCTGGTTCACGGATGATTCTGGAAAACCTATCGTCTTCGGAGGTGCCCATACGTGGATGAGTGCTCCTGCCACCGCTTTTTCGATAAATATTGATGAATACTTAGGACGGCTCAAAAGTTTTGATCACAACTTTTTAAGATTGTGGGCACAAGAAGGCTACGTAGATATTTATTCGAGAACGGGACCTGGCTCAACGAATGGTGGTCTCAAGTACGACCTTACTAAATTCAATCAATCCTACTTTAATCAGTTAAGAACGTACGTACAAAAGGCCAAAGATAAAGGAATTTATGTTTCTGTTATGTTGTTTGAGGGATGGGGCTTAAAGAATGGCAGTGCAGAAGATTGGGCCACGCATCCTTTTCACAAAGATAATAATATCAATGGAATCAATGGTGATCCCAATGGCGACAATGCGGGGTTAGAGGCGCATACCCTAGATATTTCGGCGATCACTGCGATTCAAAAGAAATACGTCGAAAAAGTTGTCGACACCTTAAATGATTTTGACAACATTATTTTCGAAATCGCGAATGAAGACTTTGGGGGGTCAAAGGCATTTAGTTGGCAAGTTGCCATGATGAATCACCTTAGATCTTTTGAGGCTAGCAAGCCCAAGAAGCATTTGGTAGGAATGAGCTGTATTTATAATGGTTCGGCTCCAAGCAATATGAATTCTTCCCTTAAGAGTAGTTCTGCCGATTGGGTTTCATTGTGCGGAGGAACAGGCTCTGGAAATGATATGACAACAAATCCTGCTGCGGCCTCGGGCTCTAAGGTCATGTTTATTGATAGCGATCATATTTGGGGTGTTGGAGGTGACTCAACATGGGTGTGGAAGGTCTTTACACGTGGATACAACCCTTTGTATTTGGATTCCTATGGTGATGCAGAAGAGCCAACACCTAGAAATCAAAATGAAACCTTGGATGCAATAGGACAAACGATTGCGTATGGACAAAAAATGAATCTTCTTAATATCCAACCTAGCAGCGGAACTTGTAACACAGGATATTGCCTTGCAGGTGGCGGAGAATATTTGGTTTTCAATCCGTCAAACTCAACAACCACGGTCAAAAATTTACCCGCTGGAACTTATTCCTATGAGTGGCTTAACGTAGGCTCAGGTTCGATTTCGGCACCTGCCACGTTCACCCAGTCGAGTACGGGAGATGTTAGTCCATCGGGAAGGCCATCTGCAGCGCATGTTCTGTATATGAAAAAGCTTTAATGCCGACACGCCTCGGGGGCATAGGCCTTGCGGAGTTTAAGCACTTCGGCAGCCGTGAGGCTCATAGGTTCAAAAACGCAGGGGCCTTGGCCTCTGGCGTCTTTGACTCTAGCCAAGTGAGCGGCGAGGGCGTCGTCTCCTCCATATCCTGAAATCTTCTCAAAGTTTTCATAATATAATGGTGCTTCTAGTTCTCCTAAGGAAATCAAATTTTCAAAGGTATTGAGTTCAGAATTTTCTGACCAATTAAAACTGCCCGTTAGTACGTTTTTCTCGTCGACGATCATATATTTTGAATGCAATTGTTTGGCTGTCGCGTGATTCCAATAGCGTGAGTACATTTTGTACTTAACGGATGCGCCCAAGCTGCCAAGAACTTCGTCAAGATGTTCCGTGTCTTCAGGTGAAACTTCGTCGGGGGCTTTTCCATCAAACTCTTGTCCGTCTAAAACAATCTCTACAGCAACTCCTCGATCAAGCGCTGCTTTAATGGCTTCATAAAAATCAAAGCGTCTAAAATGAGCTGAGGCTATTTGAATGGAAGATTGCGCACCATGAATGGCTTCAATGATAGCTTGGCCCGCAACCCCCTCTGAAAGCTCTCCATTTGATTTAAAGCTCCATGTGTTTCTACTAAATACCGGTGTAAAATTTTGAGAAGTGAAAAATGTTGATGCGAAGGGTGCCTCCCACTCCTCAAGATTGACGCCATCACTCGCAGGACCCATAAAGTCGCGTGACTTGTTCCACATCAATGTAAACTCAGCCTGAAAAGCAGCAAGCTTTTCGGTTTCATTTTTAAATACTAAAAAGTCTTCATCATAAGAATTTTCGGCAGAGGCTGACCAATTTTGACTTCCTGTCAGAAGCGTTACTTGGTCGATGATTGCGAATTTGTGGTGCATGATTAAGTTAACATAACGAACATCTATGCCAGATTCCTCAAAGGACATGGATTTAGCTTTGTCACGATTGGCTTGGTTAAGAATCAGTCTTACTTTGATCCCTGAATTTGATAGCTCTTTTACTTTATTAATAAGGGTGGAATCCGAGAAGCTGTACATCGCAATGTTAACGCTTGATTGCGCTTGGGAAAGCTCGCTCAGGATAGCATTTTTAGCGCCTCCTTTGGGTGAGAAATAAACATCAACAGCGCTTTGGGCTGCAAAGCTGACGGACAAAAGGCAAATTGCAATCAAAGTGTTAACTCGTGAGGGGGTTTTCATGGAATGCAAACTAAGTGCATTCAGGAGCTTTCTTCAAGAGAGATAAACATAGAAAGTTCTGATGTGTCGTATAAGTTTTTCTAATTATATTTGAATTAAGGGTAAAATTGGTCCGTCTATCGGATTCCGGGGCATTTTTGCTTGAAGCAATTATTTTTAATAGAAGATTTTGGTAATGCAATATCTCCATAGCCACCACTCTGATTAGAGAAAACCTGGTTATTAGCAAATTCAATTTGTCGAATCGCACCCTTCGGAACCAATTTATTTATAAAGGCGGCCGTTGCTTTGTTTTTTATAAAGCGGTTCTTCCTAATGCTTACATTTACAATCGGGTTCTTGTGTGTCGCACTGTAGTCAAATTCTATGCCTTGGCCTATAAGGTCTCCTTTCATGAGTTGGCGAGTAAATGTGTTCTCTTCAATTTTTATATTCGAAGAGTCAGCCAAAACAAGAAGTTGCCCTCCAGGGCAAGGCTCATTGCTATTTTTACCACAAACATTGAACGCCGGTGTGTAGTGATTGTGGTCAAAATAATTGTTCTTAATATGAGCAGTTGCTATGCTAAATATTATGGCGTTGGACCTAATGTTTTTAAATTGATTGTCTGCAAAATACTGATTGCTTCCCTCGACACTCCAAATTCCAAATGCAAACGCACTGTAGATTCTGGAATTCGATACCGTGACATTGTGAACAGCTTTAAGGCCAATGGCAATTTTTTTTGAGTTATTAATAGTGAGGTCGTTAATGATGACATTATTCGATTTGCTAAAAAAGATAGCTGCCTGACAGCGGCGTCTTCTTCCATCACAGGATTTGTTGCCTCTGGTGTATCCTTGCGACTTATCTGGACGACCTAGTTTGTTTTTGGTGTCATCGATCGAAAATGATTCTAATTTGATGTTTTGCGAATTTAGAACTTCAATCAGAGAGTCACCATAGCCCGAATGGCGAACAAAGCCAGTTCCACCAGTGCCGGCAATTGTAAGCGGACCCGAAATATTTTTTAAACTCACATTACAAGAATCGGCTGCAGAGCATCCTATTAGGGCGGCAATCTGAATAACCGATACGGCCCCCAAGTTTGCCTGATCGGCACACGCTCTAAAGCTTGCTGGGCTACTCGCAACACAGGTCCCTCCAGATGAACTTGCGGAAGAACTTTGGGCAGGGGAGACGGCGCCTTCGAGCCCTGTTTCGGAAGAGGCCAGGGGCGCCTCTATTTGGGCAAATATGGCAAACAGCAGCCAGGCCATGGTCCTGGGTTTCATTTTGATCGGCCTTGATAGCAATAATAGTATCCTCATAGAAGTTCCTGTCTTCATAGTATATAGAATATGCGTCTTGGATGATCAAAAAAATGAAAATTAACTTGCTAAATTAATTTTAGGTTAAGTTGATAAGATCATAATTTAATAATTCTTTGTGGATTTTTTTGAGCTAAAATAAATTAAATTTTATTTTTCAAAAATGGATCCATGCGGTCGCGTAGATCATCGCCAAGAAGATTGAATGAAAGCATGGTTATAAAAATAAGCGCTCCTGGAAAAAGCGTGAGATGTGGATAAATGCGGAGCGCGCGCCAGCCTTCTTCGGCTAGAATGCCCCAGCTTGGAGTGGGCGGCCTGATCCCAATTCCTAGAAAACTCAAAAATGCTTCAGCTAAAATGTTAGTAGGAATTTGGTAACTCAACTCGACAATGATGGGTGCTGCACAATTGGGAAGCAAATGTTTTAAAATGATTCGCAGGTGTGGGACGCCTATGGAATGAGCGGCTTCTACAAAGGGGCGATTCTTCCACGACAATATTTGTGCGCGCATAATCCTTGCAGCGCCAAGCCATCCCGTAATCGTTAACGCAATAAAGATTCCCGAAATGTCTCTTCCAAAAATAAGCATCACCAAAATCATTACGATCAATGAAGGCAGGGTATATAAAATATCTACGATGCGCATCATGACAGTATCTAACCAGCCGCCCACGTAACCGGAGATCGTTCCGTAAATAGTTCCAATGATAAGACTCGTAAAGGCAGTCAGAAAGGCAATGCTAAGGCTGATTCTGCATCCGTAAATAAGTCTAGAAAACAAATCGCGCCCAAGGGCATCTGTTCCAAAAAAATGTGTGAGCGAAGGCGCTTCGTACGAACGCACGACATCTTGAACGTCGTATCCATATGGGGCAATCCATGGGGCAAGGATGGCCATCAAA
This sequence comes from Bdellovibrionota bacterium, assembly GCA_041750195.1. Classification (GTDB taxonomy): domain Bacteria; phylum Bdellovibrionota; class UBA2428; order UBA2428; family UBA2428; genus JBGSZX01. The sequence continues at coordinate 5,710 of JBGSZX010000049.1, read as the reverse complement.
CACAAAAGAACAATACAGCCAAAGGCAAGTTTTGAGGGCCAATTCATGTCTCTGAAAAGCTTCATTAACTTGATTCCTTCATGCGAGGATCAAGCACGACATAAAACAAATCGACAATCAAATTGGCAATGACCAGGACAAATGCAAAAAGCATTGTGACGCCCATGATGAGCGGGTAGTCTCGATTAGAAACACCTTGAATATAGTTTGTGGCAAGTCCAGGAACCGAGAAGACATGCTCCACAATGAATGATCCTGTTAGAATCCCTGCAGCCATAGGCCCCATGATAGTTAAAACCGGCAGCAATGAATTTTTTAGAGCATGAACCGCCACGATTTTTGATCGGCTTAGGCCTTTGGCTTTTGCAGTTCTAATAAAGTCTAAACCCAAAACTTCCAGCAAACTTGACCGTGTGAATCTGGCTATGATTGCTGCTGGCCGTAATCCCAGAATGATGGACGGCATAATTTTATGAGCCGGACTATCCCAAAGAGCCGCAGGTAAAATATGCAAGGTATGTGAAAAAAGTAAAATAGCAATCGCGGCGACCATAAAGCTGGGCAGCGAAATTCCAGACACGGCAATGATCATGGAGGTGTAATCGAGGGCTGTTCCCCTATAAAGGGCGGCTAAAATTCCTAGGCCAATGCCAACAACCAAAGCAATGATGAGCGAATAAACTCCCAGCTCAAAGGAAACGGGAAATGACTCCATGATGATTTCTTTAACGGATACGCCGGGATATTTTATGGACGGACCCAAATCTCCCTGAATAAAGCCTTTCATGTAATCTAGGTATTGAAGATACCAAGGTAAATCCAGTTTAAATTTTTTATTGAGAGCATCCATGACTTCTTGAGGCAATGCTTTGTCGGTGTCGAAGGGGCCTCCAGGCACAAGCTTCATAAGAATAAATGTAAGCAAAGATACTGCCAGTAAGGTCAACACTGTGCTTAGTAAAATTTTGATGGTCTTGTTCATGAATCATGACGAGCTTAAAGCTTATCTAAAATCTAGGCAAATTATTGGAGAGCGTGGGTTCTTTTTTTAGGGAGATGGCTCAAATGAGTCGGGGCTGAATATTTTTAGCTTGTCTTTGTTCTCAAGGTCATTCAAATTTTTGAAAATGGGACTTGGGTTCCCCTCTATGACGAAGGGAAAGGCCAGGCGGCCTAGTTCCAAAAAAGGTTCCTTGGGCAAGGGATCCGAAAATACGCTTAGCTGGCAAAGCAAGACAAGCTCGCTTGAATTTCGATTTTCTGCCTTTTTGAAGTTGTTTTCCAAAAGCTGAGCAGCGGATGCCCATTTGCGGATTTCTCCGCATAGCTCTTCGCCAAGCGGTGGATTCTTAGGATCGGACTTTACGGTAAAAAATCTTTTAATTTTTCGAAGATGATCGCCGTCCCACTTTTGCAATGCTTCGGAAAGTGATGAGCCTTCTAAATGCAGGGGCCATTCTCCTTCGGGTTTTATTTTTTTCATATCTTCCGCGAAGTATTCGAGAATTCGAGCCCAACTTAGTTTTTCGGTTAGCTTTTCAGACGGAGGGGGCGAAATTGTGATTCGAAGGAGTTGTCCAGATTGTTTGATCAATAGGCTGGCATCGAGGAGTTGTAGGGGGTCTTTGACCTCTAGCAATTGGTAACCTCGTTCAGGCAAATTGAATTTTTTGTCTTGGAGCAAGTTGATCCAGGCCACCGAAAGGCTTTCAAATTTTGGTGGGTGAGGCAGTCGGAGTGGCTGTGCCTCGAAGGCGGGCATTTTTTCATCAACTAAATTTTCAGTTTTTTCGCCTTGTTTGGGGTTGCAGCTCGACAAAAACAATATGAAAACAAAAAAGGCTAGGGATGTCAGGGCTTGAATCATTTCAACGGTCTTCTTGATTTTGGGCCTCTATAAAATCCACTCGATACTCGTTTTTCTTAAGGAGGCCCAACTTTTCTCGCACCATAACTTCTTGTTCTACTTTGGAGTGAGAAATGAGATATATTTTTTTTCTTAGTTCCGAGGATTCCTTGTTAATGTGATCAATTTCGTTGGCGTATCGATTGCTCTGCTGCTCAATAAGCACCCAGTGTAAAATTCCTTTTGGGCCAAATAAATTGATAGCGAGAAGTAGGCACAAAAAACCAACGATCCATTGCCAGCGCCAATTTTCTGGTTTGAAAATATCTGTGAAGGCGCTTCGTTTTTGTCTATTGCGGTTATTTAGCTTTTTTCTCATCTATTTTAAAGATTTTACCACAACTGTATTGGTTGTGCCTGCTAGCGCACTCGTCGGAATTCCGGCAGTCATAACAACTTTATCATTTGATTTTATGAGGCTTAGTCTATCAAGTTCCTTCATAATTTCATCAAAAATTGTGTAATCTTGAGTTTGAGCCTCAGTCCAGGGAATGACATTCACTCCCCAGCTTAGACAAAGTTGAGATCTAACTTTAGCGTCTTCCGTGAAGGCAAAAATGGGAACCTGTGGGCGATGTTTTGCTAGAAGTCGCGCTGATAATCCGCTTCGAGTAAGGCAGGTGATCGCCTTTGCATCTAAATTATCTGCAAGCGAGGCTGCGGCAAGGTCGATGGCTTCTGGCACCAACATTGTGGAAGTCTGAGAGGCTTGGGTGACTTCAATTTCTTTTCTTTCCGAAATGGTTCGCCCTAGAGTTTCGGCGCCAATAATAATTTGGGCCATAGTTTCAACTGCGATATTGGGGTGGTTGCCCGTGGCTGTCTCGTTAGAGAGCATCAAAGCATCAGAACCGTCTAATACGGCATTGGCAACGTCGCTGGCTTCGGCGCGTGACGGTGTTGGGTTGTCCACCATGCTCATGAGCATTTGAGTGGCTGTAATAACCGGCTTGCCCGCCTGTCTTGCTTTGGCGATAAGTTCTTTTTGAACGATAGCAACTTTTTCGTTACCGATTTCGACGCCTAAATCTCCGCGCGCAACCATGATGCCATCCGAAAACTTGAGGATGTCATCAATTGCCTCTAAAGCTTCGCCTTTTTCAATCTTCGAAATGATGTGAATGCCCGTATTCTTTTGTTCTAAGTAGCCGGCTAAACTTTTCACTTCTCGCGATGAGCGCACAAAACTTAAGGCTAAAAAGTCAACATCGTGTTCAACGGCAAACAAAACATCGTCCCAATCTTTTTCGGTCACACCAGAGCTTGAAAGTTTAGCGCCGGGCATGTTGACGCCCTTGTTTTCGCCAAGAGATTTCCCAAAAACGACACTCGCAAGAATAAGACCTTCATGTTTTAAAACAGAATCAACTTTCATTCGCACTAGGCCATCATCGAATAGCAACACATCTTCTTTTTTTAAGTCTCCAGCCAATCGTGCATAAGAAATGCTAATGGGTTTATTTTTGCTGCCATCGCCAAAGATTTTTGAAGCGCCAATTTCGGTGCCAACAAAATAGAATTGTTGCCCAACACTCACGGGAATACTGCGAGTTTCTTTGCCGCTAACAGCGTCTAAAATTTTTCCTGTTCTAATTTTAGGGCCTTGAAGGTCTCCTAGAATTCCAACTTGAATTTGAAGCTCTTTAGAGGCTTGTCGAATCCACTCGATACTTTGCTTGTGATCGGCATGGGTTCCATGGGAAAAGTTTAGACGGGCAACGTCCATTCCGCTACGAATGAGGCTCGATATGCCCTCAAAGCTGTGAACGGCTGGGCCAATAGTACAAACGATTTTTGATTTTCTTCCAGGTTGCCTCATGTTTGAGCGCAAAGTTAGAACTGAAAGTGTTGATACGCAAGGCCCTAATTAAGTCGCTTTTATATAATTAAAAACTCTAAAAAGTAAACATCACGAACTGCGCCATCTTTAACTCCGGCTTTTTCGAGCTCGCTATTCATAACTTCGCGGAGAGCATCCTTTAAAAGCAATTTATCGTGCATTCGCTTTAGAGAGTTGCCTTCTTGCTGCGAAAGCAATGTTAGTATTCTTGCGCGAATGGCCGGAAGACGCTGTTTGAGGATATGAGCTGTGGCACTATCACTGATTTCCACACTAAAAGAGGCCTTCAAGGTGCTCCTTGAAATCGTGTTGGTGACAAAGGGTTCCATATCTATATTTTGAATTTCACCGACTTCATCGTGGACCGATGCAATCGCGCGCTCCTTCAGTTCATCGTGAGTGACCGTGGGCTTTTCGAGGCCGTTAAGGGCCCAAACCAGGACTCCGCCGAAAGCGGCAGTTAAAAGCATCTGAGAAACACCCAACAAAAGGGCTACATTCAATTTTTTCTTTGGTTTTTCTTCGGTGCTTTCTTCGTTGTTCTCTTCTTTAGCCATGGCTACTCCTCAATTCGTACTGTCATTCAGACTTTGACGTGCCGGCTTACATTCAACAATAGACGCACTGCGTTTGATTGTCTTAAAGTACTCGATTTTGCCATAGAGTAGTGTGAAGATTAGGTTCAGGAACAAGAATGAGCGAATCTAAACGAAAAAAGCGAGTATGGGATATTATTTTACTAAAAGATTCCGGTGCTTGGGATGGGTTTAGGGCTCCAGAATCTGCCCTAAATAGAACCGTAAATTATGTCGTTGTCCTATTTGTGATCGCGTCGCTGTCGCTCGTCGGCTGGCTTTGGAGCCGATGGGAGCTGGGTGATGCCATGTCCGAATTGGGTGGGGCCCGTCTAGAAAATCGATCGCTCAAAGATAAGCTAAAAATAACTGCGCAGGGGCGAATTTCCGGCAAAGGCGATGCTAGCAGTTCAGAACTTACTTTTTTGCCGCGACTCGATAACGAGCCTGTGGTTTCTGAAGATATATCTCTCGATCAGTTTAGTGTTTCCTTTGATTCTCAACATGAATCTTTGGACACATTTTTTGTTCTTCAGAAGGAATCAAAAAGTCCTCTCAATACAGATCGATTGTATTGGATATTGCTTGTTCACGGAGCCCAAGGCGTTCGTTCCTTTCCGCCTGCACTCATTAGTCGCCAAGGTTCTTGGATTCATCCGCAGAAAGGGCAGTTGCTCGAAAATTTGCGAAAGGACAGGCAGGTTAGAGGCCGATTCCAAATTCCAGGATTTTTTGATGCGAGAACGGCAGATCCTGTTTATGCCACCTTGATGGTTTATGATCATAGGGGTTCATTACTTGTGAAAAAACGTGAGGACATTACTTTGAAGTCCGAAAAGAATGCTTCGAAAAAGTAAAAGGGGAATTTGTGAGTACAAAAATTTGGGAAAATCTTGAAGTTCTCGAAAATCAAAACTGGATTTCTGATGGCTTTTCGGGCCGAGGGCATTTTGAATTTAGCGGACAACTTAGATTTTCGGGATCATGGGTTGGATCCGTGGAATCGTCAGACCCAGAGGCTTGTTTGTATGTGCTCAAGGGAGCTTCGATTCAGGGAAAAATTCGAGCTGCAAGAGTTGTTGTTGAGGGTGAGCTCAAAGACATCGATCTGAAAACAAAATCGTTTGAAGCCCATGCTGGTGCATCTGTTTTGGGCCGAGTATCGGCCGAAAATTTATTCATCGAAGAAGGCGCCATTGTTGAGGGCGACATCAGTTCAGTTTCATTCACAATGCAAACTAGAATTTAACTGTGAGCAGGGAAGAGTTGCTGAGCAAGAAGCGTCAGTAGAGTAATGGCACCTATCGTGCAATGGCCCTTAGGATGCATGAAAGATTCTACTGTCCAAAATGTAAAAGTATCGAGTTCAAGAAATACGGGTTTTCTAAA
>JBGSZX010000048.1:0-4346 GCA_041750195.1 Bdellovibrionota bacterium | reverse complement strand
GCTGAATTTTTCATATCTTGTCTTTGTTTTTGCCCGATTTTTCTAAGTCCGTCTAGTGGGGCAAGACTATCGCCTTCTTCCGCACTTTCTAGGTAGGTATAGCCCCTCCAGACTCCGCTGCTGTTTCTTTGAGCTGCATATATATTCCGTTGATTGCTGGGCGGTTCAAACCAGGGACCTGGGCCAAAAGCAGGAGGGCCATTGTTGCTCCAAGTTATTAATTCCGACCAAAGCAGGACGGCTTCAGAATTATTGTTTAATTTTACATAAATATCTCCAGCATGCATGCTAGGATCTGAAATGCTTGAGTTTAGATCTGATGGCTGAGTCCAAGTTCCGTCTGGACTTCGTTCCGCAAGGTAGATTCTGCGAAAAGTTCCATCGGTTTGACTCCACGCTAAAAGAGCATCGCCTTCATTGTTTAACGCTAGGGACTGAGAATACACGGCGGTGCTCGCTGGAGACACGTTATCCGTTATATCAACAGGATTGATCCAATTAGCTCCGGCTATCTTTTGGGATTTATAAAGTTGATTGGCGGTGCCATCGCTTTCAATCCAGGACATAACAGCATCACCTCTGTCATTAAGTTCCACTAGCGAGCTTGATATATTTCCGCTTGCAAAAGAAACATGCTCAGAGATGAGAGGGGCGTCGTCCCACACTCCTGATTGATTTTTGAACATTCTATAGAGAGCATTCTTGCTTCCGTTGGATTGAACCCAGTTTATGAGGATTTCGCCTCGATTGTTTATTTTTGCAACTGGCTTTGAAACATCGCTTCCCGCAGGGGAAATAAATAAATCACTGCTAGGCCAAATCCAGGTTCCATCTGCACGTCTTTCGGCCTTTGCTAGTCGTTTATTGCTTCCATTATTAATGATCCACAATAAGATCGAAAGTCCTTTGGCGTTAGATGCGATGATCGAATTCGTACTGAGGTCAAAACCTGATAGTCCAATTTGATCGCTAATGTCTGAGGGTTTGCTCCAAAGATCTGAGGCACTTTTTTCTGCTATATAAATAAGATCAAGGGTGCTTCCTCCGCTTCCTTGTTGCCAAGCGATAACGGACTGTCCATTTTCATTGATGGCGCCGTTAAAATAAAAGGCGCTGCTGCCGTCGTCATGCAAAGAAATGGCTTCAGATTCGTTTGCGTAGTGGGCCCAAGTTCCGTTTGAGGCTCTGTTCGAAACAAATAGTTTAAATATTGAAGATATCGAAGAAATTGCATAAACTTGTGCTTGCCCACTGCTGTTCATCGACACCTCAAGTGTATTAAGATAGCCAATTCCATTGAATGAAGTTGAGGTGGCTGGATGTGTCCAGGTGCCATTGGCTGCTTTTTCCGAAATATAATAACCCTCTGTCGTGTTTTGATAGACGATTATAGTTTCACCATTGGAGTTAATGGTAGCTCGCGCGCCTCTCCAGTTTGTAGTCCCAGCGTCGGGGTGTCCAATGTGATCGGCAAGGGTGGCAGGAGTTGTCCATGTTCCAAATTCGTCTCTTTCACATTTATAAACGCTGTAAAATGAGCTGCCGTTCGAGGAGGGCTGGGCCCAAACAATTATCGCGTTTCCATTTTCAGCGAGTGCGACATCGGGCCCGCCACTGGCAAGTGCAGATTCAGATAGGGAAATTGTTTCAGACAGATCGGCCGGAACTGTCCATATGCCTGACGAGCTTCGTTCAGCTTTGTATAGATTATTTAAAAATGAAAATCCAAAAACAGCGAATCCAGATGAGTTCATTTTATACGTGCCAAATTTAGTGACGACACCACCTGAAGGAAATTCGAACATAGAAGGGAGGAAGGTTGTAGGAGTGTTCCACTGTCCTTGTGCATTCCGTTTTAGCTCAACGTATCTGCTTAAGGTGGTATTGAGATTTTGTGAGTAGTAAATGATTGATATTTCACCCGAGTCAGCAATGGCAACATGCGTGTTACTGTCTGCTAGGGTAGGGGCAAATCCTCCACCACGACTGTGGACAATTTTGTCATCTTTCCATTTGCCATTAGCACTACGTTCAATCACCCTTATTCCATTGGATACCGGCCAAACAATGACCGCTTGGCCTTGATTGTTAAGAGCTACCGACGCAGAGCTGCTCATCCCAAAAGATTCAGACAGGTTTTTAGGATGTTTCCAGACGCCATTTTTGTCTCTTTCGGACTTGAGTAAATAATAACCGTATCCTACATATTGTGTCCAAACTAGAATGGCTTCGCCCTGGTCATTGAGTGCACTGGCCGTGTAGCCTCCGTTGGTCTTTAGCCTAGAAAAATTGCTGTTAAGTTCGTAGTCACCCGGAGTGCTGGTTATCCACGCACTGTTCGTTGGATCATTTTTGGGTGTTACGGGGTCGAGATTGCTGCTCGGGTTACTTGTAGCAACTTTGGCGGTTCCAAATTCGCAGGCATTAAGGCCCATGAGGCAGCAAAATACAAATAGCGAATCTACAATAAATGGAAGTCGACATCTCATTGAGTGAATAAAAACGTGCATCTTTATTTAGTCTAGCCAATTCTCCTGTTGGCAAAGTGTGAAGATTGGGTGAATCTTGCCTATCGGGCCTTTTAATCGTAAGGTCTCTTAAAAATGGGAACTACTAAAGGCAAAATAGAGTTAAGAAATCCTACAGTTGATGATATTCCAGGGATCGTCGTCTTGGTGAATAAAGTTTATCAAAAAATGGGGGGCTATTCTCCCGAAATGTTGCGTGGGCAAATTACAAATTACCCAGCCGGCTGCTTCATTGTTTTAATTGATAAAAAAATTGTAGCTTATTCGGCTAGTATTTTGGTTCACGAAAAGCTTGCCATGAAAGATCATAGCTGGAAGGCCATTACGGGTGGCGGCTTTGGAAGTACCCATGTTGCAGACGGCGAATATTTGTACGGATACGAAACTTGCGTTGACCCCGAGCTTCGTGGCCACCGGATTGGACATCGCATATATAATGCGCGCCAGAGGTTAGTCAAATTTGAAAACTTAAAGGGCATTGTTTTTGGTGGGCGTGTTCCGAATTATTATAAGCATAAGAATAAGGTGAATGGGCTTAAGGACTACATCAAAAAAGTTAAAGACAAAAAAATAAAAGACAGTACTTTGGGTTTTCACTTGAGAAATGGTTATAAAGTTGTCGGAATCCTTGAGAATTATTTGCCTCTTGATGTCGAAAGCGATGGGTGCGCCGTTCATTTAAGGTGGGAAAATACAGAATATTCGAAGGTAAAAAATTCTGCGAGTATGAAGCCAAGTTCCGTCCGAGTTGTTTGTGTTCAGTATGAAATGAGAAAGGTGAATACCTTCGAAGAGTTTGCGCAAATTGTTTCTTATTATGTTGATGTTGCTGGAGATTACAAGGCAGATTTCTTGCTCTTCCCCGAGCTGTTTACAATGCAGCTTTTATCTATAGAAAACGAAGAAGTTGCTCCAGATATTGCGATCAAACACATGACTCAATACACTGAACGTCTTAAAGATTTGTTTAGAGGTTTGGCCGTTAAATATAATGTGAATATCATAGCTGGATCACATCCAACTGAGGTCGATGGCATTGTTCGCAACGTTTCCTACATTTGTCTAAGAGATGGAACCATTCATGAGCAGGCAAAAATTCACCCGACACCAGATGAGCGATATTGGTGGAAGATTGAGGGCGGCGATAAGGTTAACGTGATTGATACGGATTGTGGGCCCATTGGGGTTTTGATTTGCTACGATAGCGAATTTCCTGAACTCACAAGACACCTTGTTAACCAGGGGATTCACTTTTTGTTTGTCCCGTTTCTTACCGACAATCGTCAGGGCTATTGCCGCGTGAAGTATTGTTGCCAGGCACGAGCCGTTGAAAATCAAATTTATGTTGCCATGGCTGGTAACGTAGGAAATTTGCCAAGAGTACGAAACCTGGACATTCAATATTCTCAGAGTTGTATTCTAACTCCATGCGATTTCCCTTTTGCTAGAGACGGCATCGCTGCAGATACAACTCCCAATGTTGAGATGGTGGCCATTGCAGATCTTAGAACCGATTTGCTTTTAGAGGCTCGTGCCCACGGTGCCGTAAGAAATCTGCAAGACCGCCGCCACGATCTTTATTCGGTCGTATGGCATAAGTAGTTTTGTATCGGTTTGTTTTTCTCGGTCAGTTTTAATTGGTAGCCGGCTAAAACAATTTTTACGTTCCTCAGAAGACCTCTCTTGCGCGAAACTTCTTTGCTATAGCCAAGTTTTTCGAGACGATTCAAATCGAAATATTCCTTTATCGACTTATAGGATTTTCTTCCAAGACTCACAATTCGACTAAAGGGCCGTCCTGCAAAAAACTTTTCTAAA
>JBGSZX010000047.1:0-36358 GCA_041750195.1 Bdellovibrionota bacterium | reverse complement strand
GTAGTAGGATACTAAGAATCCTAATCCAAAGCTTAGGGTAGGGCCGTCTAGGTAGAATGTGGAATGAAAATTTGAAAATACGGGCCAGGACCATAAAAGCAAAACAGCGATGATAGCAGCGACTTTATTAAAATAGTGGCTAGATATCTTGTAGATCAAAAATAGATTAACCAAATAGCTTAGGTGTCCTAAAATTCTGGCACTCCAATCCGCGGCGGGTAAAATTTTAAAAATAATCGCTTGAAGCCAAAAGCCAAAATGTGTGTGCTCAGTGAAGGGAACGAAGTCCGGAACATTGCCATACATAAAAAACCATTCGCCAGTTTTTGCAATGTTTCGTGCTATGGATGCGTAGAGTGGGGCGTCCAGACTTAGTCCGTCTTCGAAATTACGAGCTGCAACGCTGACCAGGGCCAAGCAGACAATCCAGAGAAAAGCCGTCTTGTCGCTGAGGTCAGCATCGCTTGTTTCGAGTCTTCGTTTGAGCTGACTTGCGGCTTTAAATCTGGGTGACATGAATCCTTCTATTTGGTTTTCAGCTCACCCAGCTCGACACTCGCAACTTTTGAAATTCCCGGATTTTCCATGGTAACACCAAACAGTGCATCGGCAGATTCCATGGTGTGTTTATGGTGGGTAATCATAATGATTTGAGATGTCGCACTCATTTTTCGAATTTGCTGATTGAATCGTCCAACGTTGGCATCGTCAAGCGGCGCATCGACTTCGTCGAGGACGCAGAACGGGCTTGGTTTGATGCTGAAAATTCCGAATATAAGTGAAACCGCTGTGAGCGCTTTTTCTCCGCCAGAAAGCAAGGTTACCGACTGAAGTTTTTTCCCTGGAGGTTGGGCAACAATTTCTACGCCTGTCTCAAGTAAATTATCTGGATTGGTGAGCCTAAGTTCGGCGTTCCCTCCGCCAAATAGTATGGGGAAAGTGTCTTGGAAGGCTTTGTTGACCGCGTTGTAGGCTTCAGAGAATCTTTCTCTAGATTCTCTGTCGATACGATCAATGGCGTCTTCTAGTTGCTGAACGCCATCAAACACATCTTGTCGCTGTATGAATAAAAATTCATAGCGCTGACTTTTTTCATCAAATTCTTCTACGGCCACCATGTTAATTTTTCCAAGGCGATCAATTTTTTGTCTTAGCGCATCTGCGTGGGCTCGTGCGGCTTGTGGGTCGGCCATTTCTTCTGTGTCGAGAGGCGTTGATACCTCTCGAAGTTCTTCATCGCTAAGTTTGTCGATTTGAATGTGGTATTGGTCGGCCAATTTTTGCGCCAGGTTTTTGAGTTCAACATCGTGAATGGCCATTTGCTGTTGCAGGTCTTTGATGTCGCTCGCAAGACGAAGTGTTTCGCGATTCTTTTTGTCAAAAGCGATTTCGTCTTCTTTTAAATTCGTTTTTGCCAATTGAAACTTTTGTAGAAGATCCGTTTCGATGCTTTGGGCTTCTTCGAACTTTATTGTCTGTTGCGAAATCTCTTCAAGCTTGGCTTCAATATATTTTACGCAGCGGCGAATTTCATCGTCGATTTCCACTAATTGTTCTTCGATAACTCGTTTGCGGTGATTGGAGCTGTCTCTTTCGTGCTCTAGGGTGGCGCGTTTAGTCTCAGCACCGGACAGGTCTTTGCCCAATTGGCGATGAGCAATTTGCAAATCTGACAATTCTGATTCTTTTTCTTTTAAGCTTTCGATGGCTTCTTCAAGCTTGCTGTGGCACTCGGTAACTTTTAGCTCAGCCTGGGTTTTGCTTTCTTCGCTACGTTCGAGATTGGCAACCAAAGTTTCAACTTTAGCAGAAAGTTCAGAGCTTTCGATTTCAATATTGGCGCGCTCTTGAGACAAAATATTTAGTTTTTCATGTAAGCGTGCGAGAGTCGCCTCATCTTGCCTTAGAAGCGTTGATAGATTTTCAACGTCAGGATTCAGTGCGGCAAGTTTTGCAGTGAGTTCGCGAAACTGAGACTTTGCGTGATTCAATGAGTTTTGGCAATCATCTAAAAATCGCTGAGCAGATTCAAATTCCTCGGTGAGCGTTAGTTCCTGCTTGCGTAATTCTTGAATTTCTCTTTTTCGTTTAACTAGGCTAGGGTTTTGCAGTCCTTCGCCAACGGCAAGGGGAGCAAGGTCTATAAAGCCAGATTTCCATAGGACGTCGCCATCAAGACTTACAAGATTGATTGGCAAATGATCGACTTCTTGCAGAATTAAAGCGAAGGCTTCTCGGTTGCGCACAAGCCAAAAATCTTGGACCAAGGGCAGCCAGTCTTGGTTTTCACTCTCGGTTTTTAAAACTTCATTCATGGGACCAATGACATCGCTTCGAGATAGTAAATAATCGCGAAGGCTTTGAAGTCTGGGTGCGTTTGTCGCGGCCTCAAAATTGCGAGCTAAATCTTCGTCAACACGTTCTAGGAGTCCATCGGGGCCTGGCTTTTCTGAAAAGTGAACAACGGGAACTTGGCTATTAAATTGGTTATCAATTTGATTGTCATTGGACATCGCCCAGTGACTGTATGAGTTGGCAAAGGTGTTGTTGTCAGAAGAGGAAGTTTCGGATTCAGAAATGGAAAGACTAATAAAAGTATTGTCTAGGCTAACTTCAGTTCTTGAGGCTTGCGAATTTTGCGCAGAAAGTCCCGGGATCCAAAAATGTGAAGCTTGAGTTTTGATTTCATCGTTAGAGGCAATGAAATTGCGAAGATCTTCAATTTCAAAAAAGCTTTGAGTTTTTACGCGTTCCAAGTTGCGGCCTAGTGCTGATTCAACGGCTTTCTCAAAAGTTGGGGGCACACTAATTGAGTCGACAAGGAGGGAATCTTGAACGCCTTGTTCTCTCAAGTGTAGGGCTAAGGCTTTTGACGAGGCGTCGATGCCTTCAAGGTTTTTATCGAGAGCTTCAAGGTGCTCTTTTTGTACCCGCACGACTGTCAATTGTTCACGAACATCATCGCGAATATGAGTGAGCTCAACGCGTTTTGTTTCTAGACTTGAGAGATCAGCATCGACATCGTTCTTGAGCACTTCAAGGTCGCTTCTTGTGGAGAAAGCATCTTCAAGTGCGCTAAGGGTTTCGCCCTTGGTCTCTTCTTTGCTAAGAATTTCTTCTTGAACAGAGCCCAATTGTGAATCCAGAGTATTTTTACGTTTGTTAAGATTAACGAGCGTATTTTGAAGGCCTTGAATTTCTTGCGTGAGGCGAGTTTGTCCCAGCTCAATTTCATGTAAATCTTTTCGGTAGTTTTGAAGCTCTTCTGCGATTTGGTGATTTTGAGCTTTATCAACGTTGAGAGCTTCAATCCTGCTTTCGATGTCAGCAAAGGCTGCTTCGTTTTTGTGGGTTAGTTCTTCAACATCTGCGAGTACTTGAACAAGTTCTTCTTGTAAAGTAAGGCTTCGAGTTGAAATTTCCTCTAGAGAATTTTCATGAGACTCAATTTGTTCTCTAAGAGAATCTTTGCGCGTGTTGAGGGAACCCATTCGTCCCTCGAGTTCTTTGACTTGTACTTCGGCTTCCCGAGTCGTCGCACGAGAAAGGTCTAAAGCCCCTTCCATGTCGAGGAGCGCCGCTTCAGAATTTTCTAGTTTCAATTGAAGTTCTTCAAGGGCATTTTCGTTGCTTGAAACTTCAGTTTTTAGTTTCTCTACAACTTGAGCCGCCTCAATTTTGTCCCCAGTTCGAGTCATCCACTCGCGGCTTGCGAGTCTAAGTTCGAGTGTCTTTAATTCGTCGGAATAGCTTCTATATTTTTCGGCTTTTGTGGCCTGAGCTTTTAATGATGAAAGTGACTTGCGAAGATCTTTTAATATGTCATCGATACGTTGTAAGTTCGCGCGCGAATTTGCAATTTTTCGTTCAGTTTCCGCCTTGCGAGCTTTGAACTTCATGATGCCGGCAACTTCTTCAATGACTGTTCTGCGTTCCTCAGGTTTTTGAGTTACGAGTCTCGCAATCGCGCCTTGTTCAATGATGGAATAAGCTTTGACGCCAACTCCTGTGTCCATAAAAAATTCTTGAATATCTCTTAAGCGACATTGAATGTTGTTGATCAGATATTCGGTGTCGCCGCTTCTGTAATAGCGACGTGTAATTTTAATTTCATTGTTGACTTGGAATTGTGTTGGCAATTCTGGATCTTTGTTCGGGTCGCGTTCTAAGACTAGCGATACTTCCGCCAAGTCGAGAGGCGCGTGATCTCGTGAACCCGAGAAAATAACGTCGGACATTTTTGTTCCACGAAGATGTTTTGCGGACATGTCTCCCATGACCCAGTACAACGCGTCGATGACGTTTGATTTTCCACAACCATTAGAGCCCACAATGGCTGTAATGAGTTGGTCAAAAGAGATGATGGTTTTGTCTTTGAATGATTTAAAGCCGAACAATTCGAGGCGAAGTATTTTCACTGTAATTTAACCCTTCCATGCTGATCGTTTCCCCGACTTGTTTCTAGAAGAGTTTACGCATGATTTCAAATTTTTTACAAAAAATTGACGCTTTGCTGGGGCAAAAAAAACATAAAAATTCAACTACTTGGGCCTGCGGGCTTGAAATCTCAGCCAGATCGCTGAAAAAACTTAGCCCGCTAATTAAAAGAGGCCACTCAGTTTTGGCGAAGGGCTCTGATGGCCGATTGGGCGGCCGCTAGCCTAGCTGTTGGAATTCTGTAGGGAGAGCAGCTTATATAGTCCAGCCCGACTTGGCTAAAAAACTCAATAGAGCGTGGGTCCCCGCCATGTTCGCCGCACACACCCGTTTTGAGGCCAGGTTTGGTTTGGCGCCCTTTTTGGACAGCCATTTTTACCAATTGTCCTACGCCCGCTTGATCTAGGCTCATAAAGGGGTCGTAATCTAAAAGACCAAGGTCAACATATTCAGGTAAAAATCTATTGGAGTCATCTCGGGAAATTCCCAGTGTCATTTGGGTGAGGTCGTTGGTTCCGAATGAAAAGAAGTCGGCACAGTTTGCGATTTGATCGGCAAGTAAGGCCGCTCTTGGAATTTCTATCATAGTCCCAATTAGGACATTTTCTCGAAGCTCCGCTTTATCTAGAATTTCGTGAACTATTTTTTCGATGCGAGTTCGTAACGATGAAAGTTCCTTAACCTCCATGACAAGTGGAATCATGATTTCTGCCTGTATGACATCATTACTTTTTTGGGAAGCTTCAACCATGGCTTCCGCAATGGCGCGAGCTTGCATTTCATAAATTTCTGGGAAACTTATTCCAAGCCGACATCCGCGATGACCTAACATTGGATTGAATTCATGCAAAGATTCCACTTTATGAAAAAGTTGATCACTCGTAACGCCAAGCTTGATGGCAAGTGATTCGATTTCCTCTTTTTTCTTTGGAAGAAATTCATGAAGAGGGGGATCCAATAATCTTATTGTAACGGGAAGCCCACGCATTTCTCTGAAGATTCCAACAAAGTCTCCTCGTTGCATGGGAAGAATGCTCTCAAGCGCTTTTGCACGTTCGCTTTGAGTGTTGGAAAGAATCATGGCTCTTACGGCTTCAATGCGATCTTCTTCGAAAAACATATGTTCTGTGCGGCAAAGGCCAATGCCTTCCGCTCCGAATTGTCGTGCAATTCGCGCATCGTGAGGCGTGTCAGCATTGGTGCGAACTTTTAACTTACGGTGCTTATCAGCCCACAACATCAAGGTTTCGAAATCTGCGTTGAGTTCTGAGGTTACGGTAGGAATGCTTCCTTTAAAAACTTCTCCTGCGTTGGCGTCGAGGGTGATGATGTCTCCCTCTTTCAGGATGAGTTTTCCTTGAAGAGTTTCGATCTCAACCGTTTTGTCGGCGTATTTAATGCGAAGGTCAGCACATCCTACGATACAACTTTTTCCCATGCCTCTTGCTACAACTGCGGCGTGGGAAGTCATTCCTCCTAGAGCTGTTAAAATTCCAACTGAGGCATCCATCCCTTGAATGTCTTCGGGAGAAGTTTCGTGACGAACGAGAATGGCGGCTTCATTTTTTTCCTTAAGTGCCATTGCGCTAGCGGAGCTTAGTGCAATTTTTCCTGAGACGGCACCTGGGGATGCGGGCAAGCCTTTGGCTAGCGGTGTCCCTTTTTTTGTCGGATCTAATCGAGGGTGAAGCAATTGATCTAGAGAGTAAGGGTCAATGCGGAGCACGGCTTCATCTTCGCTAATCAATTTTTCTTCAACCATGTCCACCGCGGTTTTAACGGCGGCCTGGGTTGTTCGTTTTCCGGTTCGAGTTTGAAGCAAATAAAGTTTGCCTTGTTGAATTGTGAATTCCAAATCCTGCATGTCTTTATAGTGAGACTCAAGTAGGGCTTGATACTTAACAAATTCATGAAAAACTTCTGGTAAAGTTTCTTCAAGAGAAATGACGTTTTTTGTTTCGGACATTCTTGATTTTTGTTCGTTGGTTAGAGGTTGTGGTGTGCGAATCCCCGCAACCACATCTTCACCTTGGGCGTTGATAAGAAATTCTCCGAACAATATTTTCTCGCCGGTTGATGGATCGCGGGTGAAGGCAACGCCCGTGCCGGAAGTGTCTCCCATGTTTCCAAAGACCATGCTTTGAATGTTGACGGCTGTTCCCCATTCATTGGGAATGCCTTCCATTTTTCGATAGTGAATCGCGCGGTCGCTATTCCAAGACGAAAAGACCGCCCTGATCGCGCCCCAAAGTTGTTCTGTTGGATCTTGAGGAAACTGATTGCCACTTTCTTCCAAGACCTTACGTTTAAACTTTTTGACAAGTTCTTTCAGGTCATCAGCTGTTAGCTGGTCATCGCGATCAACGTTGCGCAAAGATTTCATGTCCTCTAGGAGAAACTCGAATTGTGATCCGTGGATTTCGAGGACAACGTCGGAATACATTTGAATAAAACGCCTATAGCAATCATAGGCAAAGCGGGCGTCGTTAGAATTTTTAGCAAGACCTTCTACGCTTCTATCATTGAGGCCTAGGTTGAGAATGGTATCCATCATGCCAGGCATGCTTTTTCGTGCGCCGGATCGCACTGAGATAAGAAGTGGCGCTGTTTCAGACCCAAATTTTCGATCTAATGTGTTTTCTAATTGTGAGAGCCGTTTAAGTATTTCTTCTTTGAGCTCATCCCAAACTAAGTTTCCATTAGAATAGTATTGAATGCAGGCTTCGGTAGATATGGTGAAGCCTGGAGGGACTGGCAAACCAAGTTTTGCCATCTCTGCAAGGTTTGCACCTTTGCCCCCGAGCAAATTTTTCATGCTGGCTTGGCCTTCGGTAAGATTTTTACCTTTGGCATCGATTCCAAAAAAATATGTGAAGGGGGAGGTTTTGGCTTGGCTCAACATGGCGGCAATCTATCGCTCGCTTGCGAGGTCTTCAAGGCTTAAAGTATGAGAATTGGCGGGCTCTGTTGCGATGAATCCAAGGTGGGACGAGCCTTACTTAAGTTTAAGGGCCTCATTGATGCTTTCCGCAAGCTCTGGGAAATAGTCTTTTTTTCTAAATTTTAAGGGACTTTGATTGTTGTTCGCCTTGTATTCATCCAAAAATACCTTGAGTCGATGGACGGGGCCCGCCACCCGGTTCGAGAGAAATAGCCCGTAGCTAATGACCACAATTGTTGTGACGAGAGTTGTCCAAATAAAAATCATATCCATTGTATTTCGTTGTTCCATAAGGAACGAAAAGAAGACATGGTTGGGTTCAAGGCCAAGGACTCGGCCTTTTTCTGCAAAGGTCCAAAAAAGCAATGTGTTCGCTCCGTAAAAAATTCCGATAACGATTATGAGCAAAATCATAATAAGTTTGATGAATGAAATTTGAAAATCTGGATTGATGAGATACTTTTTACGTTTGATCATAGCCTTCTCCACTAAAATAATAGCTTGTCCTCGAGCTTCTTGTAAAGTTCGTCCAGGCTTAAGCGCTCTTGTGTGGCACTATCGCGATCGCGCAAAGTAACCTTTTGGTCTTTTTCGATGGTGTCAAAGTCAACGGTGATGCAGTAGGGGGTCCCGATTTCGTCCATGCGACGGTATCTTCGGCCAACAGCGCCGGCGGCATCATAGAAACAGTGATAGCGCTTGCTGAGGTGGTCAAAGATTTCGCGCGACTTCGCAACGATTTCTTCTTTGTTCTTTACCAAGGGAAAGACGGCTACTTTGTAGGGGGCTAGGCGCGGATGAAATTTTAAGAGGTTGCGTTTTTCACCGCCAATTTCATCTTCTGCATAGGCAGATACCAATGTTGCAAGAAAAATACGGTCTACACCCACAGCAGGTTCAATGACGTGAGGGAGGTATTTTTCTTTCACAGCTTCATCAAAATATTCTAAACTTTTGCCGCTTCCACCTTGGTGCTGAGTAAGGTCAAAATTCCCACGAACCGCAATTCCCCAAAGCTCTTGTTCGCCAAAGGGAAAATGAAAAGTAAGGTCGGTGCAGGCTTTAGAGTAATGAGCCAAGTCGTTTTTACCGTGTACTTCCTCGCCAATTAAGTCTTTGCGCAGCCCAATGGAGATGAGCCAGTTGCGACACCATTCAATCCATTCTTTGTGATAGCTTGGCCACACATCTTCTCCCGGTGGAATAAAATATTCCATTTCCATCTGCTCAAACTCACGGCTTCGAAAAATATAGTTTCTTGGGGTGATTTCGTTTCTAAAGGCTTTTCCAATTTGTGCAATTCCAAAAGGAAGTTTGACACGGCTTGAATCGGTAACGTTTTTGAAGTTGATAAAAATGCCTTGAGCAGTTTCAGGTCTTAAATAAGCGTCACCTGAAGCATCGGACATGGCACCTACTTGGGTTTTAAACATCAAATTAAATTCACGCGGTGGGGTAAGCGAGCCTGCCTCGCCAGTGGCGGGAGAAGGAATAAGGGCATACTCTTCGGCATTTGCTTCAGTATATTTTTTAAGATTAATTGTGCCAGTCCCAGATTTCCCAGATTTTTTTACAAGTTTTTGCGCAGCCTTTTGGGCCTGATCCTGCATGGTCGCATCTTCTAGAACGCTCACATAGCCGACAGTTTCGCCCTCCACTGTTACTGCCGAATAATAAAGTTGGTCTGCGCGATACCTCAATTTCGATGCCTTGCAGTCAACCATTGGATCGGAAAATCCGTCTAAATGACCTGAGGACTTCCATACCTTAGGATGCTGAACAATGGCCGAGTCGAGACCGACAATGTCTTCTCGCCTATGAACCATATCTTGCCACCAGGCATCTTTAATATTTTTTTTAAGCTCGGCTCCAAGGGGTCCAAAATCAAAAAACCCATTGATGCCGCCATAAATTTCGGAAGACTGGAAAATGAATCCGCGGCGTTTGCATAACGCTACAAGTTCCTGCATCAATTCGGGAGATGGTTTGGGTGAGTCTGTATTTGATGGCGAAGACATAATTACCGAGGAGTTTCGTAGACGAATGCCAATCAGTCAACGGAGATATCGGGATACTTTTCAGACAAAAAGCTTTTTAATTTTTTCTTGATGTTTTCTTCTAGCTGTCTGGCGCGCTCTTTGGAAACTTTGAAGCTGTCACCGATTTCTACCAAGGTTTTTGGGTTCTCAGATAGCAGGCGTTCCCTAAAAATATATTCGTCGCGTTCGTTGAGCATTTTTACAAATTCTCCTAATGCTTGTTTGAAGAGTGTGGCTTGCTCTGAGGCATCTAGCGTATCGCTGGGTAGCTCAGCCTGGTCGGCTATTCGGTTTTCAATTCGAACATTTTCATTGTCGCTTGAGCCGCTCGAGATGGGAGCCGACATCGAAACATCTCCGCCTCCAAGGCGAAGTTGCATGGTTTCTACGTCTTTTTCGCTCACGCCAAGATGATGAGCTATTTGTGCCGGCTCGGGCCGGATGCCTTCTCTCTCGAGGCGCTGCTGTTCTTTTTTGAGTCTGTAAAATAATTTCTTTTGAGCCGCGGTCGTTCCAATTCTTACCAGTGACCAATTCCTAAGTAGAAAATCTTGCATGTAGCTTCGGATCCACCAAACAGCATAAGTTGTGAGCTTGACATTTTTGTAGGGGTTGTAGGCTTCAATGGCCTTCATGAGCCCCATGTTTCCCTCTTGAATGAGGTCCATAACTCTAGCTCCGTAACGGGCATATTCAAAAGCGACCTTAACAACAAAGCGAAGATTGGATTGAACCAGTTTTTTGAATATTTCTGTATCGTGATCTTTTGAATAGGCCGTTGTTAGGGCCTTTTCTTCCGCTTTGGTCAGGAGGGGAATTTTGGAGATTTCTTTAAGGTAGAGCTGTAAAACGTCCCGGTCTTTACCGGGAATTGTGGTCATTGGTGTTTTTAAGACTGGCAGATTCTTGGGGTTATCCCCTTGTTTTCTTTGACCTTTTTTGTTTTTTGAAAATTGTGACATCTTGCTGACTCAGCTTTTTCCGTTCTCTTTTGCTACAATATAACATAGATGGCAATGACGACTTCACGTTCCTTGGCTGGGCGGCGGGTTTTGGTGCTCAACGCTAGTTATGAACCGGTTAAAATTATTGGTTGGAAGAGAGCTATGCTTCTGTGGCTATCTGAAAAAGTAGATGTGATTGAGCATCATGACGTTAGCGTTCATTCAATTTCTAAAACATTTGAATTGCCCTCTATCATTAGGGTTCGAGAATTCATTCGCAGGCGGCACAAGCGCCGGCAAACTTTTAAAAGGACTCATATTTTTAATCGCGACGATTATTGTTGCCAGTATTGCGCAAAGGTTTTTCCTTTAAAAGATCTAACTTTGGATCACATTGTTCCGGTAAAATCTGGCGGGCCAAAGACCTGGGAAAATTTGGTAACATGTTGTCGGATATGCAATCAAAAGAAGGGGGCTCGTACTCCACTAGAAGCGGGAATGCCGCTTTTATCGCAGCCAAGGCGAATGCCAGTAAATTTTATTCCAGATTTAATTTTTGTGCGCAAAGAGCTTCCAGAGGCTTGGAAAATTTATTTGGGCAAACTTTGGCCTCATCCCGAAGACAAGGCCAGCTAGAACTCTCGCTCGTCATTCATTCTCAAAAACAAAAAAGCCACCCGGAAAATCTTCCAAGCAGCTTTTATATTTATTGACTCTACCACGGCCAACAGCCGAAGGCTATGTTTTCGACCAAGGGGAGAAGGCCATTGCTCACCTTTAACGAGCAGGGCCGAGTTAAAAAATTGTTTAACGAGCAGGGCCGAGTTAAAAAATTGTTTAACGAGCAGGGCCGAGTTAAAAATCAGAACGGGATGTCGTCAGATTGAGAAGAGGGGCCTTGATCGAAACTTGGAGGAGGTCCAAAAGGATCTTCTCCCCCACCAAATCCACCTGCGTCGCGACCTGTAGAGGCGCCAGCTGTCCCGCCCAAAAATTGGACCGTGTTAGCAACAACTTCAGTTGTGTAACGCTTGCTTCCGTCTTTGTCGTCCCATGCGCGAGTTTGTAATTTTCCTTCAAGATAGCATTGGCGACCTTTGCTCAAATATTTTCCGCAAAGTTCTGCAAGTTTGCCCCAGACGACAACTCGGTGCCACTCAGTGCGCTCTTGTTTTTGTCCTTCTTTGTCGTTCCATGACTCACTAGTTGCGATGCTAAAGTTGGCGACGGCTTGACCAGATGGTGTGTGCCTGATTTCGGGATCCTTCCCTAAATTTCCAACGAGAATAACTTTATTTATACCTGCCATGTTTAATTCCTTTCTGTAACGGCAATGGTATGATGCAGCCAAGTGTCTAGGTCAAATGGAAAGATCGAGTTAGGATGTGACTAGCATGAAATTTAATTCGCCAAAACTATTGCGCCTCGCGTCAGGCGGCATGTCATCTGTCATCTTCACCGCCGCAAGTATTTGTTTTGTACTATTTAGCCAAAGCAGTGAAGCGATTTACGACCATTCGCTTTCATTGGATATGGGAATAAAAAAGTCTCCATTTGAAAACTCAAGATTGTGGACCGGCTTAAGTGGTGCTTGGACCTTGGATGATGTCGCTCACATAGAGCTTGGCGGATTTTTGGGATATTCGTCAGTCTTGAGTGGGCAGAGGCGATTTTCGGGGGCTTTGTCACTTCGTTATCACTTTTATATGAACGCGGAAGTGTCGGTCTATCCGCTTGTCGTATTGGAGTCGGAACATTTTGAAGAGAGAACTCACTGGCTTGGCTTGGGAGCTGGAAGCTCCATAATGGTCGAGCCATTTGAATTTGAGGTGTTGTCCTGGTTTAGTCTCAATACAAAAAATGACCTGAGACTCTTTTGTTTAGAGAGCAGAGTGGCGATTCCCCTCAGAGCGGAAGCACAGGAAAAAGATTTGTTCGGAATCTTTGGTAAATTTAATGAATACGAAAGTTCAAACACTTCCGTTGCAACCTTGGGAATATTTTTTTCTCAAAGATTTTAGCATGTGGCTTCCAGTTGATACTTGTTGTCCAGGAAGTCTTTTTGTAGGAGACTTTTAGAATGTTAAGATTAGTCACATTAGTTTTTCTACTTTTCTCTAACGTTGCATTGGCACCCTTTGCAATGGCATCCGTTGCAATGGTGTCAAAGGCACTCGTGTATAAGGGGCCGGGAAGCTGCACTGATGGAGATTGCTCGGGTGCGGCAGCCTTGATGGCCGAGCTAGAGGGCTATGAAGTATCTTTCATTGGCCCCAATACTGTTGATGCAAAGGTCTTTGAAGGAGTTGATTTATATTTGCAGCCCGGCGGAAAATCTTCGGTTCTTAGTAAAGAAATGAACGAAGTTCTTAAAAATAATATTAGGCAATTTGTTAACGGCGGTGGCGCCTATGTCGGTTTCTGCGCTGGTGGATTTTTTGCTATGGAACATATTGGGCAGCCGCGAAATTTTTCTGGTCTTGCATTGATTAAAGGAGAAGCCTTTTCCTATCGAGAATTGGGCGAAGAAGTCGAAGCTGCCATGCTCCCAATTTTTTGGTTCGATCAAATTCGCGAACTCTATTGGGAGGGGGGGCCTTATTTTCCTGAAGAATTTTTAGGCGAAGGCGTGGAAGTTTTTGGCCGTTACCCAGATAATAAACCTGCAAGCATAAGAAGCCATTATGGTGAAGGACTTGTTAGTGTGACGGCTCTTCATCCTGAGGCCCCTGAAAGTTGGCGTCAGTACTTTCGGCTTCAAGACCAAGATGGAATCGATTACGAGTTGGCCAGAGACATGATTCGTTGGGCCGTCAAAAAGTGAGTGCTGAATTATCTATTCAATAGCAGAACGAACGGCATCCTGCATAATTTTGGCTGCAATTGTTCCTAGCTTGCTAATGTTCGGTGATTTAACATTGTCATTCTGTTCGCCGGCATAAGTGCTAACAATAAACAAAGTATCGCCATCAGAGGGAGTATGAAAGGGCTCGATGCTTCTGGCCATCCCCGTGTGAGTCATCACACCTAAACGTTTAAGTTCCCCACGATCTAGTTTAGCATTGGTGATTAAAATTGAGATGGTGGTGTTGCCTGCATAGACATCACCAAACGGGCTAGCTCGCCCCTTTGTGAGTTCTTCGGGAATAGACATTCTTTTCCCGGATTCTGGATCTTTTGACCCGGCTAAAACGCTACCGTTCTCAGCAATAATATTTCCGACAGCATTCACTACGCTTAAGGCGAAAATCTTGATGCCTTGGTCTTCATAGAAAGCAGCCCCTTGGCCTGATTTCTCAGCGAATTCTTTCCCAAAAAATTTTCCGACACTCACAAAGCGTCCGGCTCCAGCTTGCCCAACATTTACTTCATTTTTCTTTTTGGCTTTGAAGGCAGCTGCGCCGAGGGCAATGTCTGGAAAGATGGCATTATCGCGCCCAGTAAAATCATAGACAATTGCGGCTGGCACCGAAGGAATTTGTGTGAAATGAACCGAGTTGCCACGAGCTTTAAGAATTTCTCTCATGACGCCCGAAGCAGCCTCTAACCCGTAAGTTGAACCACCCGCTAGGACTAGGGCATCGATTGTGCCCCAAGTGTTGCCTTCTTCGATCGAGGATTGTTCTCTAACGGCGGCCGCTCCACCGCGAACATCAATGGCTGCGAGGGCTCCATTGGGAAAGTTGAAGACAGTGCAGCCCGTGGGGCCTTGAGGATATTCAGCCGTACCGACTTCAAATTGGGGAAAGTCAAACTTCATGACGTTTGTTCCCGCACGAATTTGATATGAAACAAATATAAAAATTAAAAAAACAGTTTTTATGGAGTGGTTTAGAAATTTCATAATTCATGACGTCTAACCACTTTTCTTCGGTTGTTCAAATGTTAACGTGCTAAGGCGCTAACTTTTGTACTTTCTTTGTAGTTTTTGTACCAGCCCTGTGCCGCTGTGCCTATGCCACTTTGATCAACGAATAGGGCAAGTTCGGTTTCCACTTGTTCTCGGGCTTGTTCCGCACTTAGGACATGCTGGCGATAATTCATAGCTATCTGATCGAGCTTAAACTTGTATCGCTGCTGAGATTTGGACACTTTTGCAGATATTTTACTTTGTCTAAAAGTTTCAAGGAAGGGCTTCCAATCTCTCAACGGCCAGCTATAGTTTTCGCTCACTTCAAGAGCCCTTTGTTCTGGAATGGTGTAGTCAATGCCCGGTTTTTTTTTGTTTGGATAAATTTCTTTGAGCATACTTTGTGTATCTTCGCTAAATTCTTTAAATAATTTTCGCTTGTCGAAGGAACGCCATTTTAGGGTGCTCGCAAAATATTCACGTCCAGATTCAAAATCACTGAGAAGCTCGTTTAGTTTTTTAGTGAGAATTTCTGTATTTTTATGGGCCTGGCGAATTTCTAGGACAATTCTTTTTTTGCCAACGATGTCGGGGCGATATGCGACACCTCCAATGTATTTATAGGAAGCATCTGAATGAGCAATGTCTTCTAGAACTTCTTTCTCGAAGCCTTCGCCTGTAACATTTAACTGCATGTGGGAGGCCAACATTTTTTCTTTGTCCAAAGACATGGGCGCCAAAAAAGGATGTTCAAAATTTCGAGCGGCTCTAAAAAATCCCTTTTCAGGAACTTTTTGTGCGGCCGCTTGCAGTTTTAAAATTTGATCAACTTCATTGTGAGCTTTGATGTGAGCCATCGGTCCCCACCACTCAGCAGCGCCCTTGCCGAATTCAGCAAATTTAGTATTGAAGAAATGCTCCCATTTCATGCTCAGGGTGCTTTGCATGGATCCTTCCCCGAAATGACTGTTTGTAAGTTTTACAAAATTTTCCCATTCCTCATAGGTTTCAAAGGGGCCTGCAATAAGTTCTATATTTCCCGTCTCGTCTCTAATGAGGCGATCAGGAAATGAACTTGGCAGTTCATCAGATATTTTTACAAGATTTCCTTTTTCTCGAAAGGTGGGGAAAAGAGTTTTAATGTTATCTTTTGCCCAAACAAGCTTTGCTTCATCAGTCATGCTTGCCCACTTAGCCTTTGAGAGGCCAAGTTTTGGATCTGGACCGTAGAACTTTAAAATGCCCGTGATTTCGTTGAGCATGTACTCTGATTCAAATCCGAATTGAAAGTTGGAATCAGATTCTCGTTCAAGTGCGCTAGCAGCTTTTGGAAAACGATAGGCCAAGTGCTTGGAGGATTTTTGTCCTGCCAGCTGGATGAGGGCTTCGGCACACGGGTCAGCTTTTGTCGGGCTGGAAAAGCTCGGGGCCATTTGGCAGGTCAGCGTAAGGGCTAACAAAACTTTAGGAACTATTTGGGTATAGAGTTTATTTCTTTTCATGTTCATTCCAATTCTTCTAATAAGGGGAAGCTTGAGTGGGAAAATTTGGTAATAGTTCTGACAATCCATCATTTCTAAATACAAAGACTACGGGAACTCGGTCTGACTGCGTTTTGCCAGTCAAAACTCTAAGAACCCATCCTGGATTGGCCAGTTCACCCGCATCCAAACTGTCTCTTACTCCAAGCATTTGCCATAACTGCATATGGCCGGGAGCTTTCCAAACACTTTTAATAAGAGTCGACATGCGATCTTTGACTTGTTCGGGCTGAAGTTGTGCGGCATCTTTAAAAACAAGGGCGTTGGCATTTATGGCTGCTGGAATGGGGTTCTTATTCGCAGAATCTTCTAGGTCAAAGGCTTGCAATAAAGTTTCTTGAGGATCGGAACTTAAAGCATTTCCCGCATGAGAGTCCGCGTTTCCTGGAAAGCGATATTCGTCTACAAGTCCTTCCCCTAATGGCATTTCTCCCCACCAGTGGGTGCAAGAAGTATAGCCTCCCTTTGCGCAGTAGTTAGGATAATTCCAAGGAATCTTTGCATGATTTTGGCTTGAACTGCCAAGAGTAAAATAAAGTCTAGCTCTTTCGGCTTCCTTGGATGAAAGTACAATCATTGGAAACAGGGATCCATCTCTAGGGCGCGCAATATCCATGACACTTTTGTAGGCAGCGTAACTTCCTTGCTTCCCATGGTGCATGAAATACAAAGTGCCTTGGCCAGGGGTGTGGTAGTGGTACAAAAATTCAGGCTGGTCAAAATATTTTTTGAATAAGATGTCGTTGCCATTGGTCCCGCTAATCATAACGGCAAGCTTTTCAGCCCCAACCGCAGAATCTTCTGCAACATCGCTAGGAAATCCGCGAAGAACTTTAGAGGCATTGGATTCGGCAAGGTATCGTCCCATTAAGCTTTCTGGACTTGGGTTTTTAAAATCTCCCCCGTGTAAAAGTTGGGCAACTTCATCGAGATTTTTTTCGCCTAGCGCACGTTTTAGAGAAATTTTAGAGGGCGCCTTAAGAAAAGAATCAATTCTTTCAGAAATCTGAGAGCGGGGAGATGATATGTCTAGAATTTTTTCTAGTTCTTCTCGTAGAATCGATTTCGCCGTATCTTGGTCGCTAAGGCCTGCAAAGTCGGGTCTGCCTCGAATAGCTTCTAAGACTTTTGTTAACTCTTCGGCGCGAATACTCTCTTCGACATTCCCTAATAGTGAAACGACGTTTCCTTCGGGGAGTAATTGCTTCCAAGGTTCAGAAGAAAATGATTCTTGATAGACCGAAAATCCTTTAAGGACATCTGCAGTATAGAGGTGGGGCTTTGTTCTAAGGCTGTCTTTGAGTAGGGTGATTTCTTCAGTAGAATGCTCAGTTTTTTGAGCCAAATTTATAAGATTTTCAGCACATTGTTGAGCTGTTTGAGCCCAAACATGCATTGGAATTACTAAGATAAAAAATAGAGCGCCAAGAGTTATCTTTATGATATTAAAAGCCTTATCTTGCTTTTGGGCTGTCGAGATTGAGGGGATTTTCAATTTTGTTATCAACATAGGAGGGCGTTATAGCAAAAAAATAACGCGGCGCAAGGCAATAAGTTGACACAATGCGTTAGTTCGTCTAATCCCACCATTATGTCGAAAAAGTTGTCTGCACGTCGTGTGAGTTTCTCCTTTGGTTATTGCTTGTCCTTTATACAATTGTTTTGCGCCTCTGCCGCTTTTGCTGCGAATTCGCAGTGTACGGATTTGTTTCTCGAGATCGTTACGGCTCGTGAACATATTTATCCGACGAAATCATTAGAGATTAAAATGAAAAACTTAAAGGTGGCGTCGGCTGAGGATTCTACTCAGTCAACCGGAGCCACCTTGTTTTATTTTCCCGAGGGAGCAACCGTGGCCGTTGATGCACGTGGCGGCTCTGTGGCTTCAAGTGAAACAACTTTATTTGCTCCGGGAAGTTACGACGCAAAGATAGATGGACTTGTTTTTTCTGGAGGAAGCACCCTTGGACTCGCTTCCGGAGACGGAGTTCGGCAAGCCATTTATTTAGCAAGATCAAATGAAGCCAGTGCCTTTGATGCGATTGCCTCCGTTCCCACCGCAGTCGTTTATGATTTTGGCGGACGAGTTCTCTCTCATAATGATGATTTGGTCACGCCTGACCATAATTTAGGTAAAAAGCTTTACTCAAAAATTGGCAATGAATTTAAGATTGGTAGAGCCGGTGCTGGCATATCAACCACCGCCAATAAGATATCCGAAGATGGCCCTCCGGTTTTTGGAGGACAGGGCGCCGCCATAGTTGAAACACGATATGGAAAAGTATTTGCGGCGGTTGCGCTAAATCCCCATGGAAATATTTATTCTAGAGATGGTAAGGGAGTGCACCACTGGTTAGATAAGCAGGTTGATCAGGCGCTGAAGGCTGAAAAATCTAGGCCAGGAAAAAACACCACACTCTCGATGGTAGCATTCGAAGCCGATCTTGATAGAAATCAATTGCAAAGAATGGCGACAACTGTCCATACAAGTATGGGAGAAAGCATTCGTCCGTTTCAAACTTATACGGATGGCGATGTTCATTTTTCCTTATCTCTTCATCAAAAGAAGTTGCCTGCGGGCGACCCCTTTGAAATGGAAGAGGAACTTCAAGAAGCTGCGAGAGTTGCCATAAGGCAAGCGATAGAGTCTTCAATAGTGACGGCTAATAAGCCTGTAAAAATTGCAGATAAGCTTCTCACCAAAGTCTCAAGCCGTTGGGACAGAAATGTTCGCAATCAAAAGAAGCTTAATGTTGCAGCTGTTCAGTGGGGCTTGGAAAGGCGTCAGACGACTGAACAATTTTTGTCAAAGGTAGAAACGTTTATGGTCGACGCAAAGGATGCTGGAAATGATGTCGTTGTGTTTCCTGAGTTGTTTGTTTACGACTTAATTCGCTCTGAGGCCAATGCTGCCCAAGAATTTTCGACAATGGCAACAAGCGGAAGATCACTCGCCATCAAAGATGCCATCAAAGAACTTTCGGCACGGCATCAAATATCGGTTTTGGCCGGATCAGTTCCGGTGAATGAAAATGGCAAAATTTTAAATCGTTCCTTCTTTCTTTTCCCCGATGGAAAAGAAATTTATCAAGATAAAATTAATCTAACAATCGATGAAATCAATTGGGGATGGTCAGCAACCAACGAAATTAAAACTTTTGATTTGCCATGGGGCCGGACAGCGATTCTTATCTGCTACGACAGCGAATTTCCTACGATATCGGCGAAACTTTTTGAAGCAAGTCCAGAAATGATTTTTGTTCCCTCAATGACCTCTGAAAAGGGCTTGCAGCGTGTTCTTAGAAGCTCAAGTGCTAGAGCCATCGAGCATCATAATTATGTTGTGGTCGCCGGTATAGGTGATCCCACTAACCCTCAGCTTTTTTCATCGCAGGCTACACACTTTTATCCGTCAGACAGCGCTTTCCCTGTGGGAATGCATCAGGGGGAGATCAATGCTCCCGGATTAGTAAGTCAGGAATGGGACCTTACTGCTCTAAGAGAGAGTCGTGAAAATACAGACTATTGGCCAGGGAAACCAAAGGAGTAAATCTATGTTGAGATTGAAAAAATATTTTTGTTTAGTTTTATTGTTTGTTGGATTTAGCGGAAACACGAGGGCTGCAAGAACAGATTGCGCTGCCACAGTAAGGGAATTGCTACAGTCTGGTTCCGATCTTTCTGTCAAAGAAATGAAGAAACGCTTAAGCAATAGCAATTTTTACACTCCTAATGTTCAAAAGGCCTATGCTCTTTACTCGAATGAATTTGCTAATTCTAAAACATGGGCAGAAATTTTTCCCGAGGCCTCAGTCCTTGAAGTGTTTTCAGGTTTTGAAGGAAGCATTCGTGCTGAAGAGTTTGGCGATTTGTTGGGCCTTATTAAAGCGGCTCGGAAGACCCGAATGTCTCGCTCTAGCGCAAGAGAGCTTGTTGAGAAAATTGCGACTGAGTTTTTGGACATTCGTGCTCCCAAAGATCAAATTGCAACAAGGATTGAAAACTTTTTAAAAGATTCAAGTGCTGAAAATCTTCGCCGCTTGGCCGGCGAAAAAACATTGGAAGAATCGAGACTTTTGCTTTTTGGTGGAAATCCATTGAAACCAACTGAGGAAAGTTTGCTTGGAAGATATTTGAGTGAGACCAAAGCGAGTAGCATCAAACGTGGCTTTCCTATGAGCGCGTCGGAAGAAAGTAAAATGGGTCCCCAAAAATTTACAGTCGCCATCGATCGAGGGAAATCCTCTGAATTGTTTGATAAATATTTTATGCAGCCGGAGTTTTTCTATCACATGCATACTCCTCAGCAGGGCACTCTTCACTTCTTGCATCATGGTAAAGAGGGAAGCTACTCTCGTTATGCGAGTACTTTTAGCGCCAATCGTCCTGGCGAAGGAACCTTGCTCCCAATGATCATAATGTCTTCCAAAGAAGCTGAGAGGATGAGATTGTATTTTTCATTGGGTGTCATTAACCAAGACCTAGCAAAAATGCCTTGGGAATATACTGATTATTGTGCAACTGGGGGCTACGACTCTTGTACACATTGGTTCGGAGAAATGCCGATTGGTGAAGATTTGGTGGCTAGCTACCGTTTCCCTGGAAATGTTGATAGGCATGCTGGAAATGCACCCTCTAGTCGCCCGCAAACAAAGACTTTGGGGCCACTGAACTTCAATAGAGAACAAATTTACCGCTATGGTTATTCTGCTCCGACTGGAAATGTAAAAATCTTTCCTTGGGCAAGTTCAAGGAAAACTAAAGCGAGTAGCTTAGACTTGGCCGAGGCCTTGGCTGGTGCCGTGTGGAAGGCTCCGGGCCACATGCAGATGTGGGAAGTGCTTGGGCAGAAAACAGCATTGGACCAGGGAGAGTTTGCAAATCCAGGTTACGTTGCTCGGGTTCTTACGGGCAAAGTGTCTAACGATCGAGTTCCGGTTGTTTTTGTGTACGCAGAAGATGCAAGCGAAAAGTTAGAAAAGAATTTCAACACACAGATAAGTGCCTACTGATTTTGATAAAGAGTTAAGTTTGCCGATAGGCAAAAAGCTAAGAAGAATGGATGAATAAATGAAAAAAATAATATTAACAATAGCGGTAATTTTCTCAGTTTTTTTAATGAAGAGCTCCTTGGCTGGTGGGGAAGTTGATCCCATCAAAGAAGTCTTTGAGCCAGATGCCTCTAAATATCCGAAGTCTGAATACGGAAAAGTTGCCGTTGTTCAATGGGCACCTTCTGCCTGGGCCCCTTTGGGTAGTAAAAAGGCTGCTGAGGAGTTTAAAGCATCCAACAGGGCGACTTTAGAGGCTTATATTCGTGAAGCCGCAGGGAATGGCGCTGAGCTTATTATTACTCCTGAATTTGGAGTGGTCGGATACCCTGATATTCCGGAACTTTCTGATGAAGACGATAATTTTAGAAATCGTGAAGATGCTGATGTTTATGCAGAGCTAAAAACAGGAAAAAGTTTTCAGTTTTTCTCAAAGATAGCCAAAGAACTTAAGGTGACGATTCATTATGGATATATGGAGCGAGATGCTGAGACAGATTTATTTTACAACACCGTAAATGTAATTGGTCCTAAGGGCACCTTGTTGGCGTCTTACCAAAAAATTCATCTTTACGAAATTGAAGTCAATTATCTTGAAGAGGGTAAAAACATTACGACCTATGAAAGCCAATTTGGAAAAATTGGTATCATCATATGCTCTGATGTTTATGGCGCAAAGCCTATGGATGACTACGCTAGGCAGCACTTAGATGCAATTGCTCTGAGTACTTCGTGGGCGCAAAGCAATACGGGATGGACTAATTTTATTAGAGGTGCACGTTGGGTGAAGGCGCCACTTTTAGCGGGCAATCAAAATTATTTTCCTGATTCTGGAGTGATAAACGCCGACGGAAGCGCACAAAGTCATATTCGGCAAACGACTGGCGTTGCTTACGGATATTTGAAATACAAAGTTAAGTGATGGGGGATTTTCTTAGGATTTAAAATTCTTGAGAGAAACGAAGGCGAATCGCCCAATCGCTTTGCCCGTAACTAAAATATAGGCGCGTTAAAAAGCTTTTGTTCCAAAACAAATCAACGCCCGTAGCAAATGACCATGCAAAAAGTTCGTTGAACAAGGCGAGGTCGATCGCGCCAAGCATGTAAGATAGCTGGCCTCGCTGACCAAGGGCAACAAAATCGTTTTGTTGAATTCGAAGTTCAGCCGACTCAATGACTTTTATTTTTTCGTGAAATCTTCCACCGGGGTAACCTTTCAAGATGCCTGATGATGAAACGTCTCGAATGGGGTCAACTCCGCCAACAGAAGATAGTATCCAAAATGGGGCAAGTCCAAAAACACCGTCTAGTGTGAGTCTTTGAGCGAGAGTCCATCGACCTTTTGAAAAATATCGTCTATCGATCAATGTCATTCGATAGGAAGTTGCCTTGCTTGATTCTTCAGAACCGGCATAAAGTCCCCACTCCTGCATATCGCCTTCGCGGGTGAGGACCTCGGTTTTTCTGGTATCGTAGTAAAGTCCCAAACCAATAACTCGAAAGGTGCCTCCTTCGTATCCAAAAGGGTGTTCGTCGTACAAAATGGATCCATTCGTCGAGTAATTGGATGTCTCTAAGGTGGCATAATCGTACGAAACATAGGTACCAAATTTTGCATTTTTATAAAGATGTATAGGGATGAGCGTGGTGAATCCACCCCGTAAATCTTCTAGAGAATAGCGAAGTCTAGAGTATTCGCTTTGAGCCAATTCTTTTGATCGACTTCCTTGGCCTGCGTATTGGAACTCGGTACTTCTAAAGAAAGATCCCCTTAGCTTGAGTCTTGGTTTTAGTTTCAAGATGTTAATTTCTGGAATGTCAAAATTAGCTTGCACCAACCATTGGCTGGTATCTGATCGAACCAATCTGAGGTTGGCAGAATATTTATAGGGATCCTGGTTGGCAATGTTAGTGAGGTTGGCCTGAACACCCCCAAAAAAGCCACTTTCAGGAAAACTATAGAGCAAAGGAAATCCTTGGAGGATACAGGGGTCACCCAAACAGGTCATATTTCGTCGTTTGGCGACAGTTTTAACTCCCTTTTGAATTTCCTTAGATAAGACTTTGATTTCGGAATACAGCGTCTGGTCGGCATTGATTTCATCCGAATTGGATTCCGAAACTTCTTCAACTTTAGGGTAGGTATCCCTCGGAAAATATTTATCCATATGAGCACGCGCATATGCGCGGGGCGTTATTGGGGTGGCGAGCAAGGTAATGACGAAAAGAGCCTTGCTCCCAAAAAATTGATCGGTAAAACGCATTTCCTGCTTATCTTATCCTTAGAATCTGCCGAAATCTAAGTTATGGCACCCTCTTTTCTAGGATTTTTTAGTACGTACGTTTGGGAGCTTTTTCGAGCCTCAAAAGAGGACCGCGTCTTTCATCGAAGAGACGTGCGAACTGTCATCTTGAGGCAGTTAAAATTTACGGGCGCACAATCGTTTAGGTTGGTTGGAATCGCGGCTCTATTTGTTGGAATCATGACCGTTGCTCAAAGTACGGCGCAGTTGCAGAGATTCGGAGGGGGCAATGCTTTGGGGCCTCTTTTAGTTGCGGCGATCATTCGTGAACTTGGGCCACTTTTGACAACTTTGATTGTCGTAGCACGTTCGGTGTCAGCCGTTGCCTCTGAGCTTTCTTCGATGAAGGCAAATGGAGAAATTGAATTGCTCCACAGTGTCGGAGTTTCTCCACTTAGCTATTTGGTGTTGCCAAGAGTTTTGGGTGGAGCGTTCTCGGTATTTTTGCTTTGTATACATTTTGTAGCTGTGGCGTTGACGTCTGGCTATTTGTTTGGGCAACTTTTTGTAAAAATGCCTCTCGCCAAATTTGTATTGGATATTCTGCATACGTTGTCTCCGGCTGACATAGTCTTGTTCACTTTTAAATCTTTAGGCGCGGGAGTTGGAATCTTTTTGCTAGCAACTTTTGTGGGCCTAAGAACCTCTGGACGTTCCTATGAGGTGCCTCAGGCCACGACGCAGGCCGTGGTTTACTCTTTTCTTTTGACTTTTACTTTTCAGGCGGCGACCAGTCTTTTTTACTATTTTGTTGTTATGAACTTTACGTTTGGGGGTAGTTTGTGAGCGAGAACTTCCTTTGGGATCTTAGCTGTGTCACATTGAGAGCACGGGATAATAATTTTCGATTTTTGTCAGAACTAAAGATTAGTCGAGGCGAAAAAATTGCAATTGTAGGATCGGACATTGAATATAGAAGATCGCTATTGCGCTTGTTGAGTGGCCTCGAAGCTCCAAAATCTGGAGCGGTCTTTGTGGATGGAGTTTCAATTCCTGGTCGTGATGAAAGAGATCCCTGGAGAGATTTGTTTCCAAAAAACTTTAGAAGAAAAATGGGAATTAGCCTACAGAGTGATGCCCTTATCTCAAATGTGAGCATAGGCGAGTGTTTCGAAACGCTATTTAGATTTAAATACGGCGATCATAATGAAGGATTGAAACAAGGTGCCATTCGCGTTCCTCGTGAGGTGGCAACAAGTTTGGGGATGAATCTTTCGTGTCTAGAAAAACGACCTGCAGAATTGAATGCGCTAGAAAAAAGATTGGCTTCTCTCTGTTTGGCTTTTTTAACAAAACCTTCCATCTTGATGATGGACAATCCCAGCTATGCACTCGATGATGAAGCCTGGTCTTACCTGGACTCCACAATAGCAAAACTTGTTGTAGGAACTCAAAAAACATTGGTCCTTTCGACGGGGGATTGGATTCTTGCCGATTCTCTTTGTGATCGATGGATTGTTTTAGAGGACAAAAAAATAATTTTTGACGGAAACAAGAAAGCATTTCGAAGTACCTACAAAAAGCGACTCACCGATCAATTGAGCACGCAGCGTTGGGGTAAAATTCGTAGCACGATAGAAGAGTTGGAGATTAAAATCGCATGAAAGATTTGAAGTCAGTTTTAGTGTTTACGATTTCAGCCCTATTGTTTTTTGGTGTGTTGATCGGAGGGGCCGCCTGGCGACAAGGTTGGTTGATGCCAAGGGACACGTTTAATGTTGTGTTTGACGATGCCGCTGGTTTGTCTGAAGGCACATCGGTTTATTTGCTTGGCTTAAAAGTTGGTGACGTTGACAGCGTCGATTTAGACGACAAGGGCTCCGTAATGGTAAAATTGAATGTTCTTCGAAGGTATGCAGAGAAGCTAAATGCAGATACAAAAGTTTCGGCTGAACGTGCGTTTGTTATAGGAGAAAGAGTTATCAAGCTCGATCCTGGAACGCCTAGCGAGGGTCCATTGGTGGCTGGTTCGACTTTAAAGGGACATAAAACAATCGAGATTGTAGATTTGTTAAGTGGTGGGCGAATGGCCGAATACTTTGAAACTTTTCATTTGTTAATGGAGCAAATGAAATTGCTTGTTGATGCAGCTGGTGGAAAAAACGGAAACATCACTGACTTGTATAGGCAATTTTATAAATCACTCGTCAGTGTTGATGAGCTGGCCTTAGACGTTCGGACAATGCGCAAGGATGTTTTCACATCTAATGACACCAAAATGTTAATCTCAAATTTAGCGAACTCAAGCAAAGATATTCATAAGACCTTGATCCAAATGAATGCTTTGTTGCCTCATCTAACTGAAATGTCAGGGGAGATGAAGGGCGCCATGCCAGATTTGGTAAAGGCCGTACGTGAAAGCGTTATCACCTTGCAGGCTATGCAAAGAAGCTATTTTCTTCGTTCAGGAGTCCAAGAAATTAAGGATGAAGAGTCTAAGGAAAAATCAACGGAAAATTCGGGCAGACTTCCCGCCACGGCACCTTGATTGGAGTCTCCATGAGTGCTGATATGTCCCCTCTATGGGTTGGAAGTTTCGTTTAGCACTTAGACATTTGTCGGGATTTCGGTCGCGGCAGGCTGTTAAATGGATGAATATTTTTGCATTTGCTGGCCTCGCGTTATCCGTTTTTGCTTGGCTCACAATCACCAGCGTGATGACGGGAATGCAGAATCAAATCAAGGATAGGGTTCTTGCAAATAAGCCCCACGTTACCTGGGAAGGGCGTCCGCGAACTGACTATGATCCCATCCGTAAAACTATCATTGATTCTGTGGAAGGATTGGAATCCGTTGAGCTAAGTTTGCGATCTGAAGCTTTGGTTGAGTTTGTAATGCCAGATACAGGCCGGAGCCGGCAATCCGGAGGAATCTTAGAGGGCATCGATGATTGGAGTGGCCCTTCGCAAGATGTTAGCAGCGACTATGTTGGCAGCGACGAGGGTGTAAAGGTCCCTTCGTCTTTGGCGGAAAAACTTTCTGTGATGAAGGGGGAGAAAATCAAAATTCGATCGGCGTGGAATCTTCAAAATTTTCCATTATCACTTACGGTTTCCGAAATTTACGACGATTTTGAGGGCGGCGAAATGCTAGCTCCCATCTTTCTGCCTAGAAAGAAATTGAGCCAATGGCTTGAATTGGACAATAGCTATTCTTGGATTGCGATTAGACTTCAAGATAGTGCACGAGCAACCGAAGTTGTTAGTTTGTTGAATCAGAAAACAGGGTTGGAGTTTAAAAGCTGGGAAGCGGTTGATTCGGCACTTTGGTATTCTCTTAGACTTGAAAAAACTGTCATGAGTTTGGCCGTATTTTTTGTTCTGATTTTGTCGAGTTTTGCTTTATACATGGCAATTTCGGTGCGACTGGCGGAGAAACTTAAGGAACTTGCTTTATTGCGCGCGCTTGGGGCGGTGTCGTCCGATCTAAGGACTTTGTTTTTGATGCAGGGGCTTTTTATTGGTCTTGTCGGGAGCGTGGCCGGTGTTCTGCTTTCATATGTTGCATGTTATGCGCTAGCAAATTTGATCAATCTTCCTAGTTTCTATTACTCCACAAACGTGCCAGTGGATTGGCAGTGGACGCGAGTGTTCTATTCTATATTAGTAGTTTTGATGCTTTCATACCTTTCAACTTGCTTTCCCGTTTGGCGGGCCCTGAAATTTTCGATATCGGACACCCTGCGGTCTTGAAGACTAATGCACTAAGTGATTTCATATAGAGACATGGAAAAATTTTCTTTCGCTTTTTTGATGTATTTGGTGGCGACGCCACTATTGGCGGAAGATTTTTCTCCAAAGGAAGAGTTTTATATCTTCGTTGATAAAGAG
Source organism: Bdellovibrionota bacterium (assembly GCA_041750195.1). Lineage (GTDB taxonomy): Bacteria > Bdellovibrionota > UBA2428 > UBA2428 > UBA2428 > JBGSZX01. Next base: position 9,422 of record JBGSZX010000047.1, on the reverse strand, counting down.
GCGAATGTTCTTAGTCTTCGCAGTGCTGTTGATCCAGAGAAGGTATTGAAGACTTATCCAGCGATCTCTGGATTAAATGCTGGTGATAAAATCAATGAAGGTGATCGAAAAACGCCGGAAGGCATTTATGTCACCAAGTCTAGAGTTGGTGGTGGACAATTGTACCCTCCTTTGCATGGGCCGGCCGGCATTGCGTTAAATTACCCTAATCCTGTTGATCGGATTAACGGGCAAACAGGATCTGGCATTTGGATTCATGGAGTTAATGACGATTCTAGGCTCGAAAAAAAATTCGATACGCGTGGTTGTGTGGCGGTCGGCAACGAAAATATTTTAAAATTAGTTGATTGGTTTGTTTCCGATAAAACCGTTGTGGTTATCGTGGACAAAGAGTTGCCGCGAAATAAGTGGGGCTTGCAAACGCCTGGGTCTTTGCTGGAAAAACGGGTTCAAGGTTGGGCGTCAGCTTGGTCGAGCCAAATGACGGAAGATTACATTGAATTTTATCATCCAGATTTCAAATCCAAGAATATGAATCGCAGTCAATGGCGCAATTACAAGGCATCTCTAAATAAACGATATAAGTATATTCACGTTGAAGTTTCTAAGGTGCGTACCTTCAAACATTCAAAATATTGGATGACCCAATTTGAGCAAAGATATGAATCCAATCTTTTTAGTTCAGTTACTTTGAAAAGATTGTATTGGGTTGGGGCCGAGAACAATCCAATGATCATTGCGGAAGATTCTTTGGAAACTCATGAGGGTCCGAAGATTGCGGCACCTGTTTTGTCGGTAAAGGTTGATGAGCAAATAGGCGATGTGGCATCGCCTGAAGTGGCTAATTAGGTCGGTGCTGGCATGTGGTCGGTGCTGGCGCACCGAGCTTGCCTTTTTTCCTCGGATCGCTTTGCTTTCCTCGGCGGCAAGGGGCCCACATGCATCAATGTCTGCCGTTGGGCAGACATTACTGCAGTGGTCGGTGCGCGCGGGTCTGTAAGCCGGATTTTGTTCCGAGAAACCCAGTGACCGACGGCACCATTAGCTTCCCAGTGAAAATCATTTATCTAGGCCTATGATTACTCATAGGCTCGAGCACCCTACCCGAAACTCCTAACGGTGCGGATCGCACCTCGTTTCCTATTTGGGCTTGCTCCACGTAGAGTTTACCTGTTTTCACTCCAGCAGCTCCTCCACCAACTCCCGTTCCCGTCGGTGGGCTCATAGCCCTGGACATTCTCTCTGTTGCACTAGTCCTCGAGTTCTGCTTCTGGAGCTTTCGCCTTGCTAGCATCCCCGGGCGGCCATTAACCGCTACGTTACCCTATGGAGTCCGGACTTTCCTCGTATCGCTTTCGCAACACGCGATTTTCCGACCCGCGCGAGCGGAAGTGTACGTAGATCATTCTGATGAATCAATAGAAAAAGAAACTTTAGCTGGATTAAGGAAAGAATCCACGTTTTAACATGGCCGCTGATAGATGCTGAATCGAGGCAAGCAAGGCTGCAGTTCGAAGCGAACATTTTTTCTCATCTGCTAAATCGTGAACCCGATTGTAGGTGGTGCTCATGATGTCCCATAATTTGTTGTTAACTTCTTTTTCGCTCCAGAAAAGCTTTTGCAATCCCTGAACCCACTCGAAATATGAAACGGTTACACCGCCAGCATTGCAGAGAATGTCTGGAATGATCAAAACGTTTTTACCGGTCAAGACATCATCAGCTGCATCGGTTGTGGGGCCATTGGCTCCTTCGGCAATGATTTTTGCGCGAATACGATCGGCATTGTGTTCGGTAATTTGACCCTCTAAGGCAGCTAAAATTAAGATGTCGCATTCAATTTCTAGAAGTTCACTGTTCGAAACAAAATCAGCTTCGGGGTAGCCTTCAAGCGTGCGGTTACTGGTTAGATAAGCATTGACGTGATCAAGGTCCAAACCTTTACGGTTGTAAATACCGCCACTCACATCAGAAATAGCTACAATTTTGCAGCCAATTTTAGACATTTTCTTTGCGGCGGCAGCGCCTACGTTTCCATAGCCTTGAACAACGACCGTGGTTGATTCACCAAGGTCGAAATCGATTCGTTTTGAAGCTTCGATAAGAGTGTAGACAACGCCTCGACCGGTAGCTTCGACTCGACCAAGTGAACCGCCAAGTTCGATGGGTTTGCCTGTGACAACTCCTGGCACGGCATAGCCTTTAATTTGAGAATAGGTATCCACGATCCAAGCCATGGTTTGGGCATCAGTCCCAACATCTGGAGCTGGAATGTCTTGTTCCGGGCCAATGAACTGAAAGATTTCAGTCGTGTATCTTCGAGTCATGCGTTGTTTTTCATTGCGACTCAGTTTGAGCGGGTCCACTCTAATTCCGCCTTTAGCACCTCCAAGCGGTAATTGCATGAGTGCCGTTTTAAAAGACATCAACATGGCTAGGCCGGCAACTTCAGAAAGATTTACGTCCGGATGGTAGCGAATGCCGCCTTTTGCAGGCCCGAGTGACATATTATGGTGAACTCGATAACCTTCAAAAACTTCTATGTGTCCGTCGTCCATTCGAACAGGAACACTAACAATGATAGATCGCTTTGGTGTATGAAGCCGAGTCAATACATTCGGGTCTAAATTCATTATTGAGGCGGCTTTATCAAGTTGCTTTGCAGCGTTTTTAAAGAGTGAACTTTCTTCCCAGATCATGATCGGGACACTAAATCTAAATGTCGGCACACACAATCGGAGCCGCTAAATTTTGCTAAAGATTTTTAGGGCACTTAGTGGGCTTATCTTTGGGGCACGGCGTCTTTGTTGCTCTACTGGCCTGACAGGCCACGACAGGGGGGACATGGCGATCGAATTGCCGAATTCTGCATTTTACAAAAGCTCTGAACGGCAATATATGCGGGCGCCGTGATGATCTTCCATCATGCTCCTCAATGAAAAGCTTGCAAAAGCATAGAAATCGAATTTTAGTAGGAAGGTGGAAAGTACGCCATATCTTCTTGCCGCTTTGCCTCAGCTTGAGGACGAAATCTTTTACCGGGCCGTTGTTCTCATCGTTCATCACGACGAAGAAGGAGCCTTTGGCTTCATTCTAAATAAGCCATTTACTAGTGAAGAAGAAGAGGCAACTCAACTTGTAGCTGAAATTCAGGATCAGCGAGGCGCCACATTGTTTGAATTTGAGGAACCTTTATTTCAAGGCGGACCATCCAAGGAAGAGATGGTTTTTCTTATGCACGATCGAAAGGTGCTTGGAGATGAGGAAGGCAAAGTAACGGACGATATTTTTATAACGGCCGATAGTGAAATTTTCCAGGAGGCATTGACGCAGTCCGAAGAAGGACGAAAAAGTTTTTTTATGGGCTGTTCTTCCTGGGACGAGGGCCAGCTAGATGATGAAATTCAAAATGGTGCCTGGATCATGGTTCCTTTCGAGGAGCGACATCTCTTTCGAATTCCTCCAGATGATGTCAGTGATTGGTCCGAAAGTTTTTGGGCCGAAGTGTTGCGAACGGCGGGAGTAGATCCGTTGACCCTTATGACTCAAGGGGAAAACGAATTTGGACCTAATTGACTATGAAATCAGACGAAAAACAACATTCACGTTGGGTTACCGAGCTAGGCCCATTAAAAGTACTTTTTGAAGATCCTGCTATTACCGAAATAATGGTCAACGGTCCGAAGTCTATTTTTGTTGAACGTGATGGAAAAATTCAGCAAACCGGCGCTTCATTTAATTCTCAAGAAGATCTGGCAAAAGTTGTGTCTTCATTGGCAAGGCTTGGGGGGCACGAGCTTTCGCGAAAAGCACCTTGCTCCGATGTCTTATTACCAGACGGATCTCGCGCTAACATTGTGGTGGCCCCAGCGGCTGTCGGAGGTCCCTATCTCACGATTCGTAGGGCGCTTGATGATACTTTTGATTTAAGAAATTTAGTTAATAAAGGATTTGTTGATCAAAAAGCTTTGTATTTTTTGAACGTGTGCGTGGCCAACAAATTAAACATTGTTATCAGTGGTGGAACAAGTAGCGGCAAAACAACTTTGTTAAATGCTTTGATTGGAATGATTCCCGAATCTGAGCGACTAGTAACCATTGAGGATACTCTTGAATTAAGGGTGAATCATTCAAACGTTGCGAAGCTTGAGGCGAGAGTGAGCAGCACTTATGTCGATGGATTGCGAGCCCAGGAGCTAGTTCGAAACGCCTTGAGAATGCGACCCGATCGAATCATTGTTGGAGAAACCCGAGGCGGAGAAGCTTGGGATATCATTCAAGCCATGAACTCAGGCCATGAAGGAAGCTTAACGGCCATACATGCCAATCATGCCCTCAGCGCGCTTGCAAAATTAGAAGCGTTTGTACTGATGGAAGAAGAGGGAATCTCTGTTGAATTAGTTCGTCAGCATATTTCAAAAATTATCAACATCGTCATTCAGGTGGATCGAGATTCCGATGGGCATCGACATATTTCAGAGATCATTGAAGTAACGGGAGTTGAAAATGGAGAAGTCAGCACTCAGCCACTGTTTAGTCGTGGACAAAGTGAGGGACTCAAATCCTTGGGGAATTCTCCTGAGTTTCTAAAAAGAAAAAGGCGGAAAGTCAGCAAAGGTTTTCCCGAAGACTTTTTTGAACCAGGTAAAATGGTAACATTGGACGGATTTTAGGCGATCGATTATTGGCTTTGCTGAACATTTTGGTTCAGGCGGTCGTATCGTGCAAATTGCTCATGCAAATTTTCGAATAGATCTAGATCTCTAAAACGAGCCTGATCATAGGGCGAAAATACTTGTTCAAATAAAAATCTATTTTCGAAGTAAGCTAATTTTCGTTTGAGAATATTTGCTTTGGAATCTCCTACGCCCTTTGCTAATTGAGCTTTTATTGAGGCGATGGCTTGAGTCCGCAGGGTTTCAGATTCTTTAACAAGAGCTTGGAAGTGCTCATCCAGAATTTTTTTGCTCGCATTTTTGCGATTGCCAATTTTTTCTTGAAACAGTGCTTCTCGAATGGCTTCTATTCTTGGGTAAGACATTCTGTTGATGTATCCATAGTCGTCAATTTCTCTTGGAGGCAATTCGAGACCTTTGTTTAGCTCAGAATCTACCGTGGTTTCGATCTTCATTTCGGCAGCGAGTGAACGTTTTTCACCTAGATATTTGTTACTAGCTAAGTTGAGTTTCTTATTTGCATCAATGGAAGCCGCCGAATCTTTCATTCCTTTTTCAAGAGCTTGGTTCTTGAATTCCTTCCACATTCTAAAATGTTCCATTTCATGAGCGAGGGCGGCGAGTGAGTGCGATTGGCTAAAATCAATGCCAATGATCGGCTTGCCAGATTCATTCATTCTAAAATAAGGACTCGGGGCACCTTCAAGCCAGTTGTTTGAGCCGCTAAGGCGGTGACGAATGGCTCTGATTTCACCGCCAGCTTCTTCGATTTCACGTAGAGCCGATTTGACGGTGGGATCTTGCGAAGTTTTATACACAGCAACTTCGAATTTATCGAGATGGTTTCCTCCATCAAAACTTTTTCTAACAAGCTGGGCTTTTTTTAGAGGTGTGTAAGGAACGAGTGCCTCAACTCTTTGGCGGTTGGCGGGCAAACCAATTGTTGGTCCCTTGGAAAAGCTTAGCCCCTTGGTCGACTGAAATCCTGCGATAAAATGTTCAGTTCCATTTTTATAACTGCTTTCTTGGGTTTGAAGTTTTTCGGAAAAGGAATGAAGAATTTTGTTGAAATCATCTACCTTCATGTTGCCCTCTTGAAAGGCGCGAATATCAGAAATGATATGAGAATGTTCGGTCCCTATTATTGGAATCAAGTCTCGATGACCCATAATAATTTCATTTAGCAACGGCGACGATCGTAGGGCGTGTCCTTTTCTGTTGTCCAAATAATCGAGTGCTTTTGAATAAGCTCGAGTGTAGTCCGAGATGGCCCCGATGGACGAACTGGCGAGTGGCAATTTGGGAGAGTCTTTTGTGGGAAGTGGTAAAACGCTTTCGCCTTTTTTTAGACCATGGCCGGTCTGGGCCGCTTTCTTGTCGAGGACGATATTGATTCCGTATCCCGCACCTTGTGATGTGTTTGTGGAGCCACTGCCTGGATTGGCAACTCTTAGCAAAAATGATTGATCGCCTGCGCGGACATTTCCTTTGCTGTCTTGAAAAACAAACAAGCGAAGGTCGTTCGCAAGTGTTCCATATCGCCATTTTCCCCGCGTGTCTTGTTCTGCAGCGGGTAGTAAGAGGGGTTCCGCAAATTCTTGAATGCTAAGCCTGTAGCTTCCCGATTCTACATCGGCCATGACTTTTTTAACCACCGCCGCGCGCTCCTCCTTGCTGAGAATTGGCATGATATCAATGCCGGCTCCACCAGAACCATCCGGAGCCTTTACAACATAAAGTTCAGGACGTTTAAAAAAGTTTTGGTATTCATCTTTTCTCAGCTCGGGAACATCAATCCGGGGTGCAGGTGGCGCGCCGGCTGTATTGCCTTCGTTCCATGTCTTATTCCAGGCTTCTAAATCTTCTACATATTTTTTTTGCGCCTCGAAAATTTTCTTTTTTCTTGCCGAGCTAATTCCATGAAGGTCGGCGGCCCTCAAGGTGCCTGGAGGAGAGGCAATCAATTGTCCAGCATCAGCATATTTAGGTGCCAAGTACTTTGAAGCGTATTCAAAGAGGCGTTTGTCGTCGACGACACGTCCGCCGAGTCCGCTAAAATATAGTTGCTTGTTTTTGATCGCATCTGCAAAACTTCCCCGAGCGGCGTTCGGGCGAGTTGGGTCAGAACCAATTGTGTCCCAGGCTTCTGCGAGCATCGGCTTACCTTTTGAGTCTTTAAAGACACCAATTTTTTCACCTTTGGTGTCATACATAAATTGATAGGCAACGCCGGCGTCCAGTTTTACACCCCATTTTTTTCCAAGTGCCGGATTGTCTTCGAGATCAGGAATTTTCCAAGCAATGCCTTTTTTGCTGTCTTGTAAGAAGAAGCTTTCTTCGACTCGACCGTAGATCCCCGTGACAATCGGATCATTTTTTCCGTCGCTTTGAGTATTGAGTCGTACGTGGCCTGCTTTATCAGTATATAAATCGTTAGCCCGGACAAGTGGCATATTCGAAAAGTGAGCAATGCTTGCTACATCCGGGTGGGCTCCATTGTAAATCCCAGGACCAATGACGACGCTGATTCCTTCCTTATTTCCAGTCCAAGCCAGAGCATTGTCTTCCATGGTTTCTCGTAAAATATCGAAGGTTGTGTCTTTCTTTAGATAGGTGCGAAGTTTTTCATAAAGCTCGGGTTGCTTGAGTCTTATGACTTCCAACATTTGTATGTTATTGCTCAGGCCACTAGGCGTTCCGCTATTGAATTCAAAGAACTTGCCAAGGACTTCATCGATTTTTCCAAGAGCAGCGTCAAAACCTACGACGGAAAAAAAAGGATAATCTTTCATATTGGGATGAACCAATTCTTTCTCGTAGTAAATGGAGTTCTTTATTATGTCGACAACCTGTTGCTGTTCTCTGGCAGGTAGGGCTTCTATTCCTAGTGAAGTTGGAGTGAGTTCTTTGTTCGAAAATATGTTTTGGCTTAGTTCTCGAATAGAACGCATGATGGGCGCTGTGCTATGAACCAATTTGTTGTAATACCCTTGGCTCATTGTGATGGGCATTCCTCTTACAGGAACTTTAAAAATTTTATCATATCGACCCGTAGCTTTATTTTTGACGGAAAAAGACATCTCTCTTTTCCCTAATTCTTCACGAAGTTCTGCATCGAGTTTTGCCTGATCTTCAGGCTTTCGTTCTAGAATGTGAGAAACAATATCGGGAAATTCGTTTTTGGCGTAGGCGTTATGTCCCGGAAGTTCGATGCGTCCCGAAGCAGAATCTAAGCGTAAAATTTCGGGAGAGAATACTTTCCCGTCCAAAGAATGAGTTAGTTCGGAACAATCTCTTTGTGGTGAGGCCTTTAAGCGGGGACATGATATAAAAATGATGAGCAGCGCCGAATGTGCGAGAGTTTTTCTGAGCGACTTATGCGATCTTATCATTTGTTACTTATCGGCAAATCATTTTCAAAATGTTAGCAAAAAATAACGATTAAACTACTGAAATTATTTGTATTTCTCGCGTTCCACGGGGCGAGCTAAACTCGATCACCTGACCGGGTTCAGCATTCACAAGTGAGCGTCCCAACCCGGAGCGAATTGAAAGAGTTCTTACAAGATGGCCATCGCACTGAGCTTCATAGCCTCCAACGTTTTCTGTTATCCAAAAATAATCCGGTTCGGTTTTTTCCAGGGTGGTCACAAGCGCGCCAATCAAAACCATGGACTGAGCTTTGATTTCGATATTTTCGATTTCTTGTCTCGCCAAAGTCAGTTCTTCTTTCCGCCTGGCTAAAGAACCCGCTAAATAGCTAGCTTCGATCGCGCGGGTGTCATATTTAGCTTCTTGTTTAGCTTCACCCGAGATGGCGTCTTCTCTAGCCTTTTGAGCGATATCGGAATACTTAGATTCCTCTTGTTGAAGTAAATCAACAAAGGTTTTTTTTATTTTGGCTTTATTCATATTAGAACCGCTTAAGTCTTATAAAAACAAATTGAGGCCTGTTATTAATTTTGTCCCAGGTCTCCGGATCGCGTGATTTAATTTCCTCGGAGGGGACACCTTTTTCGGAGATTTTGTCTAGTTGAAATCCTACATTTAGTGCGGGGCTTAAAAGAGCCTCGAAAGAACGCCTATAAAAATTGACTGTAGTGGCTCTACCAATCGTATTCCAACTTTGAGTCATATTTTCTTGTACAAAATAATTTTTTGTTTGTGAATGCTCGAAGTCCACAAAGGGATGATGGGTTGAAAAGACAAAACTTCCTCCGGGTTTTAAAAGGCGATACATTTCTGTGTAAAACAATTTTAGTTTTTCAATGTAATGAATCGTGACGGGGCAAACAATCAAATCAAAGCTTTGGTTTTTTTCGTGTGCCAAAGGAGTACTGAGGTCGTGACTATAGCAGACAACTTTATCCCCTAGTTTTTTCCTAACAAGTTCAATCATCTGTTCAGAAAGATCGACGGCCGTTACTTTTGCTCCTTGTTGGATTAATTTCTGTGCGTAGACGCCGGGACCACAGCCGGCATCCAAGACATTCAAGCCATTCAGTTTTTGTGGTAATAGCGACCATGTGGATGGCCGCTCAAATAAAGCATTGTAGATATTGTCTTGAATGACATTGTCATAATTACTGGCAAAAGACGAATAAAGTTCTGAACCTGGATTGTGCATGTCCTTGTTTTATCATTGTCTAAAGCGCATTGTAAACGTTGAGAGCTTTTGAGTTTATAGTTACTCCATCCAAACTTGACCAGACAGATGCTTGATCAAGTAACCTTGATTTTACCATC
>JBGSZX010000046.1:0-48414 GCA_041750195.1 Bdellovibrionota bacterium | reverse complement strand
GACAAATTAATTATCGGAACCCAAGAAATGTTGGTCGGCGATCGCAACATTGCCGATGAATATTTTGCGCACAATTCGCCTGCCAGCAAGAGTATGATTTCAACCGAAGTTCTTGTTGAGGGCGATAACGTAATCGCTAATGCGCAAGAATATTTTGATGGACTATTTGAGTCAGCACATTGCTCCAATCTTAGCGTTCCTACTGACGTTGAAGCTCCAAAAAATGTAGAGCTAAAAAAAATTAGTGATCGTTTTTCATCGCAGGAACATGCGCTTAAAAATTTCTTTTTAGAGCAAAAACATAAAATGAAAAGTGGGAAAATAAGATTTTTGAATGACCGTTACGATGTAGGAACTTGGGGTAAAATAACTAAGCCATCTGTCGACAGTAATTATTACCAGATCTTGTTCATGATTAAAAAAGCTGAAACGTCTGTGAAAATATTGAACGCTTATGTTTATCTAGAGAAAGATCTTCTTCGTGCTTTAAGCGATGCTGTGCAAAGGGGCGTAAAAGTAGAAATTATTAGCAATTCGGTGATTTCGTCTGACTCTGCTCTTGTGGCACGTGCTTTCGAGTTGCAAATGGATAAACTCAAAAAACTTGGAATTCAGGTTAGTACTTTTCAGGATTCAGACTCTCTTCACTCAAAATCAATTGTTGTAGATAACTCTAAAGCTTATGTAGGATCGTTTAATCTGGACCCACGCTCCAGAGCACTTAATTTGGAAACGGGCGTTTTAATCTCAAATTCCGAAGTTATTGAAGAACTAAATCAGCAAATTGAGAGCATTAAACTTCATAGTTCGGTCTTCGAGCACCAGTCCGGGCGCTTTTCTGAGAAATGTCATCGCTTTCTTTTGGTCCTTATAAAGCCCCTTTGGGAAGACCAAATCTAAACAGATGCACAGCATCAGTTAAAATTAGGTTAATCCCCTGAAATCACATAGGAACTGGTCAAGATATTGGCATAGTCGCCGATAAAGCTTTAGATGGACCGTAAACTTGAATTCGGCGATATTGTAGAACGTGTGGGTACCTGTATCAGGCGGGCTCGCGAACTTCATAACCTCTCGGAAGGTGAGATCCGTCAGATTGACGATCAGATTGAAGGCGCGTTTGAGCTTATTGAACAAGACTTTACACAAGACCTAAGTGACTTCCTCGATGAGCAGGGTGTGACCGAGCGTTTGCGCACGATTTCTCTCTCTGTGGTCCAAGCTCTTGGAGGCATTGAAGGTTACAATGTTCAGCCGGAAACAGGTATGATTACTGTGATCAAGGGCCAAACGGCCACAAGTCAGCCTCTGACACCCTTAGCCTCGGCGGCAAGCATTTACTTTAATGTTCCCCACTCCCACCCTCACTTTGATTTTATTTTGGCTTGTCTAAGTCGACACGAATATTTTGAAATCATTCAATTGCATCACTATTTTAGAAATCTTCCCTCACAAAGTTCTTATCGAAACAAATTAATCGATAGAATGGAAGCCGAATTCGATGAAGACGAAGAGTGGGATGAAATTGATAAAAAGAAAAAAGCTTCGTAGTTTGCCATTTCTCTCATAGTAAAATTCACATTACAATTATATAGAACAATTTCTTCCATCCGCCAGCCTTGCCACTGAGCCAATTTGGCTCTAAGCCTATGGGCCATGAATATATTTTATATTTTCTTCATTTCTAGTGTGGCCGCCATTGGTGGATTTTTGTTTGGTTTTGATAGTGGCGTCATCAACGGCACCGTTGATGCATTGAGAGCTTCATTCGGCTCAAGTGACTTTGGAACTGGATTTTCGGTGGCATCGATGCTGCTTGGATGCGCAGTTGGCGCTTTTGCAATTGGCATTTTTGCTGACCGCCTTGGGCGAAAGCCGTCCATGATGATTGCGGCCCTTCTCTTCTTGCTCTCGGCATGGGGATCGGGCATTTCTACTTCAAGTTTTGAATTTGTCATTTATAGATTGATCGGAGGCCTTGCCGTTGGAGCTGCAAGCGTACTGGCCCCCGCCTATATTTCAGAAGTGTCGCCTCAGGAATTTAGAGGGCGTTTCGCCTCTCTTCAACAATTAGCAATTGTCCTAGGAATATTTGCCGCCTTTCTTAGTAATTTTTTGATTGCCGAAGTTTTTGGTGGGGCCGCTCAAAATGGATGGCTTGGCTATGAGGCTTGGCGTTGGATGTACTGGATGGAGAGCATCCCCGCATCCCTATTCTTTTTACTCTGTTTGTTTATTCCAGAATCACCCCGCTTTTTGGTCGCCAAAAATAAAGAAGAGCATGCCATGTTTGTTCTACGCCGCAGTATGGGAGGAATCGCCGAAACAATAATTGTAGATATTAAAAATTCGTTAGAAAATTATCGAACTCCAAAGCTTAAAGATTTGTACGATCAAAACAAGGGCCGTATTTATCCGATGTTATGGGTTGGTATTGCACTCTCAGTTTTTCAGCAATTCGTTGGTATCAACGTTGTATTCTATTACGGCTCTGTGCTTTGGCAGGCTGCTGGATTTTCGGAAAGTGATGCTCTCCTTGTTAATGTGATCAGTGGGACTATCAATGTCTTGTCGACTTTTGTGGCGATTGCGTTGGTAGATAAAATTGGGCGCAAACCCCTACTCTTCTTTGGTGGCATTGGAATGACCATCAGTCTCTTAGGCCTTTCAGTTATATTTGCGATGTCCGCTACTGATGCTTCAGGAAGACTTTTACTCAGTCCCGATATGGGGACCTTAGCTCTTGTGTTGGCTAATAGCTTTGTTTTTAGCTTTGGTGCTTCATGGGGGCCTGTTGTTTGGGTTTTGCTTGGAGAAATATTCAACAACCGCATGCGTGCCATGGCTCTTTCTATTGGAGCGGCGGCTCAGTGGCTTGCTAATTTTGCAATTACGCTGAGTTTTCCTCTTATGCTCGGGAAGTTTGGCCTGGGACCTGCCTATGCCTTTTACACATTTTCTGCAGCGCTTGCCGTGATATTTGTGTTGAGATATGTCCCGGAGCCTAAGGGCGTAAGCTTAGAAAATATGATCTAAAAACTAAACCTTGTGCAAAAGTTCGACAAGAGCGTTCATAGCGTCAGTGGTTGTAAAAATTCCGCTGACGACACCTTCTGAGTCTTCAACAAGTGCGGATCCGATTTTTCGGCTACTCATCTCAAAAACAACTTCTTCAATAGGCGTATTGTAATGAACGATGTATAGGTTTGTGCGCATGATATGCTCGGCTCTCATGGGCGAATCTTCATAGACATGATCCATAAAAAGATTGATATCTCTTTCGCTCAAGATTCCCAAAATTGTTTTCCCGCCATCAGCAGAAACCGGCAAATGTCGATAACCTCTTGCTTTGATAATTAAATGACAATCGACAATGGAGTCAGTCGGTTTTGCTGTAGCTTCAATGGGGCTGGTGTATTCGTCGATAATAATCTTGGGGAACTTGATTGTTCTATTTTGCATTTTAATTCTCCAATCGTATTCACAGGTTCAGAGTTCTTTTGTCGACGGCTAACGCCGCTTCCTTGACGGCTTCACTGAGTGTCGGATGAGGATGGCAAATTCTGGAAATGTCTTCACTGCTTCCGCCAAAATCCATAATCGCAGTCGCTTCAGAAATCATTTCTCCTGCACGAGCACCAATGATGTGAACGCCTAAAAGTTGATCTGAATCTTTGTGGGCCAATACTTTTACTAAGCCTTCCGTGGTGAGCATAGCCTTAGCTCGCCCATTTGCCAAAAAGGGAAATGTTCCTTTTTTGTAGGGAATACCTTCGGCTTTAAGTTCTTCTTCGGTTTTTCCAACAGAGGCAACTTCCGGCCAAGTGTAAATAACACTAGGTATGGCATTGTAATTTACATGACCTGCTTGGCCAGCAATGAGTTCAGCGACAGCCACGCCTTCTTCTTCAGCTTTGTGTGCAAGCATGGGGCCTCTTACGACATCGCCTATAGCATAAACGCCGGCTATCGAGGTTTCAAAATGATCGTTGATGTCAATCATTCCGCGTTCATTGGGCTTTAAGGAAATATTTTCGAGCGCTAGTCCACCTGTAAAAGGCTTACGACCTGTTGCTACTAAGACATAGTCTGCATCTAAGGAGCTAAGGTCCCCTGATTTACGATCTTTGATTTCAACACTTACATTTTTTCCAGATACCTTTGCTCCCGTGCATTCGGTATTTACTTTGATATTCATTCCCAATTTTTCGAGAACTTTTTGAAGTTCTCGTGTGATTTGTTTGTCTACCGTAGGAGTGATGGACTCGGAAAATTCAACAACCGTAACTTTTGAGCCCAATCGAGCCCAAACCGAGCCAAGCTCTAAACCGATAACGCCACCACCAACAACTACAAAATGTTTTGGAATTTCTGAAATCTCAAGTGCTTCAGTGGATGAGATGATTCGTTTTCCGTCGAATTCAACACCACGTAAAGGGGTGGGAACACTTCCTGTGGCAATGATGACTTTTGGGGCCTTGATGACTTCAGCGGTCTTGCCGTTTTTAACTTTGATCACATGGTTGGAGCCGTCTTTTTTTTCAAAACTGCCTTCACCAAAAAAAGATTCAATTTTATTTTTTTTAAACAATCCCGCAATGCCTTGGGTAAGTTGCTTTACCAATTCATTTTTACGAGTCATCATTTGATCAAGATTGACTTTGATACCTTCAATCAGGATTCCATGTTCTTTAAAGTGATCTTTTGCAGTTTGAAAATGCTCACTAGATTCCAAAAGTGCTTTGGACGGAATGCAACCAATGTTGAGGCAAGTGCCGCCAAGGGTTTTCATCTTTTCCACACAGGCTACTCTCATGCCGAGCTGGGCAGCTCGAATGGCTCCAATGTAGCCTCCTGGGCCTGATCCAATAATAATTAGGTCAAATTCTTTTGGACTCTCGTTGACACTCATATTTAAAGATCCTTTTTAAAGTCGAGGCCAAGTTCCTCGGGGTTTTCGAGACGATTTTTAATTGCAATCAAAAAGCTAACAGCTTCTTTCCCGTCGATGATTCTATGATCATAGGAAACAGCTAAGTACATCATAGGTCGAATCTCTACTTTACCTTCCACGTTTACAGGGCGACTCATAATATTGTGCATTCCTAAAATTGCAGATTGAGGAGGATTTAATATTGGTGTGGATAGCATAGAGCCATAGACGCCACCATTGGAGATCGTAAATGTTCCGCCTGACATGTCCGCAATTCCCAGTTTTCCATCACGTGCTTTTAGCGCCATTTCTAAAATACCTTTTTCAATTTCTAAAAAAGACATTTTATCAACGTTTCTAAGTACGGGAACCACCAGACCCCTATCGGTTCCAACGGCAACGCCCATGTGGACAAAATCGTGATATAGAATTTCATTTCCTTCAATAGACGCATTAACGGCTTCAAATTCTTTTAGAGCAAGAGCCGCCGCTCGGGTGAAAAAGCTCATAAAGCCTAGTCCAACACCGTATTTGCTTTTGAATTTATCTTTGAATTCTGTTCGAAGTGCCATGACGTTGGTTAAATCGACTTCGTTGAAAGTTGTGAGCATGGCTGCCGTGTTTTGAGCCTGTTTGAGTCTTTCAGCAATTTTTAATCTCAAAAGTGACATGGCCACTCTACGGACACCTACTGGATCTTTTGCTTTAATTTGTGCATCTTCAGCTCGCCCAATTGTTTTTGGTTTCTTAAGGTGATCTAGGACGTCACCTTTTATCACCTGCCCACGCTTGCCCGAGCCGGAAACATCATTGGAATTCACATTGTTTTCTTTTAACATTTTTGCGGCCGATGGAGATGGAGGCATCGAAGATGCCGACGGCGATAGAGGCATCGACGTCGGAGTTCCAGCTTTTTGCGGAGATGGTGTATTGCTAGAAGAAGCAGCTGCGGACTTTCCGCTTCCTGCCGGCTTAGCGGCACTGTCATCGAGCGTGGCAATTTTTTCGCCTACTGGGACCATTGCTCCGTCAGCCGCAATGATTTTTAAAGCCCCCGACTGTTCCGCTACAATTTCCACAGTAGCTTTATCAGATTCGATTTCAGCAAGTGTTTCGCCTTCGTTAACATAGTCTCCGTTGGAATAATTCCAAGACGAAATGCGAACTTCACTAATAGATTCTCCTACGGTCGGTGCTACGATGTCATGGATCATGAATACATTTCCTTTTCTTTTTTAGCTCAGGGCCTCATCAATGATGAAGCCTTGCTCTTTTTTATGAAGTTTTGCCGAGCCAACTGCAGGTGCAGCGCCTGTTCCTCGGCCATAGTAATTAAGGGGTCGATTGCCGAGTTGACTTGAAAGATCACGATAACCACCGTTAAAGAAGGCTTGAACAAAAAGCCAGGCGCCCATATTGCGTGGTTCCTCTTGAACCCAGCAGAATTCCTTAACCTGCGTGTATCGATTGAGGCAGGTAACTATTTGTGCCTCTGGCCATGGATACAATTGCTCAATTCGTATGATAGCGACGTCATTACTATTTTTTTGCTCTCGTTGTGCCGCAATTAAATCGTAATAAATTTTCCCGCTGCACAGCAAAACCTTACGCACTTTTGAAGCATCTTGATCGCTGAAACGCGGATCATCAATCAACTCTTTAAAATGTCCGCCACAAATTTCATCAAGATTTGAAATCATTTCTGGATGTCTCAGCCCGCTTTTAGGAGTCATAATAATTAAAGGTTTTCTGAAGTCTCTTTTAACCTGTCTTCTCAACGCGTGAAATAGCTGTGCTGGCGTTGAAAGGTTTGCCACGGTCATGTTGGCTCTTCCGCAAAGTTGTAAAAACCTCTCTAAGCGTGCGCTTGAGTGTTCCGGTCCTTGACCTTCGTACCCATGAGGAAGCATAAGCACAATGCCACTGGCTCTTTGCCATTTGGATTCGCCTGATGCGATGAATTGATCAATGATGACTTGAGCCCCATTGGCGAAATCACCAAATTGAGCTTCCCAAATGATTAAAACATTGGGATCTCCAAGCGACCATCCATATTCAAAACCCAGAACGCCCGTTTCGGATAAGGTGCTATTTTTGACCAAAACAAACTGATCTTGTGTGCAAAGTTTTTCTAAAGGGGTGTATCTGGATCCATTTTTAGAGTCAAAGATAACGGCATTCCTGTGCGAGAATGTGCCTCTTTCGACATCTTGCCCGGTCAATCGAACGCTGTGACCTTCGATAAGTAACGTGGCATAAGCAAGATTTTCGGCATTGCCCCAATCGATGCCTTCATTGCTTTTGATGGCTTCAAGTCTGGCTTCGAGCATTCTTTGAATTTTGGGATTGATAGAAAAGCCAGCTGGAACTTCTGCAATCGATTCCGCAATATTGATCATACGTTTCTTCTCGAAACTTGTATCAATGACTTCAAATAAATCAGCATCGGATGGACGACGATATTTTTGCCAAACGCTGCCAAAGGCCGACACATACGGAGCGGGCTTTTCTTCTCTCGTCTTTTTTTGTGCTTCAACTAAGGCATCAATTTTATCCTTAAAATCTGCTTCAACAGCAGCGTCGTCGATGACGCTTTCGCTGATCAGTTTGTTGGCATATGTTTGATGAGGAGAAGGATGTTTTTTGATCAGTGAATACATTAGAGGCTGTGTGAAGGCAGGCTCGTCAGACTCGTTATGTCCGTATTTTCGATAACAAACAATTTCGATAACAACATCGCTTTTAAATGTTTGTCTAAATTCCATGCTTAACTTTGCAACATAACTAAGGGCTTCTGGGTCATCTCCGTTAACATGAAAGACCGGAATGTCTAACATTCTCGCAACGTCGGTAGCATAGGTTGTTGAGCGCGCATCCTCAGGATTGGTAGTAAAGCCAATTTGATTATTGATAACAATATTAACAGTTCCACCTGTGGTGAAGGCATCAACCTGCGATAAATTGAGAGTTTCATAAATTACTCCCTGCCCAGCAAAAGCAGCGTCTCCATGAATAACAATTGGAATAACTTTGCTTCGATCTTCACCGCGCCGTCTTTGTTTTGACCGAGTGACACCTTCCACAACAGGATAGACAAAAGCTAAATGACTTGGGTTGTTGGCAAGTGACAAATGCAGATCATGGCCGAGTTTGGTTTTGATGTCCGACGAAAATCCCATGTGGTACTTAACGTCGCCCTCGCCCATTGATTTTTCATCGTACTGATAGTCCTGTTCAAATTCAGTTAAAATATGTTCTACTTTTTTCCCAAAAATATTACAGAGAACATTTAAGCGCCCCCGATGGGCCATTCCCAAACAAATATCAGTTGCACCAGTTTGTCCTGCAATTTCAAAGAGGCGATCAAGTGTAGGAATCAATCCTTCTGCGCCCTCGATGGAAAATCTTTTTTGAGCGACATATCTGGTATGTAGAAATTTTTCGAAAGCTTCGCTATCAGCTAACCTAGATAAGATATTTCGTTTTTGCTCAGATGAAAGAGTTTCTTTATTCCCACTAGACTCCATTTTTTCAACAAGCCAGCCACGCATTTTAGGGTCTTTGATGTGCGTATACTCAACACCAATTGAGCTGCAGTAGATTTCTCTGAGCCTAAAAATGATATCCTTTAAGCTCGCTGTCCCAAGGCCAAGGAATTTTCCCGCCGTAAAAGTTTTGTCTAAGTCTTTGTCGCTGAGGCCAAAGTGATCAAGAGCTAAAAGTGGATGCGACTTTTGATTTGGAAATATGGGATTGGTCTGGGCAATCAAATGTCCCCGTTCTCTATAGGCGTTAATGAGATCTGCGACTTTAGCTTCGGCACTTAAATCTACGGAAGTCACCGCCTTTCGATGTAGGCTTTGCCCGAGCGTTGCTTCAATTTCTTCAAGCAACTCGGTATCAGCTTCGTATCCTAATTCGAGGCCTTCAAAGAAATATCGCCAAGTTTGATCGATATCGTCGGGATTCTTGAGATATCTGGAATAAATATCTTCGATATATTCAGGATTGCTATTGCTTAAATAATTGAATTTATTCATTTTATAAACGTATTCTGAGTCGTAGTTAGGGTCAATTAAGCCCCTTTGAAACTCTAATTTACATTAAAACGACTCTGTCGCTGAACCAAGGGCTGTCTAAAAAAATTTTCACGTTTTTTTGGGGCTGATGCGGTGATATAAAACTAATATGAATCGAGTTATTCTGGCATCCTTTACTTGCTTGGCCTTTATTTCTGCCTGTGCCAAGCCGCACTCCGCTAAGGAGGATTTAGAGAGTCACCGCCAAAAAATGAAGCACGGAATTCTAAAAATGTATAAGAGTACCGAGGAGCCTGGTGCCCTGGATATCTCTTTAAATCCTGACTCAGTTGCCAGGGGAAAACTCATCTATGAAGAGCACTGTTTGAATTGTCATGGTGTTCAGGGGCATGGAGATGGACCTTTGGCAAAGCCCCTAAAAATCCAACCTCCGGATCTTGCAGAGATCGCAAGAAAAATTCCTGATTTAAAGTTTTTTATGAAAATTTCCAAATGGAACGGAGAAATGCCTGGCTGGAATACTTCGTTCTCCCAAAAGCAAACCACAGATATCGAAAGTTATTTAAAAAATTTGGGACAGCAGGATAACGTCTTTAGGGGCGAGGATCCTTAAGCAATTTTTCCATCCTGATGTCATCCCACATACGTCCATCATGATAGGTAAACTTGCTAAGTTTTTCAAAGGCTTGATAGCCTTGTTTTTCGTAAAAACGAATGGCCCTTTGGTTGTATTCAAAAACTCCAAGCTCTATTCGATTGAAGCCAAAGTTAAGAGAACGCTCTTCTAAAAAGTCTAACGCAAATTTAGCAGCCCCACTCCCCCAATAAATTTTATTGCCAATACAGAGTCCTAACCATGAGCTATCTACTGTAGCGTCCAAAAGATGTTTCGGGTTCTTCATTAAGGAAGCTTCCCCAATGGGAGTTTTCCCATCGTAGATCATAAAGTGATCATCTTGAGCACGAGGCTCTCGAATGTCTTCAAGTGTGGGAATAAAAATTGATTTTTCGTCTTTTCTTGGAAATATCAAGTGTTGAATTTCAGAATCACGCCACCATTTAAAGAGCATGTCGGTATGTTGCAGATTCTGCGCATCAAGAGCCACCATTCTAAAATTGCTAGATGTCATGGCGTCTTGGATTTAGGTGACGCTCCGGGAACAAAAGCAGCAACCAAAATGGCTATGGCAAAGGCCGGTAGGAAAATTTTATAAAGAAGATTTACAAAGGCATCAAAATTTTCCGGATAAGAAACTTGGTTTACCAAAACAAAAACATAAAAAACGTAGCAGCCAAGAAAAACAAAGCCCTCTAAGCGAGACATTTTTTTTCCAGATAAAAAGATCGGAAGAGTGCCGGCAGTTATAATAAATAGAAACGGAAAATCAAAATTTAATGCTTCAACATTAACCTTTAAACCATTGGGTTCAAAGAGGACGGCGGCTCCTAAAACCCAAAGAAGGTTAAAAATACAGCTGCCGATAATGTTTCCAATGGCAATATCAGATGAGCCCTTAAGGCCGGCAACTATAGAGGTTGCAAGCTCGGGGAGTGATGTCCCAAAAGCAACGATGGTGAGGCCAATGATCCATTGTGGAACGTTAAAATATTGAGCCAGTGCTACGGCACCTTCAGTAAAATAGTAAGCTCCAAAGCTTAAACCGGCAACGCCCATAATAATCCACGATATATCTTTAAAAAGCTCAGTAGGACTAAGCTTAGGAAGGGTGCTTCCTTCATCTAGAACAGACAATTCATCGATAGACATCGCTTTTTCTTTTTTTGCGAGCCAAACCAGCAAAAGCAAATAAGGGATAAAAATAGAGAGCATAACTATGCCTTCAGTTGGCGAAAGAACCCCATCACCCGCTGCAAAAATCCAAACCAAACCAGTGATTCCTATCATTATCGGGACATCCCAAAGCAGGAGTTGCCTCTTAGCTATAAGCGGAGAAATTAATGAAGATAAGCCCAAAATCAGCAGCAGATTTAAGATATTGCTTCCAAGCACATTTCCAAGGGCAATTTCAGGATTTCCCTTGTAGGCATTGAATGCGGAAATCGCAAATTCAGGGGCGCTCGTTCCCATGGCAACAATCGTAAGTCCTACAATTAAGGGCGGGATCCCAAAGGCCAAGGCAAGCCGTGACGCAGCGCCAACAAGTTTGTCGGCGCTGAGCGTGAGCACAATGACGCCTCCGAGCAACGGTAAGATAATGCTTTCAATCATTTTAGAGCCTGAGTATACCAGTTTTATGGAAAATTGGATCACTTTAGTTGGAGCGGCCTTGGGTGGTGCGCTATTTATGTTTTTCTATTTAGACAGAAAAAATTCGAAAGATCGCCAGATTTTAAAGAGCGATCTTCAAGTTAACGTAGAAAAACTAAACGCTGCTGAAATGCGTAATCAAGAGTTTAAAATGGAGCTCGGACGTGATCGGGAGCGCTTAGAATTAACACTTAAAGAGCTTTCTCAAGTTCAGGTTAGGTTCGAAAAAGAAAAAGAATTAGCCGAGCAGCGGCTTCATGATTTTGAAGGCGCTCAGGCTAAACTCTCGGATACTTTTAAAGCGCTTGCGGCCGATACGCTAAAAGCCTCCAACACTAGTTTTATCGAACTGGCACATAGCACAATGGCAAAATTCCATGAGACGGCTAAGGGTGATTTAGAGAAGCGACAAATTTCCATTACTAACCTTGTGAAACCTGTTCATGATTCTCTGAATAAATTCGACACCCGAATTCAAGAAATTGAAAAAGCGCGTATTGGTGCTTATGAAGGCATTAGCGAGCAAGTTAAGAATTTATTAGACGTTCATGGCAAGCTACAGAGTGAAACGCAAAATCTTGTAAAAGCTCTTAGCAATCCTAGAGTTCGAGGCCGCTGGGGTGAAATTCAGCTCAAACGTGTTGTTGAGCTCGCCGGTATGTTGGAACATTGCGATTTCGAAGAGCAAAAGACCGTTCAATCATCGGACGACAAACAATTGAGGCCCGACCTCGTAGTAAATTTGCCATTAGGAAAATCAATTGTCGTAGACTCGAAGGCGCCCCTATCCTCGTATCTTGCTGCGATGGAAACCGCAAAGGAAGAGGACAAACTTCCACATCTGAAACACCACGCTCGGCTAGTGAAAAATCATATTAGTGATTTAGGTAAAAAAGCTTATTGGTCCCAATTTGAACAGGCGCCAGAATTCGTGGTGATGTTTATTCCTGCCGATTCCTTCTATAATGCAGCTCTTGAACAAGATCCGGATATCATCGAGTATGCTCTTAAAAATAATGTGGTCATAGCCACTCCATCGACATTGATTGCGATTTTGAAGGCAGTCTCTTATGGGTGGCGCCAAGAAAAATTGGCGGCAAATGCGCAGGAGATTAGTAATCTTGGTAAAATTCTCTATAAGCGGATTTATGATATGTCTTCACACTTTTCTGGGGTTGGTAAAAATCTAACTCGTGCCGTAGAATCCTACAATAAGACACTCGCCTCTCTAGAAACGAGAGTATTGGTAAGCGCGCGGAAGTTTAGCGAACTTTCTGGGCAGGATTCGGGCGATGAGATCAATATCGAACCCGTCGATTCGATAGCTCGAATTGGACAGAGGCCTGATTTGCTAGATGGCGAAACGCTATAATTGGGACTAGAATAACGCGAATGTCAGCTCGATCAGAAAAAACACCTAACGAAAGCCAAACTGAATCTAGAAAACTGGTCATGCCAGATCAAATCAATAGTGGAGGCACTTTATTTGGGGGCCAGATGATGGCCTGGATCGACAAGCTTGCTGCTATGACGGCTCAAAGACATTCCGAAAGTCATGTTGTGACGGCGAGTATTGATCAGATAAGTTTTTTAGCGCCGGTCTATCAGGGCGATCATGTGGTTATGCGTGGTCGCATCATTTATGTGGGGCGGACTTCGATGGAAATTAGAGTTGATGTCGAGGCTGTCAATCCCATCAAAGGAACTACAAATAAAACGACTCAGGCCTTTTTGACTTTTGTTGCGTTGGATGGGAACGGCAAACCAAAAACAATTCCAAGTTTGAAGTTAGAGTCTAAAGAAGACAAGGAAGCCTTTGAGTTTGCTAAGGAACGGATTGAGATTCGCAAGGCTTGGGCCAAAAAGAGTCGCCAATCATGAGAACATTTCTATTTATAATTTTAACGACATTGTCGCTAAATTTTTTACATGCTGAAGAGGCAATAAAACCTTGGGATGCTAAGGCCTTTGCGGGGCTTAGAAGCTATCCGTTGAGCGGAGCGATAGGATTAGAAACCGGTTATAGCTCCTACTTATGGGGGCTGAAATCAGAAGATCCATTGGGATGGGGCTATCTCAGAATCGGAGCTCTTGTGCAAAGCTCTGGGAAGGTCAACAAAGCCGAATTAAAACTTTCTTTTTACCCGATTCCTGTCGTTGGTCTTTGGCTGGATTTTGGCGCCAGTACTAGAAATTTAAAAACAATCCAAACTTTAAACTGTGCATCAATCAACTGCAAGGGAAGCATTCAACGCACTAGAATAGGATCTGAGTTTAAAGGGTCCATTGAAAAGGTATTTGGCAAAATTCAAAGCACCTACTCTTGGCTAGAGCCTGGAGATTCCGCTCGAAGTTATGCAGATGAAGCGAGTAATTTGCAGATGGAGCGAGGAGGAGATCGATTGTTTTCTTGGAGTTTTGTTATGGGAGCTCCGTACGAGGCTGATTTTCAAGTGGCTCTTTTTTTGGAAAAAAATCAGATGCAATACTCTGAGTTTTCCAATTTAAGTCGTGGGATATTAGCTCTCCATCATTGGGATGATCATACTATTCAGTGGGGCGCTGGATTGTATTCTTCGCAAACTTCGAGACTCCATGGTCAAATTTTTGTTGGTTATTCTTATCAATTTTCCAAAGGGTTAGGAATTTAAATATCCAAGGCCTTCTTCCACTCTTCAGTGGGGTGAATAAGTTTTCTTTTTTCAAGATCAAATAAGCCAAACACAAGTGTAGCCGTAGCACATAGCTCTCCATTTTGATTGATCATGTCTTGTTTCATCTTCCCAATCATAGAGTCGTATTCTAAAATCGATGTCTGAATTTCAATGATATCACGCGCTTTTATTTCTTTTTTAAACTTAAGGTCGACCTCTAAGATCACCGGACCTTTTTGTAGTTTTTTAATAGTCCCGACTCCGTAATTTTTGGATGTAATGAGCTCCCAACGCGCCTCCTCAAGGAGCACCAAATAATTGGCGTTATTAAGGTGTCCGTAGAAGTCCAACAAGGTTTCTCTGACCACAACTTTATAGAGATGCATAATATTTTGTTCTTGCGCATTTATGACTTAGTGACAAGGGCTTGATAAATTATCAATTAGGGCCTTCAATATAGTGATATGCGACAAGCTAGAAATTTTATGACTCTTAACCCTCATGCCTTTAACATCGAGGATACTATAGATCAGGTTGCAGAAGGATTTGTGCGAAAACAACTTACGTCTGCACCAGTTGTGGATCAATATGGAAAATATATTGGAATGATTTCTGAGGTTGGTCTTATAAAGATTTTTGCGGTTGATAAAATGCTATTTGGAAATGAAAATTCTCTTAAATCAAAACAGCAATTGTTAGATCCTCCTGAATTCGTTTATTTGAGTGATGGCGCAGATAAGGTTCTAAAACTATTATTAAATTCAAAATTACATCGCATTGCAGTGGTTGATAATTCAGATCGTATACAGGGAATTATTAGTCCCAAAGATATTTTGAGATCTCTTCAGGGTGAAAAAAATCAAGCTTTGAGTCAAAGCCAGAATCAATTTGCAAAAACAACGAGCAGTAGCAATGACTTAAAAGGAAGTGGCAAATCGGTTGATGATGATAGCGTCACCAATTTTTATCAACAGATTTATGAAAATGCGCCTTACATGATTCACTCAGTTTCAGCGGACGGGACCATTCTTGCATGCAATCGAAAAATGCATGATGAGCTTGGTTATCTGCCTGGCATGTTGCTCGGGAAAAAAATTGAAGATTTGTATTGTGAGGAGTTCCATGAGGACGTGAGAGACTCCTTAAAGGTTTTAATCCGAGGCGGTGGACCTATAACTGTTTTTTCGGAAATGATAACTGCAACTAAGACTGCCATTGCAGTTGAAGTTCAGAGTTCGGTGTTTAATGATGCTCATCAAAATGTTATGGGCACAATTTCAATAAGTAGACCCCTTCAAGAAAGCTTTACGGAAACGATGTCCAAAGACATGAAAGATATTCTGCAAGAGTTCGAATGAACCCGTTAATCTTCGCTTCCAAATACTCGAGTAGACATAAGCGACTGCACCTTTATCAAGGCATCCATGATTTCCTTGGATTGCGCGCTATCGGTTTTAGAAATAAGGGCCAGGACGTTTTTTCGTGCTTTACCAAGCTCGGCTGCCACCGCAATGATTTCTAAAACTTGATTCTCACGATAGGGCTTCTCTAAAATATCTGTGGCCCCCAGACGTAGTGCCTTAATAACGTGTTTGAAATCGACAAAGGCACTCAATATCACAACCGGAAGGTCGGGCACGTGCTCGCGGAGCGCCGCAATTAACTCGAGGCCAGTCATTCCAGGCATCGAAATATCGGTAAGCAGGACGTCAGGATGATCAACTCTGAGTGCTTCATAGGCTTGCCTGGGGTCCGAAAAAGCTTGTACTTTATAAATGCCTTCTTCCTCAAGAAGACTGCTTAAATTGTCTAAAATGTCCAGTTCATCCTCGACGATCGCTACCGTATATTTATGCATGCAAAACTTAGATTAAGTCAAATTCAAAACAGAGCAAGCAAATGAAGTAAAAAAAATGGTATCGGTGGCACTGTCGGCATTGGTGATGGGAGCAATATTTTGCTATGCTATCGTCGTGGGAAATCAGCTGAATGTCTCTTTGGTGTCTGATGATGTGATTCAATCCAGAATTCTCTCGAAGGTCATTGGAGACATTACAAATTATAAAGCTATTAAGTTTCAAAACTTTCAATGGGATCTTTTTGTTGAAAATGAAGGAGTGCTCATTTTTGATTTTCGTGAGCACTCAGACTTGAGATCGAAGGTTTTGGGGAATGAGTACTCTGGGGGGCATTTAGAGTCCATCTGGATCTGGGGCCCCGATGATTCATTTTACCGTAGAAACTTTATGAAACTTGGTCTGTTGACCTTTTTTCCGGATGATTCGAGTTTGATCGACTTTCGCTATGCAATCCTTGGTCTTCTTTATAGGGACCGTCAGATTGATGGCGGGTTGTTTGCGTCACTCCCGGGCCCCTTTCGCCTAGACTCTTCGATGCAGCAACTCTACTTTAATGAAAATAGCTGTGCGTTGTCGTCGACTGAGTTTAGAATTTTTGTAGCTCTTTTTGAGGCTCAGGACCAGTTTCTTCCCCGGAATGAGATTCGCGACCGAGTTTGGGGACAAAATTTTAATATATCAGTTCGCTCAATTGACTCACATATCTCAAGAATGAGACGAAAATTGCCGGATCATTTTTTAAAAATCGAATCCGATAGGAACAATGGCTATCACCTCATAGTAAATAACAAAGTTTAATTGACGATAGACCTTAGCTTGCGGGCCACGCATTATTCTTTTAAAATTTGAATATGAGAAATGTATATTTGTTCGCAGTACTTTTTATGAGTCCGATAGTTATTGCAAAATCAAGCTTCAATGATGTTCTTTTAAAGGCCATGCGGCAGCTTAACCAGGGTGGCGGGTATAGCGTAAAGCAGGATGCTTCGG
Source organism: Bdellovibrionota bacterium (assembly GCA_041750195.1). Taxonomy (GTDB): domain Bacteria; phylum Bdellovibrionota; class UBA2428; order UBA2428; family UBA2428; genus JBGSZX01. Next base: position 31,669 of record JBGSZX010000046.1, on the reverse strand, counting down.
ATTTGCTCAAGGCCTCAATCTTTGTCGATAATGAGGGAGCGTTGAAGATAGTTATGAGTGAAAAAGGTCCTACTTTTTGCTCTGGCGCAACTTACTTAGCTTTCTTAAAGGCAATCGAAAACTCTAAGTTAACATTGGCCGAGGGAGTTCCCGCTAAGCTTCGCGCTGTTAATGAGCAAGAAAAATGGCTTAACGACGGCCATGGTTTCTGGGGCCGGTGGAATGCTAATGGGCCAGGAACCGCTATGGCGGTAAAAGAATTGGATTTGGGAATCAATTTTCGTGATGATGGATTTTACCAAGCCAAGGCTGGCGATTTTTTAAAAATATTTTGGACTGAAGAAGTCGGGAAAAAAGAAAAAGGGCATTCTGTTATTTTTACTCGAGTCATTCCCAAAAATGCAAAAGGCTCAAAAATCAAAAAAGTTTGCTATTGGAGTAGCCAAGGCAAGGTTGGGATCGGTGAGGATTGTGCCGAGCGGGAAAAAATTAAAAATATGATTTTTTCCCGAATTACAAAACCTTGGAATATTAACAAAGTTTCGAACTTGTCTGAGGTAAATGATTACCTTGCAGGCCTATTAAAAAATGAATCTTCTTTTGAAGAAGCAGTTAAGTTAACGGGAACATTAAAACGTTTTCCGGAGTAATTTTGACAGAAAATTTTTATGAGTCCCTTGATGCCTTTAATGATTTTAGAATGGTCACCGACTCGCAGGTCTATAAGGAAATTCCTGAAAATTGGTCTATTTTAATTGCAGATATTAAAGGCTCTACAAAAGCTATTGAAAATGGACGCTACAAAGATGTGAATACGTTGGGGGCCGCTTGCATTGCTGCGGCTAGAAATGTAGTTGCCCCACGCGACTTAGCCTACATTTTTGGAGGGGATGGTGCCACGCTTTTACTGTCCCCCGATCTTGTTGAAAATGTCTCGATGTCGCTTCGGGAAGCCATTCTTATGGCAGAAGATGATTTTGGAATGGAGCTGCGAGTAGGCCTAGTCCCCATTTCAAAGCTCAAAAGCGAAGGAGCATCGATTCAAATTGCAAAACATCAGCTAAAGTCAGGGCTTAGTTTGACTGCCATTAAGGGAAAGGGCGTATCGCTGGCCGAGTCGTGGATAAAAAAAGAAGGTAGTCCATATCTTTTGTCGAAACTAGAATCGCGAACAAAAGATCTTTTTGTGGGACTTTCGTGTAGGTGGCAACCAATTCTTCCTCGTAAAGATCGTATTGCTTCACTGATCATTTTAGCAAGAGGAAATAATTCTTCGGAGCTATATTCGAAGTTATTAACTAAAATAACTGATATTTTTAGCAGCAATCTTTTGAGCGCAAATCCCATTTTAAGCGAAGAAAAGAATTATAAAGGATTTTGGCAAAATATCAAAGATGAATTGAGGTTTTCAGCAAAGCTATTTAGCATTGATTCGATTAAGAGACTTTTTGGTGTCTTTGTAACATTCTTAATTTTCAAATTGAAGTTTAAATTTTTATTCAAAGACGTTGATCGTTATACGCAGTCCCTTGCCTTTCATACTGATTTTCAAAAGTTTGAAGGAGGCCTCAAGTTAACCTTAGATTGTAGTAAGACACAGCTTGTGGCCCTAAAAAACCTTCTAGAAGACATGTGCTCGAAAGGCGAGATTTATTACGGGCTGTTTGAGTCTCATGCGGCCCTAATGACGTGTTTTGTTCCTGGAACAGGAGACGGAAATCATATTCATTTCGTCGACGGAAGTGACGGCGGATATGCAATGGCTGCCAAACAGCTAAAGGCACAAACAAACATTGCTACTTAGTGATAGAAAGTTCAAATTCATTATTAAAACGCTCAATCGCTCGTAATAATCCCTGCCTATTGTTGCTCTTAAAAAGTGCATGTCCGATGTCGTTTCCAGTTCCAACTCTTTTTTCGATCAAATCACCGTGTTGAATTTTAATCTTAAATTTTTTCAATTCCGGTATAACTCTTAAAATATTTTTAGCATTTCCAATGTTGTTAACCGTTCCGGCTCCCGGATGTAAGATGATGCTTGCGCAACAATTTGGCATTTCTGGAGAAAAGTCTTTTGTCGACAGCCCACATTCAAGCCGAGCCCAAAACTCCCAAAAGTTTAAATTGTATACCAGATTTAAGGTATCCATTATGTATCCGCCAGGAGGGCGATGAGCCATTTCACCCAAAATGATTCCTTCTTTGGTTAATATAAATTCCAAATGGGTCATTCCTTTTTGAATTCCAATTTCTTTTATAACCTGAGTATTGAGAGCAAGGGCATCCTGTATAATCTTTTGATTGATTGAGCTATCCTCGGAAAAATGACCTGGGATATGGTTCTCTTTTCCCAGGCGTGCGTAGCTGGTGAGGCTGCTAAATAATATTTTTCCGTTTTCAACAAAAGATTCCACACTGCCTTCGGTTCCAATATAAATTTTTTCGAAAAGGTACTGGGACCAGTCTTTGCCAACAAAGTCTGCTTTGGCATTGATTCGTACCTGCCCCCTTCCTCCTGAGGACCTGCGTAATTTTGCTAAGAAGGGCAGACCGAGAGTTTGTGACAGTTCTTCAAAGGTACAGGAATTAAAATGTCCCGGAGATTTGAATGGGGTCAGTGGAAGCTTTTTCTGAAAGCAAAAGTTTTTTGCAAAGCTTTTGTCTATGGTTCTCAGTAACATCCTATGGTCTTGTGTCTCAAGGTTAAGCCAAGATCTTATGTGGTTTGCAATCAGAACAGATTCTTCACTGCCGGCAATAACATGAGTTATTTTTTGGGGATAATTTTTTGGAATTTTTGACAAAAATTCTGTCTTGTTTTGTGGATAAGGTGCTTCGACTTTAAACTGGCTTCCTTTTGCATTAAAAATTTCTTTATGATTCCAAACTCCAAACGGAATTTCGAGACCATTCAATGCTTTCGCCAACCCCTTTCGGTGCCCTAGAACCAAGACAAACATGATGAGAGAAGTCTAGTAGAATGTTTTAAAGGTGGCTAGACCCCACTTGCTAAGAATTTACTCCGTTAATTCGCAATTATCAGAGCTCTGAACTCCGAAAAAATGTAATTGAGGATCAAGGTCCAAATGTAACGATTTGTCCAAACAGTTTTGTTTTAGGGACTTTTCAACACTAAGGAGATTTTCAGCAAACTTTGAAATATATCGAGAATCCATACCTAAATCCTGCGACATAAACTCATTCAATTTAGAGTTTTCTTTCCATGCTTTGGCCAGGCGAAGAACGCCTTGATAAGTTTGGGGATGCATGTGACGAAGACGCCCAACATAACCCCGTTTGGCATTGGTGTTGCCATTTACGAATGTGCAATCATTGTCATTTGCAACCAATCGTTTAACAAGGATCGCATTCTCAGGCATCGGAGTCTTGCCCTTATCAACACTGCGCTTTTTCACAGATTTAAGACGTTTGTCATTATCTATATAGTAGTAATAATCCAGAGACGAGAGATTTGAACCTGTGTAGCGATCTGCTTGGGAGGTGAGTTGGTCCAGCACAATTAGATCCGAATAGTCTCGGGCCATCTCCAGTGATTGTAGGCTTTGTTTGTTGAAGGTTTCGCCAAAAAGGCGCTTAGCATCTTGCGAAGAAAATATCTGGCGGATACTTTCTAAAGATTCGAATCGCTCTGAACTCATGTATTCTGTCCACGCTGATAACTTTGTGTCGCCTTTTACAGGGGCTTTGATCACACCAAAGACCTGAAGATAGTCAGATGTAAAAATATACTTTTTGTAATCCCATCTCGTTGGCGAAGAAAAGGCATTAAGGTAGTTTTGATAACCGCGGCGTAAATTAGAATTGATTCTCATGGAAAGAGCTCTTTCAGCTACTTCTTGAAATTTTGGGATGGCAACCGTTCTTAGGACCATCACGGGAACATTGAGGATGTCGCCCAGAACACGCGATAAGTGATACGTAAACATAGCGCCCGGTGCATAGGTACATGTTCGATCATTGTCAGTGGTTCTAAAGCTGCCAAGTTTAGAGGTCGTTCGATGGTAGCCGCATTTTGAACTACCTTCGAGTTCTTCTTTGGTTTGTCCCACTGGAATTGTTTGGAATTCAATTCCTGCACTTGTATTGTTTACTTTTGGACAAACTGCAGCGCCACCTGTTTGTTCGGACGGGCCTTCTAAATACAGCGAAATAGAACAAAGTTCTTTTTCGTTCTCAATGTCATTTGCGCCTAACTTGCCCTTGTATTTGGCATATTCTAGGTGATTTGGGATGACGCAAATCTCGTCTGTCGTATATGGATTCTTGTGAGAAACCATAACCCGCCCTCTGCTTAACGATAAATCTAGCTCGGCACTTACGGAAAGACTAAAGGCACTTCCGATTAGCAATAGAATCATGTTTAGCATGATATGCTTCAAGCATTTTAAATTATGGAGAGTCAATCAATTTTTGATAGCTAAAGGCCTGTATCAAAAGGAGGCTCTTTAAAAAATTAATATTCGTTAGAACGTGCCTGTACTCTTAGTCTAAGCCACTTAAGGGGGTCGTATTCAACACCTCCGTATCGACGAAATTCTGGATTCCACGCAGCACATTTTCTGAGAAGTGCTATAAAAATACCAGATCGATCTTCCCCTCTTGCACAATGAATATAGATTTTGTGCCCATCTTGGGAGAGCTGATCTGTGAGATTAAGTAAATCAATCGTAAGATCAACAATGTCTTTTTTTATGATTTGGACATCTTCGCCTGGAAAATGAATTTTCAATTCACTTGGAGTGGGTTGTGTTGTTCCTCCCGTATACAAAGGTAGATGAATGTATCCTAGGCCGGCATTGACAATGGTGTCTTCAGCCCGTTGGTTGGCCTCCGACCTTAAATCAATAACGTAATCAATTTTTTCATTTAAGAAACGGTCGAGCCAAGCTCGACTATCAAGCTCGGGGCGCCCGCCGCGATACAACGTCGAATCAAAGTTGCGGCAACCTCTAAGTTCTCCAATAGAATCAAAATGACCCAAAAAGAAACCATCGGCTTTGTTGTCATAGTAGCCTTTGGAGCTTGAAAAATTTTTAGCATTTGCAGCTGGGATAATGTTAAAGAACAAGACCAAGAATCCAAAATATAAAAGTTTCATAAATTCCCCCAATGAAAATTTTAACATTGGGTAGAGATATTAAAACGGGTCATGAACTTGACGACTGTTCCCGATAACGGAAAACCTGGTATTGTATTAAAGTAAGTGGATAACCGGTTTCTCTGAAACTGGTATTAAGCGGATAACCGGTTTCTCTGAAACCGGTATTAAGCGGATAACCGGTTTCTCTGAAACCGGTATTAACTGGTACGCCCGCCAGGGCTCGAACCTGGGACCCTCAGATTAGAAATCTGATGCTCTATCCAGCTGAGCTACGAGCGCATAATCCTGGATGCTTTGAAACATAACATGTGATGGCGATCTATGCTATACGAAGCTGAAAAATCAGTAGGGAAATGCTACTTTTTCGGCCTCTTCAGAGCCTGCTGGGGTGTCGAACAAAGCTTGAATCCATTCGGAATCATTGCTCTCGTTTCTCCAAGCTAGAAGAACGTCTGCCAAATAGTTAAAGACAGTTTCTTCGACGACCCTATCCCACTTGACGTCATGAAAGTTACCTTGGGAACTTAATTTTCCGGTCTGCGTTCCGTTTTTTGGGGTCCATGCCAACACCAAGTCCCGGCTAATAGCTAAGAGTTTTAATAGTTTTCTATTTTCGCCAAGCCAAACAAAGACCCCGGTTTGGTTGGTGCCAGTATAGGCTTCATAGGCCTTGGCACCCTCTTCGAGTTCAAGTGCTTCTTCAATGTTAGTATGCGTTCGGTTGTGTTTGATGGAGGCACCTAGATGTTTGGGGCCTAGAAATTCCTTTAACGCCGAAAGAAAGGCCGGTGGCGCGTTTAAAAATGAACAGCTAGCGCGGCCATCTTCCCTAACGTTTTTAATTTCGAGTTGCATAGGAAAGGCTCTTTCCCGAATAGAGATTGAACAATCTATTGGATCGCCAATATCTAAAGAATCTACGAGTTCCTTGGGAAGCATGAGGGCTGTTCCACCCGAAGAAATATTTAAAACTGAAACCAATTTATTCCCTAGATAAGCTTCCACCGAAGCTAATGGAGTGAGGTCGGCTGTGCCGTGTCCCACCTTGTACCGATATTTGTCCTTTCGAACATTAGGCTTAATCATGTCTCTCTAGGATATCCCAGAAATGCGAAATCCCCAAAAGGCTCGGCAAAGCCTTTCGGGGTGAAGGAGACTATCATCAGCGCCGGGAATGAGGCGCTGCTAAGTCATATTTAAGCGGCCTTTTGAGCCTGTTTTTTCTTCCACTGATCGAGTTTTCGCTCGTAATCGATGGGTTTTGTTCCGTCGCCACGTAGGACGCCGGCCATATAAAGCTCATAGTGCTCAGAGCAGAATCCAAACTTCTTAGACTTAGAGCCACAGCTCTCTGCCTTGCACATTTTGGGGCCTTCTGGCGCCTGATTGTCTTGTTTGGGTTGTCCTTGTCCATTTTTAGCCATAATCTTTAACTCCTTGTTGCGCTTCGCGTTTAACGCTCTGCACATATTACCCTTCGGCACAGTGCGACAAACCTTTAGCGCCGCATAAAAGAAAGTTATTTTTTTATCAAAACTTAACCTGGGCTTAACGGGATGGTGTCATACTAGGAGTATGGCATCAGATAAGATCGACATTCACGCTTTTGTTGAGTCTAACTATAATATTGATGAATATAAGAAAACTCATTGGACCGGAAGTTTTCAGGATTACATCAACATTGTAACCGACAATCCTAAGATATGCAGAAACGCTTATCAGCGTTTGTATGACATGATCCTTTCTTACGGGTCAGAAGAAACCGTAGATTTTAAGAAGAAAGTCACTCACTACAACTTCTTTGATGATCCCATGGAAAATGGTTTGGATGGAGTTTTCGGACTCGAAGTTCCTCTTATGAAGCTCGTTAATATTTTTAAAAGTGCCGCCAAGGGTTATGGATCGCAGAATCGAATCATACTTCTTCATGGACCTGTTGGTTCGGCTAAGTCTACAATTGCTCGCATGCTTAAAAAGGGACTTGAATCTTATTCAAGATCCGAAGAGGGCTCTCTCTATACATTCTCTTGGGTTAACCCCGAGAAAAAAGACATCACGGCGTTCAAGCATTTGTCTGAGCTAGGTCTCGACGAAATGCCTGACCCTATGAACGAAGAACCTCTTAAGTTGATTCCTGAAAATCTTCGCGAAAAGTTTTTGGAACAGTTCCATAAGAGTCGCAAGAATGAATATAAAATTAAAATTGAAGGTGCACTCAATCCTGCATCCCGCTACATGTTCACCGAACTAATGAAATATTATGACGGTGATTGGAATAAAGTCATGAGCCATGTAAGGGTTCGAAGACTTATCTTTTCTGAAAAAGATCGCATTGGAATTGGTACGTTTCAACCTAAGGACGAAAAAAACCAAGATGCTACTGAGTTAACCGGTGATATCAATTACCGTAAGATTGCTATTTTTGGATCGGACTCCGATCCTCGTGCTTTCAACTTTGATGGTGAATTTAACATTGCCAACAGAGGGATCATCGAATTCGTTGAGATTCTAAAACTTGATGTTGCTTTCTTGTATGACCTTCTTGGTGCATCACAGGAACACAAAATTAAACCTAAGAAGTTTGCTCAAACCGACATTGATGAAGTGATCATTGGGCACACCAATGAACCTGAGTATAGAAAATTACAAAATAACGAGTTTATGGAAGCCCTACGTGACCGGACCATCAAAGTTGATATTCCGTATATCACTAAGTGGAAATTCGAAACTCAGATCTATAAAAAAAGCTTTTCGAGGGATCGGGTTCGGGGAGTGCACATCGCACCTCACACCATGGAAATGGCTGCCATGTGGGGTGTTCTCACACGCCTCGAACCGCCCAAGAAGGCGAATTTAAGTGTTTTACAGAAGTTGAAACTCTATGACGGCAAGTCTTTGCCTGGTTATACAGAGGACAACGTTAAGGAACTTCGTAAAGAAGTTTCTCGCGAAGGTTTTGACGGCATGGGCCCTCGATACATTCTTGATAAAATTTCAAATGCGATTGTTTTGAACGGTGAGCCTTCAGGTTGCTTGAATCCATTCATGGTTTTGAACGAGCTTGAGAGTGGATTGAAAAACCATTCCCTACTCAATAACGAAGAGAAAAAGAAATATTACACTGAGTTGCTCTCAATTGTGAAACAAGAATACGAAGACATTGTTAAAAATGAAGTTCAACGTGCTATTAGTGCTGACGAAGAGGCGATTGCAAAACTTTGTTCTAATTATATTGATAACGTGAAGGCTTACACTCAAAAAGAAAAAGTGCAGAACACTTATACCGGGCAGTACGAAGAACCTGATGAGAGGTTGATGCGTTCAGTTGAAGAAAAAATTGATATCCCCGAAAACCGTAAGGACGATTTTAGACGCGAGATCATGAATTATATTGGAGCTTTGGCCATTGACGGTAAATCATTTGATTACAAAACCAACGAGCGCTTGCACAAAGCCTTGGAGTTGAAATTGTTTGAAGATCAAAAAGATTCCATCAAGCTTACAACTTTGGTTTCAAACGTGGTTGATAAAGCGACTCAGGAAAAAATTGATATCGTAAAATCGCGCCTGATCAAGAATTTTGGCTACGATGAAGTGTCTGCAACAGATGTGCTTCAATATGTAGCGTCTATTTTTGCTCGAGGCGATTCGAAGATTTCAAAAGATAAGCAGTGAGCTGTTAAGACAGATTTATTCTGAAATTTTAACGGTAACTGGCTTATCAATGCTTACTACGAAATTTCCAGTGATGTTGTTCTCGTACGAAGTCGCTTTTAAGTATTGAACAGGGCTTTCGAAATACTTAGAACCGCCTCGAATTATTATTAAATACTGAGTTTCGGTCTGAGATGGGCTTATTGCACTTTTAATGGCAATGATGTCAGCACCTTCAATCGTTGAATCAATAGATACGGCTTCGTTCGCAGTCTTAAGGTTTGCCAATAAAGTAGAAATTGGAGAACCTTCAGTCTCAGCTTCCATGTTGAAAAGCGAAACAAGTTCAACAACGGGGCCCTGGTAGCTTGTAGCGCCAGAATTTCCACTCATCTCCGACAGGGGGGCCGCCGAGGCAATATTGGCAAAGGTAAAAATTGCTATTGAAAGGACGCAACTAAAGCTTGATTTAAAATTCATAAAATCTCCTCCATAAGATTCGCGGAAACCGGGCCTGATATCTTCTACTAGTTCATATGCTGCATCGTGTCAACTAAGCTTGCGCACCACCTTTACTCTTGATTCACTGTGCGCGCTAAAGAGTTGCTGAGTTTTTACACCTCTAAGGAATCATTATATTTTTCGTATATTTTATATGTGTTGGTACCACGTGGAATTCGAATAGCATAAGCTACTGAAAACAGGTCCTATTTTTATCGGACAGCAACTCTTAGGCGCGCACAGTTACCAAGTGCCGGTGTTGGGCATGGAGGACCAGGGTTCTTGGGGAGCGAGCGCGGGGCCTTTTTGGAGGAGCTCGATAGATATGCCATCCGGTGACCTCACGAAGGCCATGTTGCCATCTCGTGGAGGGCGATTGATGATCACGCCGGCTTCTTGGAGCTTTGAACAGAAGGAGTAGATATTGTCGACCTCAAAGGCAAGATGGCCGAAATTGCGGCCGCCGCTATAGGCTTCGGGCTCCCAGTTGTAGGTCAATTCCAACAAGGGGGCTGGCCTACCCATCTTTTCAGTTTGAGTGCTTTCTGCAAGGCTCCCAAGATTCTTAGCATCTTCAGGAGCAGCTAAGAATATTAAGGTGAATCTTCCTGCCTCAGATTCCTTGCGAGAGATTTCTTTAAGTCCAAAAACTTCACAATAGAAATGTAATGATTGCTCAAGGTCTTTAATTCTTACCATTGTATGGAGGTATCTCATTTTGAACCGATTCCCGAATTCAAACTTTTTTGCTCTTGTTCGTTTCTATAATTTTTAAGTTTTTCTGCCAACATCGGATCAAAGGCTCCCAGAATCTGTGCCGCTAATAATCCTGCATTTGTTGCATTTCCAATACCCACGGTAGCAACTGGAACACCTTTGGGCATTTGTACGATTGAATATAAAGCGTCTTGTCCTCCAAGGGCACCATTCAAAACCGGTACCCCAATGACAGGAAGTATGGTTTTGGAGGCAATCATTCCTGGAAGATGAGCCGCCCCACCCGCTCCTGCAATGATCACTTTATAGCCTTTGCCGATAGCAGATTTTGAAAAATCGTACATTTTATCGGGAGTTCGATGCGCCGATACGATGTCAACAATGTGAGAAATTTCGAATTGCCCCAAAATTTCTGAAGCTGCTTTCATTTGCTCCCAATCACTTGTGCTTCCCATAACAAGGGCAACTTGAACGGGGTTATTTTTAAATTCGAATATTTTTTCTGCCATTTCGCTTCCTATCTTCGACTTCAATTAGATTCAATTTTTAATTCGTTCCAAAATTTGTTTTCGGTTTCGGCCAATTTCTTTTTGTTGTCTTTCAGTGCGCTTTCTAATGCGGAGGGAAGGAAGGAATTAATATGTCCCATTTTTCGTCCTGCGCTTATTTTGGTCTTAGCATACCAATACAAAGAATCATATCTATCAAGGATGGCTTCTTTAGGTAAGCGATAGGCCGTGCTTCTACCAATAATATTTCTCATTAAAAATAGCTTATCTAGAGGAGGCGTTTCAATGGAAAGATTTAAAAGTGATCGGATAAAGTTATGAAACTGACTTTTTTCTTCAAACAACTGAGAATAATGACCAGAGTTGTGAACCCGCGGGGCCATTTCGTTGATTAGAATTTTATGATCGGAAGTCAAAAAGAACTCTAATGCAAAAACTTTAAGGTCGGGAAAAGCGTTCTGAATTTTTTTTGCCGAAATTTGTGCAAGAGTTTCTATGCTTTCAGATAGTCCAAATCTAGCACTTGGTCCCCAAACTTCTTTGCAAATGTTGTTTTCCTGATAGGTCGATACGAGCGGAAAAAAGCGCAAGCTCTGGGTGGGGAAATCATAGAAGCACATTATGGCAGCTTCTGATTCAAACGATATGAGGGCTTCTGCATAAACATCAATAGATCGGTCGAAGGCGCGGAGGATGAACGAATAGGCATCTTCAAGCATTTGAGAATTGCCTTCTAGTTGATTGACGACAAAGTTGCCTTTGCCATCATATCCCCCCAGCGCATATTTAAGGACGAAGCCAGCCGGAAATTTTTTAAAAAGTTTTTCAAGGTCATTGGCCGACGAAAAGTAGCTAGGGACAAGTTTCATAAAATTAGCTTGCGGGATGGCTAACCGATCAAAAAGAACTTTCTGCTCTAATTTATTGCGAAGCTTTAAAATAGTTTCGGTCTTGGGGGAAATTAAAATATTAGGTTTTTTTTGCGTGATCTGATCAAGATTCTTAGTTTCAAAGAACTCACTTTCGAAACTAATTATGTCAACGCGCGATGAAAAGGCATCGATGCTTTCTGGTAAAAAGCACTTATTTTGGTGCTTAATGTAGGCGGGATCCTCGGGAGATTGGCAGAGACACAAAACATCAAGATTTAGCTCCTCTGCTGCAACCAATATCATTTCGGCAAGTTGGCCGCCTCCAAGGAGTCCTATGGTGTGATGAGTTTTGTTCATTAGGAACTCAAGCTCCCCGATAAAAACTCAAGTGAAATTTCTGTCATAGCGACAATAAGGCCAAGTGAAAAAACACGGTAGAAACTCCATTTTCTAATTGAGAGACCAAGCGATAGTAAACACAAAAACAAAGAGCGAGAGCTCCAATTTAAATCTAAGGGATAATTGATGATCATAAACAAGAAAGACACAGTTGCTGAGCAAACAAATGGAATTTTAATGGCATGTACTATTTTTTTATCTAGCAATTTAATTTTTTTAATTGCACCAAACATTTTTAAATTTACTGCCATGATGAATGCGAATAAAAGGAGCGCACCCCACATGCCGGGCCAGCCAAATATGAAAAATGCCAAATAGGCCCCTCCCCCAAGACTTAATGGCAGAGGAAGTAAATATCCCACTAGAATTGCTGTGAGGATTTCTAATGGAACCAAAAGAAATCCGTTTGTCTCAAAAAAAGAATTCCAGATTAAAAAACTTAAACTCTCCAGGGGAATGGCCGCCTCTATCCCAATCAAAAAAACAAAACTCAGAGCCAGTGGATCGATATTGAGCCTGCTATGAGCCTTAGTCGTTTTAAAATAATAAAACATGAGACCAAACAAGACACTCAAGATAACTCCGTAAACGAAAGGAAGGGTAAGTATCGCGATTAAACTTGCAGATGCGATGCTGACAACGGCTGGGACTAGAGAGTTCAAATGGGTCTTGCTCTCCTGGTACTCTCTGATAAGCATCTCGGTGCAATCCCAAATAAGTTTACCCAAAAGGGCGGCAAAAATTGATTCTTGCAAAATGGCAGCAGGCCTAGAGATGAGCCACTGCAAAGGTAGAAAATCGGGAAAGCTACAAAAAATAATGAGACCGACAATTCCAATTAGGAATAGATAAACAATCTTTTTTGGATGCTCCGAAAACGAAAAAGGCCCCTCAAGTGCGAGGAGCCCATTTGTGGAAATTTTCTGGGGGCTAGCAATGAGATTCTTAAGTTTCACCGCCAAACATGCGCAATTAGTTGTGAGTTACTTCACCTTCAGCATGAGTGATGGGGCTGTCGCCCATCATTTTGCGTAGGGTATTCTTAAGTTTCATCGACTGAATAAAGATGTCGTGTTCAACCACATTGCCTTCAGCAACAGACGGTGCCTTATAGTAGAAACTCAACCACTCTTGAATTCCGCTCATACCCGCTCGTTGAGCAAGGTCTGAAAAGAGCGCCAAATCAAGAACTAGAGGAGCTGCTAAGATAGAGTCACGGCAAAGAAAGTTAACCTTGATTTGCATGTCGTATCCCATCCAGCCAAAGATATCGATATTGTCCCAGCCCTCTTTGGAGTCACCACGAGGCGGGTAATAATTGATGGTCACTTTGTGGTATAGGTTTTTGTAGAGATCAGGATAAACTTCAGGTTGTAAAATGGTGTCTAGAACACCGAGTTTTGATTCTTCTTTGGTTTTGAAGTTTGCGGGGTCATCTAAAACAGCTCCATCGCGGTTTCCTAGGATATTTGTTGAATACCATCCAGAAACACCAAGCATTCTAGATTTAAATCCAGGCGCTAAAATTGTTTTCATCAATGTTTGGCCGGTTTTAAAATCGCGTCCGGAAATGGCAACACTTTTTTCTTTAGCTAATTGAAGAAGTGCTGGAATGTCCAAAGTTAGGTTCGGAGCGCCGTTACAGAAAGGGACGCCTTCCATAATGGCAGCATAAGCGTAAACTTGAGAGGGAGCGATTTCTTCGCTATCGGCCTTAAGCCCGGACTCAAAAGCTTGAATGGAAGTATGAACGCTAGATGGTTGGCAATAAGCTTCGGTAGATCCACACCAAACCATAACCAATCGGTCACATTTTTTTGTCGTTTTAAAATTGCGAATATCTTCTCGCAATGCTTCTGCCTTTTCCCAAAGAGTACCTGTTTTAAGGTTAGGTCCCTTGATGTTCTTGATATATTTTTCAGAAAATACGGCTGTCATTGGCTTAATGCTAGAGAGCTCTTCTTTAATGGGCTCGACATCTGAGGATTTCAATACGTCAGCTTTCGTGCAAACTTCGTACATGTTGTCTGGGAAAATATCCCATCCACCAAATTCAATGTCCTCTAATTTAGCGAGAGGAGCGTACTCTTTAATAAGGGGGAATTTTTCGTCTTTTCGATCACCGATTCGGATGGTTCCCATTTGTGTTAGCGACCCAAAAGGTTTGCTGAACCCTTTTCTCGTGGAGAACACGCCCGCCATAAAAGTGCTGGCAACGGCACCCATCCCTGGCATTAATATTCCTAATTTACCTTGTGCTGGTTTTACATTTGATTTTGACATTTTAAAACTCCTTGACGATCTCTTTAAGCGTTTTGATTTCTTCTAAAACTTCACGACAAAATTCTTCATGAATACTCTGGTCCACGGATGACTTTTGATTACTTTTCCCTTTTGAATCTTTGAGAAATTTACGTGCACCTGGAATAGAATATCCCTCGTTATATAAAAGGTGTTTTATTCTTAAAAAATTTTCGACATCCTCGTCTGAGTATAGACGTTGTCCACGACTCGTTTTGCTAGGTTTTAGAAAAGGAAACTGGCCTTCCCAAAACCGCAAGACATGAGGAACGACTCCAATTTTTTCTGCTGCTTCTTTGATGCGATAAAACGCCATGTCAGTCAGAAAAGCACATCCCAATTAGCGCGTCTAGTCCCACTTTAAGGGAGTATTGAGTAAAATAATCAACTTTTTACGAGGAATTGTTGAAGCAGATACCTAAGTTCTGGCACAATGGCATAGATGGTCCCAAACTATTTAAATAAAACCCATTATTTTAAGCACTTATCCCGAGTTTCTTTGAAAAAAGTTTTTTTGTTCAGCGTTTTTATTGCCACGTCCAGTTTGTGCTTAGGGGCTGGAGGAAAATCTGCCCCGTCCGACGATGGATCGATTCCATCTCAATGGAAGGCTCTCAGCCTTCCAGCGGCTAAACTCGATGCACTTAAAAGTTATATTGTGGCAGCTCTAAATGATTCGAGCTTAGTGGATAAAGGTTGCCGAGTTTTGTCCTTAAAAGAACAAAAAGAATGGTCTGAGACAAAACAGGAATATGTACCCACTCACGGTTTTGTAATTGCCGTTGAACAGCGAGACAACCCAAGTACTAAAATCAATTACAGCGTCACCCAGCTAAATTCTAATACATTTTCTGTCATGACGAGCGATGACGGAAAAGTAGATTTTTACGGCGGAAATTATTTCAGCAAAGATTCTCGCTCCGGTGACGGAATCTCTAGAATTTATGAAACGAAATGGCTTATCGCGATTCAGAAAAATAATGGAAGAATTTTGGAAATTGGCCAGACTGTTTACAGGGGACTGACTCGAAATAAAGAGTTTTCATCATTTCAATGTGGTGGCTGATTCTGCTCAATAAAAACTATCTATTTAATATTATTCATATATTTTAAAGACATTCAATAATTTTGACATAATACCTTGTTATGCTATGTATTCTGTTTATGGACGAATTGCACAAATGGAAGACTCAAATACGAAAAGGTTATTTGGAATTGTGCATACTCGCTACAGTAAAAACAAATGGGCAGGTTTACGGATTTGATTTGATTGAACGGCTTAGAAAACATGGGCTGGAAGTTAAAGAGGGAACCTTATATCCACTGCTCAATCGCTTAAACAGCGAAGGCTTGTTGAAATCTCAGTGGGAACTACGAGACGACAACAAGGGCCATCCTCGAAAATTTTATTCACTGACACCTAAAGGAATAAAATTCTTTCGCGGCATGAACGAAGAATTTGAAAATATGTATGCACTGCTCAACGCCGATATCGGCCCCAAGGAGAAATTAAATGACTCAAAATAATACATTAAACAACTACCTCGACCGCCTTGAAAAATCGTTAGGACAAATTTCAGTAAGCGACCGAGCAGAAATCATCCTTGAAATCAAAAGTCATATCGACGAAGCCCAAGAGGCTGGTGGAAATTTAGATGAAATATTGAGTTCGCTTGGGGAGGCAGAAACGGTCGCAAATCGATATTTGTTAGAACGTGGTTTGGCGACTCACAAAGCTCCTAAACACCCAATCGTTAAATGGCTGATGATCGGATTTTTAGGAACTTTTGGGATCGCATGTCTCAGTTTGATCGTTCTTATTTCGCAGTTTACTCCCCTCATCAAAGTTGATGAAAAAGAAGGTCGGGTTCAAATACTTGGGGGACTCATTGATGTGCAAGAAAAAGGCGGAAAATTCAAAATCGGAGACACCGTCATTGAGCATGATCAGGAAAATTTTGAATTTAAGGGAAGTCTACCTGTTAATTCCAAACAAAAAGTCAGCATGAATTTTAATAATGTTAAGGCCGACCTGGCAACAAGTAGTGACGAGTTGTTTCACTGGGATTGCAAGTTAGATGAAGAATCCCAGAATAAGCCAGTCGTAGCCTCATCCGATACTGAGATTGTTTTTGATTTGGGTGAAGTTAAAGGGGCATCTTGTAAAATTGAGATTCCTTCACAATCGCAATCCAAATTCATTGGTAAAAATGGGAAAGTAACTTACATTGAACCCAAATTTGGAGTTGATTTAGAGTTGAATAACGGAAAAGTTTCATTTTCACTGGATAAAAATAAAGGCTATGTCTCTGACTTTTCCATTACCAATGGTACAAAGCCTGAAAACCTTTATTCAAATGATAAGTTAGGAGCTGTTCACTTGCAGGCGAAGGTAACTAACGGAAAAATATCTGTTGATTGGCTCTAAGGACTAGAGTTCCGACGCATAACTATTGTAGAATTCTTTTTCAAACTCACGAAGTTTTTTAAAATTATCTTCGCCTCCGACCACCTCAATCAGCCGATTTTTGGAAAGTTGTTCAAAATCATTCATGCGTTGAATGGTAATTTCTTTTGTCTGAGGCGTAATTTTTGAACGCAAATCATTAAGTTCTTTTAGCATCGGAGTTTCGATGGCCACAAAGTCCACGACAATTCTATCGGAAAGATCGAGTTCATGGATAAAAAATTCGTTTAATTTTAGAGTCCAGTTTTTTTTAATATCTTCATTGTTCTTAAGTTGTATGTAGCCAAGTAGGTAGATCACATTGTCTGTATAGGTGTTTCTAAATACCTTGTCCTGTTCCACGTTAAAAATAGAACGTTGCACTCGGTCCACTCTAACCTGATCAACAAATTGATCTGCGGAGGCGGGCTTTCTACTTATTGAATTTTGAAAGCCATTATAAATTCCCTTTGGGATGCTTGGGAAAATTAGGAAAATTATACAAACCGCCAAAACAGAACCTAGCTGTATTCCTTTGGTCTTCCAATATTTAGAGGCTAATTCACTCGCTCTTGGGGCAAGAGACAGTACGTTTCGTAATTCAAAATTAGTTACTTTCTCTTCAGGCAAGTCAGATGCTAATATTTCTCTTTGGGCGCCAAGAAGATCTTTTACAAAGGTGCTCTTTAACTGCTCAAGATTGCTTGAACCGCTCAGGCTAGAAGCAAGTCGTGCATCAAAAATAGTCTGTGCGATCTTTTCTATTTGCTTGAGGTCTCGATCCAAACGGCTCGCTCGATCTTGCTGCCATTGCTTTTGCTGATTTTCGATTGAAATTTGGGATTCGACCTCTCTTTCTGATAATCGTCGCTCGAGTAGTTTTGACTTTTCCAAAAATTCCTTTTCAAGCTCAACCTCCCGAAGTTTAACTTTCTCAGAAAGTTGATTTACAAGATTCACATTACCATCACTTAATGACTTTCGTTCCTCTTTAAAGTTCTGAATTTCCATTTGAATGCTTGCCAACTTTTCTTCGGAATCTTTCCACCTTGATTGAACATTCTCAAGTTCAAGGAGCTTTTTAGCTTTCTGTGTATCAAGTTCCTTGATGGAGGATTCAATCTGCTCAAACCTGATCTCTACGGCTTTTAAATTGGATTGAACTGCCTGAAGCGTTGAAGATTTCAACTCAAGATCCTTGACGACAGACTGAATCTCCCGCTTAGTGTCTTCCATCTGCAACTTAGATTTGTGATTGAAAGACTGAAGCTTTATTTGATCGTTACTCAATTCTTCATGGCAGGACTGAAGGGCTTGATTGGTAATAATTAGTTCTGACTCTTTTTGCCTAAGTTCGTCTTGGAATTTAATTTTCTGAGCTTCAATATTTTTCATTTCTGAGACAAGGCTATTATTTTTCTGAGACAAATCATTAAACTTACTTGATTCTACTTCAGTATCATCTTTAAGTTTTCGAAGATCCACGTTGCATATTTCTAGCTTTTCTTCGGCCCTTTTGATGCTTTCTTGTAAGTTCGAAAGATTTTGAGTTTCGAGAAGCAATTCCTGCTTTTGTAAGGCAATTTTTGTGTCTAGATCAGAAAGCATTTTCTGCAATTCATCCTGGGTGGAACGCTTCGCGGCAATCGTGCTGTTTAGATCATTTAAAGCATTTGAAGATGAATCTAGTTCAGCTTTATAAAATTCTATTTTTTCTATAGTTGCCCTATGTTGATCATTAAATTCATTCAGTCGGCCCTCGGCTTGCTGAATCTCTTGGTGGAGTTTTGCTAGTTTTTCAGAATGTTGTTGAGTAAGCTTTTCTTTCTCGCTTAGGTCGACATTTATTGCCTCTAGCTCTTTGTGCTTGGCAGTGAGATCGTCCTTAAGAATTGAATATCTTTCTTTTTGAGAGGCAATGCTAGTTTCTATGCTAGTAAGCTCCTGAGACTTTCTTTTTACTTCCGTTTCGCTGTCAATTAACTTTTTCTGAAGCTGGCCAAGAATATTATCTGCCTCGAGCTTCTTCTTTTCTACTGAATTAAGGAACAATCTTCCTTTCGAAACTTTTTTGTCGTAGGTTTTTAGTGCCTTTTCTTTAATTTGAATTTTTGAAATCACTTCATTGATCGTCTCCTGGAGAGAACTGAGATGCTTTGTTGACTCATCAACTTGGGCATGGAGAGTCTCATGGGTTTCTTTTGCCGTATTGTTCTGACCAATTAGCTTTAGAATGTTGCTCTTAAGATAATCTTCTTGAGCACGAGATGCCTTTTCCGATTCCCTAATTTGAATTAGATCAATTTCTAATTTTATTTTCTCTTCGGATAAGCTCTCAACAAAAGTCTCGACCTGAGAAAGTGACTTTTCTCCAACTTGAATCGCATGACTTAAGTCGACAATATCTGAACAGTAGTCATCTACTATCGATTGAATCTGGTTAAATTCTGTCATCGATGATTGAAGTTCAATTTGTAAATTAGATAATAATTTTCTTTTTTCTTCCAGAGATTTTTCAATTTTATCTCTTTCTAATTTATGAATTTTCGTGGCCCCTAAGAGGCTATCTAACTCGTCTTGCAGTGTCGCTTTTAGATTTTGATTTACTTTTATATTTGACTCAAGCTCCTGCCCTTTCATCTGGAGGGCTACAATGAACTCTTCTGAGTTAATGATATCGTCAATGCTTGGTTGTTTGATGATGGGACTTCTTCGCGGTACTGGCTTGACTGCAGCGACGGGAGCTTGTGGAAGCTTTACCTCTTCCCTCGGGCGCTTCACTTCGGCTTTTGGTTTTGGCACAGGTTTTTTCTCCGGTATTATCGGAATTTCTTTCCGCGCTTCTGCCACCGGAAACTCTAATGGTAAATTATCTGCATCGGAATCAAATTCCGCATCCATCGAACTTTCGAATATATCAATTTCATTCTTACTTAAATCATCCTTGTCAGCGGACGGTGAATCGTCGTCTATAAAGGATAGCTCATCATGCTCAATTGCGGTGTGTTCGTTTGGAATATCTGATTGAACGATACTCGAATATTCGAATTTTTGAGAATCGTCATCATCTAGAGATATGCTTGGATTTGCAATGATTTCTTGATGCAAGTCTAGGGTAATTTCTTCTTCACATCGTTCGGTTCTAATTCTTACCGGAAATTTAATTCTAATTTCCTTGTCAGGATTAAGTCGCATGCCATTTATAAAACTTCCGTGCGTACTTTTAAGATCTTCAACAGTCCAATGCTCATCATCAATTTGAGTAAATTTAAGGTGTTTTCGACTATACTTTTTTGATTTTAAGCCTAGGTCAGCAGAAGCTCCGCGGCCGAGAATGAAGCAATTCTTAGATAATTCAAAGTCGCTCGTTTCCGTGCCTACGGTGACTTTGAATTTTAGCGATTTGCCTTTTTCTGTCATTGCTACGCAGCAGACTCAGACTCCCCTGAATCATCACTTCCTTTTCTAGGAGGAGATTTTTTATGGCCATCTTGTTTTAAGTCTTCTTTTATTGCCATATGTGCAAGAGCTTCTATTGGATCGCGATGCTCATCAAATCTATTTAGATCAGCCGGAATTTCATTGGAAGTCGATGCTTCCCAAATTCGAGTTAATGAGCGATCATAGATATCAATTGTCCTGGCGTAAAGTTTTTCTGACCCCATCAACGTATAATAAACAGTTAAGAGAACTGAGAAAAATATACCGATAATTGAAGTACTGAGTGAAAAACTAATTTTTAGTAGGAAGGTATCCATAATAAGTTTAGCACCTGCTGCATCATTAAGGTCCATGTTACTAAGTTCAGGAAGTGCCTCCATGATCCCTAAAAATGTTCCAAAAATACCACCAATAATAAATAGACCAGGGACAATATTTAAAACATCGTTAAGTGGTCCCAATGGTATCCATCCAAATAGCTTGCTAAAGGCTGGATTATAAGAATGTGTGGCTTGAGATATTTCGAGGAATCTTGGCATTTCACCATTGTGCTTTAAATGTTTTGTTTCTTTTAGAGTATCCGACACCAATCTGGCGCAACCATGTTGGACTGCAAAAAGTCGATCGATTGGAGAAGTTAGGTAATCTAGCTTTCTTCTCATCATGACAGCTCTTACTTTAAAGAGCTCATAATATGTTTTTTCTAGTAGCTTTTTACACTCTACAAAATATGAGAAGATGTCATTTGATGCTCTTTTTTCAAGGTGGGTAATAACACGCTTTTCGAATTCTTTTACAAACCAAGATTGACGCTTAATGGTAAGGTGCACAAGGCCTTTGAGAATTAATGTGGCTCCGAGCCCAAGAAACATGACTGGGAACAGGGAGTCGCTGGTCAGTGAAACCAGTGCCTGAACTAGTGATTGAACAATCGTTTGAATCATAAAAATTCCCCTAATCTTTCAAGTTAAACTTGATCATTACCCTTTGCGCTTTTTTACAGTTAAATTTTTCACAAAATTCCTTCGTGGGAATATTGTCTGGCAAGTCTCTTCCGTTTGAACCTTCTGGTAGAAATCCTCGACCAACTACCTTTACGATAGGTAGAAGTCTCTTTTGGTTGTCATATGTCATTTTACTAGGATCAAATATATGTCTAAATATCGAGTTGGCCCTGTCAAAGCTAAGCTTTAAATTGTAGTTGATAGCTTCTTGATTTTCGGCTTTGAGAGACGTTGGGTTAACATATTTTCCCTGGTAAGTTGACGATGCAAAGCCAATGATTTCAACGTTGGAAATTCTTTTGGCGGTTTCTGGATTCTCAAAAAGACTTTTCGAATATTCTGGAATGAATTTTTTCAATTTCGAAACCATTCCAGGTTTTAAACTTGCTTTTCCAGAGTCAAAGTACTCGTCACCGAAGTCGATAATGACATCACCTGTTTTCTCGTCGACCTGTGCAGAAATACCAGCTTTTTTGAAGTTTTTCTTGATTTGATTTACAAGATTTTTCTTGGCTGCAAGTTTAGATTTTGCATCAGCGAGCTCGGCACCAAGTTTCTCGGTCTTTTTCTCGAGCTCAGCCTTGCCCGCTGCTACACTAGCCAAACTTCTTTTTGCTTCTTCGGCTTGCTTTTGAGTTTGTTTCAAATTACCAACCGTTTTGTTGAGTTCTTTGTTGGTAGCTTGTAGCTGGTTTTCGGTGTTCTCTATCTTATCTTTAAGTTCAGCCAATTTTCCAGAAAGCTCTTCTTCCTGTTGTTTTGCTTTCGCTTCTAGAGTTTTTTGAAAGGCTTCTAGTTTTGCCCGCTTGGCCTTGGCACTCAACTTTTGTTTTTTAAGCTTCGATTCAAATTGTTCTTGCTCTTCTCTTAATTTAGCTTCATTTTGTGCTTTAATAGTATCAATCTGAGAAGCATAGGTGGCCTTAGTTTTTTCAAGCTCCTCTTTCATTTGCATGCGAGTCTCTTCGTTTTTCTCTTGTAGAAGGGCAACTTCGGCTTGACTGCGTTTTTTGAGTCTCTCGATTGCGTTCCTCATGGCTTTTTTAGAAACCTTGGCTTTACGTTCTTCTTCTCGTAATGACTGTATTTGTTGTTCGAGACGATCGTTGATTTCGTTGATTTCTTTTTCGTTTTGTGCGATATCTTTTTCGCGCTCTTCAACTTTTTGCTGAAGATTTTTAACTTGTTCTTGTTTTTCTTTGATGGTTTCACGTTTTTGTGTGATCACCTGGTCTCTGGTTTGAATTTGAGCTTTTGCCAAAACGTTCGTATCAATAATATTTTTTACAATTTGCTGGTATTGATTGAGGGCATATTCTTTTTCTTCGTTCTGTTGAGCTTTCCTTCGAAGTTCATTTTTTTCTTGCTCAGCCTCGGTTTGAAGCAAGTTAAGTTGACCCATAAGTTTCTTGTAAACTTCTTGCTCTTTTTGGCTGGCTTGTTGTAGGTGCTGATCCTTGAGTGTTGTGTAAACTTTATTTTGTTCTTCGAGCTCTTCCACTTTTTGCTGAAGTCGTTTTTGTTCCATTAGCTGCTGCACGCCTTGAGTGCCTGTTCTTAGGCTTGTTACGACATACAAAAGTAAGAATACTACCGAGAGCATTGCCCAAAGATCGCTGTAAGATGTCCACCATCCTCCACCTTCTTCGTCTTTCTTAATTTTTTCGTAATCCAAACTCATTTTTTTTAAACCTCGGCACTAGCTATGTGCTACCTACAAATATCGGAAAAATGACCATAAATATGAAGGGCGTGACACAAAATAAATTTTGGACGCATAAGAACTTGAATTTATTGAGTAAAATTGTAAAAATTTTCAGTAATATCTTTGCTCCTATGGCCTTATTACTTAAAGGTCAGGAACCTGAAAAAAAATCTCGTCTAAAGTTTAGATTTTAGTCTCCTTAGCTTTACAAGATTGCTGGCGATTTGGTGCAGGATCATTCAAGTTGTGGGTTTTGTGGTGATGGTGTGTAATACGCAGTAATATTTGGTTTTTACGAAAAAACCCACCAAATTTAAGTGCCCCTTCTTCCGAGAAGTTGTCCGAAAAAAAAGCTAGCTAACACTAATTTTTGGTCTACTACCGGCGTCGGTAGTAAAATTCTTTGTTCGTTAAAGCTTACAAAAAAATCTGTACTCTTAGATCCTAAAATCTACGACCTTAATTCGGCGCCAAATTTGCTGACAAGTGCATCGATGCCAGATTTTACATGCGCCTGAATTGTCTTATCTTCCAAAGTTGCCTGATCATCTTGAAGAAAAAGTCGATAGGCCAAAGATTTTTTGCCGTCTGCCATTGGATACAAATCAAGACACTGAATTTTTTTCAAAAGAGGTCCGATAGTTTTGGTTAGCGTGAGTTCAATATCTTGTGAAAGAACTTGAGGTCCAAAAACGAGTGCAATATCCCGTTCAACAACTGGAGTTCTACCCGCGACTGAAATTTTTCCGTAGGGCTGTGGCAACTTTGGAGCTTTCCCTTGACGATACAATGCCATTTCAGCTGCAATGTTTTTTGAAAAACGAATTTCCCCTAAGACGACACCTAGATTCAAACCTGTCGCCATATTTAGCCAATCGCTTTTTTCGTTGGGATGCATCTCACCTATCCAACCAACGATTTGACCAGGCGGTTTACCGGGCCAGACGATGATAGCACTACGGGTTGGATGAAGTAGGCTCGTAGGAATCCAGCTACCTTCAGCTTCTAACACCTTGGACCATGCCTCATTGGATTGAAAACTTTCAAGACTTAAGAATTGAGCGCTCGCCCAGCGCCCTTCTAGGGCTGATAAATCGTTTTGCAATTTATCAAAGATCCCTCGAGCATCAAAATAATCTTTTAGATGTTTTCGATCGCTTGATTTTTTATCGCTAGACCAATGTGACGGATAGCTATGGCCCATTTGAGCCCAAGCAAAATGAAAGGCTTCTTCGACTCCAGAATCACGTTCATTACTTTTCTTAACCGTGGAAAAGGTATGGCCGATATCAAAAACTTCAACATCATTCTGGCTCATGGCAACATGATTTTTAAGAACGTCGATGAGTCCAAAGCTTAAATTTGGTCTTAGGTATTTCCATTCTTGGCTAAGTGGATTTTCTAACTCCACAAAGGCATGATGTGGAAGTTTGGCTTTAACTTTATCAGACACAAAACAATACGGCATCATTTCGCAAAGGCCAGTATCTAAAATTCGTTCACGAAGTGCTGCAAGTTTGCTCTGTAGGCCTTGGGTTTGTGAAAATGTTTGCGTTCTTTGAACGGGATAAATCTCAGGAATTTTATCGTAGCCTATCAAGCGAGAAGCTTCTTCTATGAGATCCACTTCTCTCAACAAGTCTATTCGATAATTAGGGACAACAACTCGCAACACATTTGGACTTTTTACCTGAGTCTCGAGGCCGAGTTTGTTGAAAATTCTTGATATTTCTTCAGCCTTCGCTTCGATGCCCACAAGTTTATGAAAGGCCCGCAAGTCAAAGTTTAAGATATTTTTTTCTCTAAGCTCCGCCGCTGATTTTGCGCAGACTTCGATCATCGCACCACGGCGTCTCGCTCCGGTAATTTCTTTAAAAAGACGGCACGCTCTTCCTGCTGCTCTCATAATGTTGTCGGGGTCCACACCTCTTTCGAATCTGTGTGAAGAATCCGAGTGCAATTTATGTCTTGCTGCCATTTTTCGTATCAATTCAGGTTCAAAATACGCCGACTCTAAAAGAACACGAGTTGTTTGACTGGTCACGGAACTATCTAGTCCTCCCATGACGCCTGCTAAGGCCAATGGCTTTTCGCTATCTGCGATAATTAAATCTTCTTCAGTCAGTGTCCTTTTTTCTTCATCCAAGGTCACTAAAGTTTCATTCTTTTTGGCAAATCTAATAATGAGTTTTGACCCGGCAACCTTATCGGCGTCGAAGGCATGTAAAGGGTGTCCAAATTCGAAAAGTGTGTAGTTGGTGATGTCCACCAGAGCATTATGAGTTCGAATTCCTAAAGAGTCTAAGCGGCTTTTCATCCACCCTGGAGTTTCAACTGATTTCGCACCTTCCAATAAGACGGCACCATAAATTGGACATTCTTTTTCGGCCTGAACCTCAACATTAAAAAGTGGAACATCTTTTAGGCTGCTGCTGAGGTCTTCAAATTCTGGCAACTTATAAGGTCGCTCTAACAATCGAGCCACTTCTCTTGAAATTCCTAAATGTGATAAACAGTCGGCACGGTCTGGAGTCAGTTCAATGTCCCAAATTTCATCGTTAAGTTGGTATTCATCAACAAACTTGGCACCAACTTTAAAGTTTGAATCTAAATCTAAAATGCCATTTGATTCGTCTGAAAGTCCGAGTTCTTTGCCTGAACACAACATTCCAAAAGACTCAACGCCTCTAATTTTTGCAGGCTTGATTGAAAAGTCCCCGGGCAGCACAGCACCTACGGGTGCGAGCGCGACCTTCATGCCTTTTCGAGCATTGGGTGCGCCACAAACAATTTGAAGTTCGTTCGAGCTTCCGTCATTCACGCGGCAAACATTTAGCTTGTCGGCCTGAGGGTGCTTTTCGAGTTCTAATATTTCTGCGACAACAACTTTTTCGAGTCCCTGCCCTTGAGTTGTTACCGAGCCAAGTTCGAGGCCAAGGAAGGGAAGTTTTTCTTGAATTGCTTTGGATTCTTTTTGTAAAAGCTTAAGAGACTGTGAATCGTCAATAAACTCACTCAACCATTTTAATGAAATTTTCACGGTTTCCACCTCGCAAATTGAGAAATAAAGTTTTGGTCGCCTTCGTAATAATTTCTAAGGTCATTGACCCCATACTTAAGCATGGTCATACGTTCAATGCCCATGCCGAAGGCGAATCCGCTGTATTTATGTGGATCGATCTCAACAGCTTTAAAGACTTCTGGATCAACCATTCCGCAGCCGCCGATCTCGATCCAGGAAGTTCCTTTGCAAGTTTTGCATGGTGGATTTTGTGTTTCACCTTTACAAAAAGGACATGCAATATCAATTTCGGCAGAAGGTTCGGTGAACGGAAAAAAACTGGGACGCAGTCTAACTTTTAATTCGGTCTTAAAAAATTCTTTTACCATGACGCTTAGGATGCCTTTAAGGTGTCCCATCTGAACGTCGGTATCTATGAAGAGTCCTTCGATTTGATGAAACATGGGTGAGTGAGTGGCGTCGTAATCGGCTCTATAAACTCGACCAGGGGCGACCATCCGAATGGGTGGCTTTTGCGAAAGCATAGTCCTAATCTGAACTGGAGATGTGTGAGTACGAAGAACCACGTCTGGGGAACCCTTTATGTAGAAAGTATCTTGTAGTGCACGAGCCGGGTGAGAGGCCGGCATATTTAAAGCATCGAAATTAAAAAATTCATGTTCGACCTCTGGACCTATCTCACATTCGAATCCGCATTTTGAGAAAATTCTTAATAGCTCATCATAAGTTGTTCTTACGGGATGTTCTTTTCTTGAAACGCGTTCGCGTCCCTTTAGGGTGACGTCAATTCTTTCGGCTTCAATTTTGTTTTGAAGTTCTTTATTTGAAAATGTTTTTTCGATTTCGGCAATTTTAGATTCCAGGCCCTGACGGATTCGGTTGCCCTCTTGTCCTGCCTTGGGCCGTTCTTCGGGGGTTAATTTTCCCATTTCCTTAAGAGTCATTGTCAGCTGGCCTTTTTTGCCGAGCCATGACACACGGAAAGCCTCGAGATCGGTGATCGAAGCCAAGTTTTGAAACTCATTTTGAGAATCTTGTTCAAGTTTTTGGAGCGATGCCAGTAGAGATTCTAAGTTAGACATGAGGATTAATTTTTAACACGATTTCGCAGTAGTTTTAAGGGAGATAGCGGAAATAAAAAACCCAGCCCCCTCTACAGGATGCCGGGTTTGTCTGATAACTGCTATTTTCGACTTACGCGCGAGCGGTATCAACGATAGTAGCAAATGCTTTAGGGTCGTTGACAGCAAGGTCAGCCAACACTTTTCGATCGAGTTCAATGTTGTGCTTTTTAAGCCCATGAATGAATCCAGAGTAGTTCCATCCTTGGTTGCGAACAGCCGCATTGATTCTTTGAACCCATAGGGCTCTGAAATCACGTTTTTTCTGTTTACGGTCACGGAAAGCATAGTTCAATGCTTTGTTAAGAGCTTCAAAAGCCTTTGTGAACGAACGACTTCTAGAGTTTGAGAAGCCTTCAGTTAGGTTGAGAACCTTTTTTCTTCTATGACGGGATTTAAATCCACCTTTAGCGCGAGGCATGAATCACCTTTATCCTTTTCTTAAGTATCAGAACTTTGAATTGCCATTAGCCGTTAGGCAGGAGGCGTCCGATACGTCTTTCCATTCCTTCAAAAATGTAGGCAGACTGTCTAAGTCCACGCATACGTTTTTCTTTGTTAAGGCCCGTATTATGGCTACGGCCAGGCTTACGGTATTTCAGTTTGCCGGAGGCTGTTTTTTTAAAGCGCTTTTTGGCTCCAGAATGTGTTTTAATCTTGGGCATTTGTACTCCTTTAACAAAGACCCATGTCTTGCCACGACTTGGCATTTCAGACAAGGCCTATTTTACAAAAATGATCACCATTATAACTAGGGTCTATTACTAACGTCGCTTATTAAAGGTACGCCTCGGAGGAGGCGTGGGTGCTCTATAATGCGACGGTGGTTCTGCTGGAAAGCCTGCAACCAAAGTTCCTGGGGCTACTTTTTTTCCAGTTGGAACGGGGCCCAATAGGCAAGACAACCTTTTGCCCTCCATCTTTGGAGGAGCCTCAAGAATGGCCTGATCATTCAGGAGTTTGGCAAAATCTTGTAATGTCGCCCAACCCATTGAAATGTTTTGCAATTCACGGCCTCTATAGAAAACTGTGACCTTGGTCTTGTTCCCGTCAGATAAAAACTTCAAAGTGTTTTTAGCCTTGTGTTCAAGATCGTGGTTATCGGTTTTCGGGCGCAATTGAATTTCTTTAACTTCAACAATGACCTGCTTCTTTTTAGCAGCACTTTGTTTTTTCTTTTCTTCGTACTTGAACTTCCCATAGTCCATGATTTTGCACACAGGAGGATCGGCTTGAGGAGAAACGTTTACAAGGTCCATTCCTAGTTCTTGGGCCATATCGCGGGCCACTCTCGTGTCTAGAATTCCTAATTGTTCACCTTCTTTGCCAATTACCCTAACAAAGGCAGCGCGAATCTGCTTATTGAGTTGGTGAGCATTCTTATCGGGACTACGTTCTTTTTTAAATTTATTATTAATGGGACATTCCTCCTTGTTTCGTCCAAGACTTTCTATTTACTGCCTAAGTATCTGTTAATCAAATATTCTATATCAATGGAATTCAATAAAAACATCAAATTCTAGAAGTCTTCATTTGTTCGTTCAATTCTGCGCTGAAATCTGCAAGACTAACGCCTTGGCGTTGTTTGCCGTCGCGATCTCGAAGGCTTAACAGCTCCTCGGAGGCCTCTCTGGAGCCCAATAAGACCATATAGGGGGCCTTTTCTGGCTGGTGCCGCTTAATCTTAGCGGCAAGCTTGTCACTCGAATCGTCTAGCCTCACTCTAAACCCAGCTTCGGTTAGCTGATAATAAAGTTTCTGACCAAAATCTTTTGAGTCATCCGAAATTGTCAAAATTTGGATTTGGACCGGCGCAAGCCAAAGCGGAAAGCGTCCAGCGACGTGTTCAATATAAATTCCAAAAAAGCGTTCAAAACTGCCAATGATTGCCCTATGAATCATTACGGGGTTGTGAGCCTTATTGTCCGCCCCGGTATATTCTAAATCAAAACGACCAGGCATCGAAAAATCGAGCTGAATGGTTCCGCACTGATGTGTCCGTCCGATCGAGTCTTTGAGGTGAAAATCGATTTTTGGACCATAAAAAGCACCATCACCTGGGTTTTCTTTATAGGGTAAATCGGCATTTTTGAGTGCATTTTCGAGAGCCTGCTCAGCGCGATCCCAAGTTTCTTCGGTACCAATTCTTCCTTCGGGACGTGTCGAAAGCTCTACAGAAAACTCGAAATCAAACGTGGAGTAAACTTTGCGGATCATTCCCAAAATTTGTAAAATTTGAGGCTCAATTTGTTCTTCGGTACAAAAAACGTGCGCATCGTCTTGAACGAAACTTCTAACTCTAAAAAGACCAGCGGTGACCCCGCTACGTTCGTGTCTATGAACGCGGCCAAATTCTGCATATTTTAGAGGTAAATCCCTATAAGAATGTTTGGTATTTGAATAAATCAAACAATGGCCCGGACAGTTCATGGGCTTGATGGCAAAATCGCGTTCATCTACTTTGGTGAAATACATGTTTTCACGGTAATGGTCATAGTGACCAGACTTTTTCCAAAGATCTTCACTCATAACAAGCGGAGAAATGACGTCGCTATATCCGTTGGCGTTGTTGAGTCGACGTACAAAATTTTGAATTTCGGAATAAACAAATGCGCCTGCAGGATGAAAAAATGGATTTGCTGGTGCTTCCGGATGAAAGCTAAATAATTTTTGCTCAATGCCAATACGTCTGTGGTCACGTTTTTTCGCTTCCTCGATCATTTCGAGGTGTTCTTTGAGAGCTTCTCTAGATAAAAAAGCGGTTCCGTAGATGCGAGTTAGCATCTCGTTTTTTTCGTCACCACGCCAATAAGCACCGGCTACATGCGTGAGTTTGAAGGCTGGAATAAGTGAGGTCTTTGGGATGTGAGGTCCGCGACAAAGGTCTACAAAATCTCCCTGCCAATAAACACTGACAGTTTTTACGCCCTCATTTTTTTGAAGGTCTTTAATGATTTCTACTTTGTATTTTTCGCCCTTATCTCCAAAAAAGCTAATGGCCTTCGAGACATCCCACTCTTCGCGACGAACTTCGTGACCCTTTTTGATGATTTCCTTCATCTTTTTTTCGATTTCAGGCAAATCTTCTTCCTTAAAGGGTTCCGATTTAGAAAAATCATAGAAAAAGCCAGTCGCGATAACAGGACCGATTGTGACTTGAACGTCAGGATAAAGCTCTTTAACTGCTTGAGCGAGAATATGGGCACAACCATGTCTCACAACATCTAGGGACTCAGAATCATTTTCAGTGAGATATTCAACCAATTTACAATTAGGGGGCAAGGCTGTGGATAGGTCTTTGACTTCTCCATCAACTTTAACCGCAAAGACTCGTGTGCCTTGAAAGTGCTCCTTGTAAACGCTGGCGCCCGTTTGAGGAGCGTCATTTTTAATTTCAATTTGCGCTTCTTTTGCGCCCAAAATAAATCGAGTCATAATGTCTACTGAGAATCCCTTAATGCTGAATTTTTCATATCTTGTCTTTGTTTTTGCCCGATTTTTCTAAGTCCGTCTAGTGGGGCAAGACTATCGCCTTCTTCCGCACTTTCTAGGTAGGTATAGCCCGCCAGACCTTCTTCGTAATATTTCATAATAAGCTTCGATTCCTTAAGGCTGATTGTCCCTTTGGTTAAGGCTTCTTCAGCACTCATTCGAAATTTCTTAAGAAGTTCTGCCTTGGAATATTCTACATATCCTAAGACATCGGTCACAGTGTCGCCTTCAACAATGTGGTCAATTTTATAACCGCCATCTTCAGTAAGCGAAACGTAAACGGCATCGGTGTCTCCAAAAAGATTGTGGAAATCTCCCAAAATTTCTTGGTAGGCGCCCAACATAAACATGCCAATAAAATAATTTTGCCCATCTTCAAAGTCATGAAGATCTAAGGTGTCATTGACGTCTTTTAAATCGATAAATCGGTCAATCTTTCCATCGGAGTCGCAAGTAAGATCTAGCAAAATTGCTTTTCTTGTCGGACGCTCTTGATGTCGATGAATTGGAAGAATGGGGAAAAGCTGGTCAACGGCCCACATGTCGGGGGCAGATTGAAAAAGTGAAAAATTGCAATAATAGGAATCGGACATCAATTTTTTAAGATTGGTTAACTCTTCTGGTTTACGCTTTAAGGTCTTTTCGAGTTCCATGACTTTGCTACAGAATATCCAAAAAATGTCCTCCATCTGAGCGCGTTGCTTAAGCGAAAAATATCCAAGATTAAACAGATTCATCCCGTCTTCACGAATTTTAAAAGCATCCTGAAGATGTTCATTTAGGTTTTTAGGATTTAGGGTTTCAACAAGTGTTAGTAAGTCGGTGATGAATTCGTGATCTTCACCGTCAAAGTTGATTTCAGAAAGGGCTTTGCGTTCAATCCTGTGTTTGCCAAGAACGTTAAAAACTAAAACACTATGATGTGCGACCAGAGCCCTACCCGCTTCAGTAATGATATGTGGATGTTCAATTCCCATTTCGTCACAGGCCGATTTGACCTGCCCCACTACATCATTGGCATATTCTTGCATGTTGTAGTTTACAGAATTTTCCCAATTTGTTTGTGAGCCATCGTAATCAACACCGAGTCCGCCGCCAACATCTAAGTATTTTAATCCAGCACCTAGGTTAGCAAGTTCAACATAAATACGACTCGCTTCAATTAAAGAATCTTTGATGGCTCTTAGCGCTGTAATTTGCGACCCAATATGAAAATGAAGCATCTGCAAACATGGAAGCATTTCGTGTTTTTTTAACAGCTCTATGCCCTCCAGCATTTCGGAAGCCGTTAAGCCAAACTTCGATTTAGCACCAGAACTTTCAATCCATTTTCCGGCTCCTTTGGCTTCAAGCTTTGCTCGGA
>JBGSZX010000045.1:0-12775 GCA_041750195.1 Bdellovibrionota bacterium | reverse complement strand
GCTATTTTTGTGGTTTGCGACCCAAGTTTTGAACTGCGCTTTGTCTTTTTCTCCATTAAGCATAGCTACGATGCGGTCAAACTCTTGCTCGGATATAGTTGCAGTGCCTGTAGAACGTTCAATCTCGCTAATCCAGCCGATGCTTTTACAGCACCGTTTTGCCAGCTCCCGAACACTAAGTTTTCTTTGTTCTCGTAGTAGTCGAATAATCAATCCATAGTTTTCATTGCCATTCATTTTTCTCTCTCTTTCTGGATACTTGGCTTTGAAATTCCGAACGGTATGAGAAGTTTCCGTGGTTCGGGAATTCCGAACCGCTGAAACTTCTCATGGGCTACTTTTTTCATTCAGGGTAAAATTAGGGAACGAGGGTTCCTTAGAGGGGTTTTGAGGGGCGAACGCAAAACTTCCCGCCTAGAGTCTCTAGGGGTTTTAGGTATTTAGCTTTATTAAACTATTTGAATTTTAAACTTTGATTCCAATTTTTTATGGAGCGGGAGACGGGATTCAAACCCGCGACCTCCACCTTGGCAAGGTGGCGCTCTATCAGCTGAGCTACTCCCGCGAATGTTCTGAATGAACGTGCACTAGGCTTAGTGCTTCCGCACAATATTGGCAAGCCACAGATCCCAAAAATTGATGAAGCATGTCAGGAAATCGTGCGAATATTTTGAGGCATTTTACATCTTCTACGTGAATATGTGCATATAGGTAAATATTTGTATTTATTTGATTATTTGTATTCTTGGGGTCTCACGCGTGAAAGCACTGTACAGCCACCGGGGCGGCTTACGGACTTTTCCTCAAAAATCTTTACAAAGATACTTGACCTTTTGTGGATAACCTCTTAAAAACCTACTTGTTCGCTTAGTAATCATATCGGTTCCGGCCCCCTAACTGGAACCGTTGATTTAAAAAGCCCTGATCTCGCGATCCCCTTGCCCTCCCCTTCGCGTATCAGGGCTTTTGTTTGTCTGATGCAAAAATTTTTGCAAAACAATCCAACAGTCAAAAGATTCAAACAAAAGATTCAAATAAATTTTTACCGAATAAAAAAACTATTCAGTGAACAAAAAATTTTTTTTTAACACTTTACGAGCCACGAGGGATCAAAAGCTTCTGCGTGGCCTGATTGAATTCCCATTAGCGATTTAAACAATCTTGTTGCCATGGGGCCGGGTACTCCGCCTGCAATTGTGATTTCTTCGTTCTTCCATCCAAGTTTTGAAATTGAAGTTACGACACTTGCCGTTCCGCATGCAAAAACTTCGCTTACTTTTCCACTGGCAAGTCCAGCAAGTAGTTCGTCTATTGCAATAGGCTCTTCGCTAATAGGTAGGCCTTCATGCTTTGCGATTTTGATCAAACTATCGCGGGTCACACCAGCTAAAATCGTATCTCCAAGAGATGGTGTTTTAATGATTCCATCTTCAACAATAAAAACATTCATGCCGCTTAGTTCTTCGACATATTTTCTTTCAATAGCATCGAGGAACATAACATTGTTAAAGCCACGTTTTTTAGATTCTGCTACGGCACGTAAGCTGGCGGCATAATTTGCCCCTGTTTTTGCAGCGCCTAATCCTCCGCGCACAGCACGGACATGAACATCGCTAGCCCAAATAGAAATGCAAGATGGCTTTTCAGTACTCACGTCGCCAAAATATCCGCCGACAGGTGAAGTTAAAACGTAGAATATATATTCTGCAGCAGGCGCGACACCCAAATTTGATGAGCGACCAATCATGGTGGGGCGCAAATAAAGTGAACCAGGAAGTTCAGGAACCAGATGCTTTGTTTTTGAAACGATAGTTTTGAGTCCTTCCAAAAACTGATCTTCAGGGTAGGGGGGCATGGCCAAATATTCTGCCGATTTGCTCATGCGCGAAATGTTTGCCTCGGGCCTGAACATAAAAATTCCATTGGGTTGTTTGTAGGCTTTGAGTCCTTCAAAAATTTCTTGAGCATAGTGTAGGGCTTTTGCGCCCGGGTGAAGTTCTAGAGCGTGAACATTTGAAATGGTCCAAGGCTTCCATTCGCCATCTTTGTAATGGGCTTCAAGCATTAGCTTTCCGTAGTAGTTTCCGAAACCTAATTTTTCGGTGGGAATAAGCTCGTCGATTGTTTTAAAATTCATAGGCATTTCATAGCGGATCAGGGCTGAACCGGCAAGTTTTGCAGCGCCCCGAAAATGGCAATTTAGGGCATTTGGCGCTCTATAAACAACAAAGCCCGCTTTTGAAGCAGGCTTTGTAAGTTTTTTCTTCGATTTTTGTCTCCTATTGTGAATTTATTGCAGCGTATTGTTAGGCCGCTTTGGGGTAGCTGAGCACCTTTTGATTCTTCTTTGAGTCTTCAAAATGGACACAGTTACGGCCCGCATTTTTAGCATCGTACATAAGGGCATCAGCGGCTATGGATGCAGTGAGAAGCGGAGTTAATGAATCCCATTCCACTGCGCCAAAACTTGCCGTCATATGAAGTTTTGCGCCGTTATCGAGGGGGCAAGGATTTTTATCCAATGCGATTCTGATACCTTCAATCACTCGCCTGTTGGTTTCAAGGCTACCAGGTATGACAAGGCAAAATTCCTCGCCCCCCATACGGCTTACGAGTCCTCCTTTCGGTAAATATTGTTGTAAAATCTCGGCTGTGTGTCTGAGTGCTAAATCGCCGACATGGTGACCGTGTTTATCATTGATGAGTTTAAAATGGTCCACATCGACTACAACCACAGTCATTTTAGATTCTAGGAGTCCAAATTGACTGCGGGATTCTAGTAAATTCAGAAGGGCCTCGCGACGTAAACAACCTGTAAGAAAATCCCGCTCCGCCCGTACTCGCCACTGCTCCACTTCTTTGCGCAATACTTCCACTTGAGATTTGAAGGCGTTATTTTCTTTTATTACTTTGGTGATGAGAGTTGAGATTGTTGTTGTTTGTTGTTGTTTTGGGTTTATTGTTTTCATCGCTTGGCCCTCCTCAGAGACGTTCAACGCTTTAGGTATTTCAAGCGTTGTGCCAGGCCTGGGAAGGGCTTAAAACAGCTTTGGGGCCGATTTTTGCTGGTTTTAGGGGTGCCGTCGCCACAGCTAGGTGCGGCGCCAAAACCCCGCCCTCTTGCCCAATTCAAAAGCCTCGCCAATAATGGGGAGATGATTTTAACCAACACAGAAGAAATTCCAGGCAAACAAATAATAGAGATGTATGGATTGGTTTCCGGAAGCACCATTCGAGCGAAGCATGTCGGACGCGACATCATGGCCGGCTTTAAGAATTTGGTTGGAGGCGAACTCAAAGGCTATACAGAGCTCCTTGAGGAATCTCGCAGAGAAGCCCTTTCAAGATTGGTAGCGCACGCAAAAGATCTTGGCGCTAATGCCGTGGTTAACATTCGCTTTTCAACCAGTTCAATCGCAGCCGGTGCTGCCGAAATTTATATTTACGGAACTGCAGTTAAGGTTGAAGTTTAAGAAAATGGATATTTTAGTTGTTTTAGCTTTGATTGTGCTCGGATATTTTGCTGGCGGCAGGGCAGAACGAAGTCATTTTGCGAGACTTGCTATTGAGGAGCGAATGCTTGTTGATATTCCCCATTCAAATCTTAAAAAATTTTCTAAAGGTTTGGCGGGCGAAGTGCAACTTGTGCATAGTTCTGTGGTTATTTCTCAAGACTATTTTAAAATGATTATGGGAAGTCTCGTTAATCTTTTTGGTGGACGCATACATGCTTACGAAGCCCTCATGGATAGAGCAAGAAGAGAGGCCATTGTACGTGTAAAAAAACAAGCTCGTGATATGGGAGCGACTGCGATTTATAATCTCAGATTAGAAACGTCTTCTATTTCTCAAGGGAGCACAAATAAGCAATTGGGAACAGTTGAGGTCATAGCCTATGCTACGGCCTTTAAGCAAAATCATGCAGAACTATAAAGCAAAGATTTCAGAGATAAATCACAATATAAGTCCTCATTCAGGGGCAAAAAGATTTTTCAAATTTCTGCTAATTTTTTTAAGTTTTTCGGGAGCCATACTATTGGCCTTTAACCTGGTGGCTGGCCGGATTGCCAAAGAAATTCCACCAAGGGTGGAGCAGGAATTATTTTCTAAGTTTGATTTTGAAAAAAAGGAAAACATAAAAGATGAATTCGACGAGAACTATAAGCCAAAGTATCAGCTCCGAGACTTGGTTAAAAAGCTTGATAGCCATGTTCCAAAGACTAGAGACTCCTATAAAATTGAGGCGAATTTACAATGTGTAAAAGCTGCTAACGCATTTGCCATGTTCGGCGGAAAAATTTTGGTGACAAGCGGCTTGTTTGACTTGGTTAAGTCCGAAAACGGTTTGGCGTTTGTGATTGCGCACGAATTGGGGCATGTTTACCTGCGGCACAATTCCAAGCAGATGATCAGTGGCTTGTTGGCTACGACCTTCGCATCCTTTTTGGGTATAGAGGATGCTCAAAAATATTTTATGTCGCTCACCGAAGTTGCGCATTTAAAATTTGGCCGAGATGCTGAGCGGCAAGCAGATGAGTTTGCGCTAGATTTAGTAACCAAAGAGTATGGCCATGTCGCGGGCGCCGATGAGCTTTTTCTAGGTCTTCAAAAGCAAAATAATTCTCAGCTAGAACTCTATGAAAAGTTTCCTATACTCTCGTCACACCCCGCAACAAAAGATCGAATTGATTTTATTAGATCACATATTCATGGAAATAATTTAAAATTAAACGATCTAGCTATCGATCGCCTAGCTATTCCAAAATATTGTGAAAGTGAAGGCCATCTTTAAGCGGCTTTTTTGTGGGCATCGGGATCAATTCCCAGTTCTTGAATTCTTCGCGATAAGTTCTTTCGATCAATGCCTAGCATCCGAGCTGTTGGGGCGACTTTAAAATCATTGTCTTCTAGGGCCTTTAATATCCATAACTTTTCATGACGATCGAGAAGCATTTTTCGTCTGTCATGAAGCGTTCCATCTATCAATTGATCGGCTAGAGTTATGCTATCGGCCATATTCCCGTTTGATGAAGGCAACTCGGAGCGAACAAAGTTCTCAGAATCTACTAAATCTAAAATGGCAGCTCTTTCGATCCAATTATTGAGTTCTCGCACGTTACCGGGCCAATCATAGGAGCCCAAGTTTAACTGGGGAGCTATTCCCTGAAGTTGGTGAATCTTGCAAAGAAATTTCGCAAGCTCGCCTAGATCTTCTTTTCTTTCGCGTAGAGGAGGGATCTCAATGGTGACAATGTTGAGTCTATAATAGAGGTCTTCTCTAAAGGCGCCATCTTTGACGAGCTGGGGCAGATTTTTATGGCTAGCTGCAATGATTCTTCCTTTGAATGAAATTTCAGAATTAGAACCCACTCTTCTAAAATTACGTTCCTGCAAAAAGCGAAGTATCTTTGTTTGGTGTTCCGGAGACATGTCGCCAATTTCATCTAGAAAAAGTGTGCCTGTTCTAACCGCCTCGGCGAGACCTACTCTTTGTTGATGAGCGCCACTAAAAGATCCTTTTTCATGTCCAAAAAGTTCAGACTCTAGCAGTTCTCTTGGAACGGTGGCGCAATTTAAGGCCAGGAAGGGCGCTGATTTGCCGTCATTGTAGGTGAGGCGGTGTAATTCTTTTGCAACCACTTCTTTTCCGCTCCCCGATTCTCCTTGAATGAGGAGGGGGGCTTTAGGTTTTTTTGCAAGTTGTTGCAACATTTGTCTGATTTTTTGCATCCCCATCGAAGATCCAATCAATAAAGAATCACTAAAACTATGTTCATTCAAGCTTTCGATTTCTCGGTTTTGTAACTTGCAAAGCTTATTAAGCCTGCGGAGAAGCCGCTCGCGATCCTGGACTAAGTGGTGCTTTTCACCGGCGCGCTGAACAGCGAATCCGATCGAATCTAAATCAAAGGGCTTTTCAAAAAACGAAAATGCTCCGGCCTCTACAGCCTTGATGGCTGATTCTTTGTCTCCATGTCCTGTGATGATGATGGCGGGGGCATGAATTTTATCGATCAAGTCAAAGCCATTCATGCCTGGCATTCTCAGATCGCTCACCAAAACTTCGCATTGAAAGTCATCATTGAGCTTTAGGGCTTCTTCTCCGCTATCAGCAGTCATGACGTTGTGTCCACGGCGCTCAAGGCGACTCACCAAAACTTTTCGAACTGTTGGATCATCATCAACGATGAGGACTCTAAAGTGAATGTGCTCTTTCACGCGGCCTCCTTACGCAATTTTGATTGCGCAGAAGGTAGGGTGATCAAAAAGGAGGTGCCTCCAGGCGAGCTTTCCTCTATCTGAATCTGTCCTTTGAAATTATGAATGATACTAAAGCTTATTGCGAGTCCAAGGCCCATGCCCTGACCTTGTTCTTTTGTTGAAAAGAAGGGATCAAAAATGCGGTCTCTTAGTTCGTCCGAAATGCCACTTCCATTGTCTGTGACGCGAAGTTTGACTTCATCTTTTTCAGCCCAAGTTTGAATGTCTATGCGACCACGACCTGAATCCTTATGTTTTTCTACGACAGCGTCTCGACTATTGGTGATCAGGTTAATCAGAACTTGCTCGATGGGATGTAACTTTGCTAGGGCTGTTAAGTCGCTTTCAAGATTGGTGAAAATCTTAACATTTTTTTCTCTTAGTTGTTTGCCCAGAAGTTTTAAAACGTTTTCAACGGCAGACTCCAGTGGCACTGGCTCTAGCCTAGAATTGTCTGAGGAGTTAAAATTATTTTTTTCTTGTCGTGCAAAATCTCGCAAATGCGAAAGCAGGGCGGCCATTTTATCGGCGTTGTAAATGATGTCTTGTGTAAGGGACAAAACTTCTTTTCGCTTTGGTTTCTTTTCGTTTTTTAAAATGTCTTGAAGCTCTTGGGCAAATCCTCTGACTCCGGTGAGCGGTTGGTTAAGTTCGTGACTCATTCCTGCCGCAAGTTCTCCGAGCGCTACCAGCTTTGATACTTGGGTCATTTTTTCTTGCGCCGACTTTAACTCGCTGTGGACATGTTCAAGTTCTACGAAGGCTTGCTCCATTGATTGATGTTTTGCAACAAGGTCACGCATCATCAACTGACGTTCGGTGTCGTCCGATAACACTGCAATCGCAAACTTTGTATCTTCAATTAAGATATGGCGTACTCTTATGGACGCAAATCTGGTTTCACCCGATTTGGGCACAATGATGATGTCGTTGTAGTAGCCTTCGTGTTCGATGATTTGAATCGATAAGGCTCTTTCGCGTTCCATTCCGGTGGGCACGCTTGTGTGTAGAATGTTTAGCTTCTCACCTTCGACTTCTTCTCTAGAAAATCCATAGATATTGCAGAGAGTTTTATTAGCGCGCATGATGATGCCTTTATCAAGGTTAACCGCAAGCATCGCGTCGCTAGCTTCTTCAAAAAAGGCCTGAAATAGCTGAGAAAACTCCACCTTTTCCTATCGGAGTGGGGGACTCAATCAATAAGCAATTGACGCTTCAAAAGTAGGTCTTAACCAATTATTAACAATTCTACGACATGGCGCCCGAAAGGAAGGATGAAGCGCGGTCCATTTCGGATGGAAACTGTTTTTCGATCTCTAACAGCTTCTCAGGTGATAAGTTTAGTAGCTTCAGGTAGTTGCCTTGATAATCAGGCTCGGTAAGGTCTCCAGACTCACCCACCTTAAAACGCTTGGCCATAACGTTGCCAAGACTCGCAATCATGATTGTCGGTTTGTGGGCTGGAAATATGCTCTCCATCGGCTCGATATCTCTGTGGTGATAAC
This sequence comes from Bdellovibrionota bacterium, assembly GCA_041750195.1. GTDB lineage: Bacteria > Bdellovibrionota > UBA2428 > UBA2428 > UBA2428 > JBGSZX01. The sequence goes on along the minus strand of JBGSZX010000045.1, from coordinate 5,009 downwards.
GAATTGTTTTTTGGATCAACAGAGGCAGCTGCCATTTTGTGGCAAGGCGTTCCCCTAGGACAGTATGACTCGGAATTTCAAGCAATGATTCTGCATCGCTAAAGCTGATGCTTTTATCTTTTGCGGTTTCAACAACTTTTTTTAGTAATTCCGGTTCAATTGTAAAAAGGGCAATTTTTCCAACATCATGAAGTAAGCCGCAGCTAAAAGCTTCTTCGGGCTTGCTGATTTTAATTTTTTTGGCGATCAACTCTGCGGCGATGGCGCTTGATAGCGAATGTCTCCAAAATTCTAAAACATTAAAGTAAGTTGCTTTTTTAATTTGGAAAGCGGAGAACACACTTGTCCCAAGAACTAGCATCGAAATACTGTTGAAGCCAAGAAACGCCAGAGCGCGGCTGACATCTGTTACCTCTGTTGAAAGATTATAGAAACTAGAATTCACAAGTCTTAAGACTTTGGCGGTTAGCACTTGATCCTTTTTTAGGACATCAGCAATTTGTGCCGCACTTGTTTTAGGATTGTTAACAAGCTCCATAACTTTTTGCACCACGACAGAAAGGGTGGGGATGTCGCGAAGTTTTTCGACCAGGTCTGTGAGCTGTTTGGAGTCGTCCATTGCTGCTTATCTTATCGTATTTTTCAAAAATAAAATGAAGGATATGGAGTGTCATTGGCTATTTATTTGGCGAGGGGGCAGCTGGTAGGGCTATGACTCCGTGATCAATCAAAGATTGAATGTCAGCGTCTGTAAGGCCGTTCTCTTTTAAAATTGTCGTGCCAGGATCTCGCCCGTTTTTGCGTGCTGCTTCATGTGCCTGAGAAAATATCAAAGTTTTTGACTTAGGCAATTTAAGGGGCTCTTCGCTCGCGGCCCTTCGTCGATTGCTTATAATTTTTAAGGCATGTGCCGCTCGATCCTTTGGTGAAGCATATTCGCCTAGCTTGGGCCCTTTGTGAGTTGGCGCCGAGATTTTTATGTCGAGGAGTCTTTTTCTGTCAGTGTTGTGTTTAACGACCCATGAAGGTGTTTGTCCTTGCCTGGGGTAAGCCGCTAAAATATTGCCATCAAAGTCAGCGACCACCTCGACATTGATGCCATCTATAACTTTTGAGTAAAACAAAGAGTTTCCATCGATATGCGCAAATTCAGGTTTGGTGGTGCCAACAATATCGCGAGTGGCCGCAATAATTTTTTGATCGGTCCAAGACTTGGGAAAAAGTGTCTTCGTGGTCGATTCGCTCCACGATCTTTGGCCGGTTCTTTTTTGAATGGCAGCTGTTAATGTGCCGTCTGGATTTTCTATGACGCTAGAAACCGTAAACTTTTTTGAGTTCAGAACAGAGGCTGAGTGACCACCAATAAGTTTCGAGCCCTTAGAATCATTAATGATTCTTCCGTACAAAATTTTTGTTTCAGGAATGGAATCTATTTTGAGTTTTGAATATCCAGAATTAGGTAGGTAAACATTTCCCGTTAAGGCATCGATAGCTTTGCCCTGGATGGGGAAGTCAGAAATTGTTGTGGGACTAACAAAGGAAAGCAAAGTTTCATTTGCGGTTTCAGCTCCACGTTTGGGGGGAGGGCTTCTTGCGGCAAGTTGGGCTCTTGATTGTTGATCAGACAAGCCCGCGAGTTGTTTTGTAGCTAGGGCCGTAGTTCTTGAGGTTCTAAAGTCAGATGGATCAAGATGAGTTGAAAAACTTTTATTGACTGTTTCTAGAAACGCCGAATCTTTTCCGACTCGAATTTGAATATCATGGGGGTTTGATTCTTCGATAGAAAAATTTTCTGCCCCTTTCGCATGAAGGCCTTCACCTCGTTTGCCAAGTCCCTGAAGCGACGAGCCGCTTAAGATCACTTCTTTGTGAGAGGGGTCTTTTTTGATCTGCTCTTGGATTTCTAGGACACGGTCCATGATGTCACGGGCCTGAAAGGTTCCAATGCCATCGCCCACCGGGATGAGGCTGCGAGTTTCTTCTATATATCTGCCATAGGCTTCTTGAGGTGTGCTTCCTTCGTCAATAAATTTTTGAATGTGGAGGCCAGGGTCGTCACAGGCTTGTAGGAGTAGTTGTGCATTTTCGCGAGGGCTTTTGCCCGGGACATCTTTGTCAGCGAAGGTATGAAAGTTTTCTAACAAAAATTTTTGAAGATTTTGTCTGAGATCTGGTCTGAGTTTTTTGATGGCCGATTCAATTTCGGAGCTAAGCTTTTGGTCTGGAGTAAAATTTTTGTTTTTTTCAAGGCTTTCAAAAATTGTTGCTAGCGCCGCATTTTCTTGGGCAGTCTTTTTGTCTTCAGGAGCATGCTGCAAGACATCTTTAAATATTTTGCCGCTGGGTTGGTAGGCTTTGTTCTGAGAGTGGTTGGCAAGGCTGCGTCTAAACGATTTGTAGTATTCAGAACGGGCATTTAAGATGGTGTCTAAATGTTCTTGATCGGCGAGGCTCATCTTGTTTCTATGGGTTGCAAGTTCATTGAGAGTGTTTATTTTAGCGGCTTCGAATTCTTTACTGCGGGCAAGTTGTGTTTTGACTAAGCTTTTCATTTCTCCATCTATTGATAATAAATGGGAGTTATTGTTTTCTGAACGAGCGCGCTTTTTTTGAGACGAAAGTTCGGCCATCTTTGACTGATACTCGGTCGTGGTTTTTTCGTTCAGTTCTTCGATGCTTTCAAATTTTTCAACCAAAGCCGTGAGTTCGGAATTGTTAAAATGCCTTAGGGATTCGTTAAGTTCTTTCTGACTTTTTTTGGAGCCGTCTAGGGCTTTTGAAACAATGGATTTTTCGGGGGAATCCTCTTGGCTCCTATTAAGTGGGGTTTGATCGAGCAGGACGCGGCAACGCTCTATATCTATGGCAAATACAGGAATCGCGAAATAGATAGCAATTCCCCAAAAGAGAAGTCGAAGCGTTTGCATCTTAGCAATTATAGACAAAGCGTTCTCTGTTTTGAGAATTTAATCACAATCTTAACCAAAGTTTAACGAGTATTTCGGTTAAGAACACTTCATAATGGGTTCAGAGGACACAATGTCTATGCGTAATTTTATACAGAGAACACTTGCCACGGCCTTTTCAATACAACTTTTTTTAGGCGTTGGAATTTTTTATTCGCCTTTGTCGAGTGCGGCGAGTGCGCCTAAAACTGTTTTGGAGTCTGTGAATTCTTTAGGGGGACTATGCCTAAGTCCTACAGTGCCGGTAACAGATATGGCGACATGGAAGGCGGGATGCGATCCTTTGGCGCAGAAAGTTTTTGCCTCTGCTAAGACTTATGACAAAGCTTACAAGGAGAATGTGAAGTCTCGCGAGGCCTTTAATAGTAGTGCTGGAAAAGTTGCAGTTTCCCAGAATACAGTTCTAAAGGGCAACAATGCGGGTCAAGGAACTTCGACGTCCGAAGCAGCTGCAAAATCTGTGGGTCAGGATTATTCTGGATTGCAAGCTGCCAATACTGCAAATACATCAGCGGCGAAGGCACAAGAGACTGCTGCAGCGGATTTTGAAACTGCTGTCACTAATTATAATGGTTATGTAAATCAACCTACTCCTCAGGTTCCGGCGGGTTTAGTGGCTAAAACAAAAGCTGCGGCTGAAGAGAGTGTTGCCGATGCGGAGAAAAAATCTGCTGATACCGCGGGAACTGGAAAAAATCTTCTCTCCACACTCGGTCCCCTAGCTGCTATCGCCGGTCTTGGCGCGCTAATGATGGGAATGATGGGGAAGGATGACGGTTCAGGCAGCGGCGTAACTGCAGGCGATAACATTACTTGCTCGCCGGGAACAGAAAAAGATTATTCGGGAACTTGTGTTGCTATTGTTTGTGACGACGGAGAGTCTTTTGATTACTCTAAGGCTGCTTGTGTTGCTGATGATGATAGCAACACCTGTACTACCGGGATGGTTAAAAACGACGCGGGCGTATGTGTCGTATCCGATGGCAAATGTAGCGAAGCTGAATATCCCGATGAGGACGGTGTTTGTATTGCTAAGCCAACTTGTGCAGACAATGAGTACTTCAATACTGATTACCGAAGTTGTCTCGCAAAGAACTGTCAAATCGGAGAAACACTACAGTCTGACGGAACATGTAAAAAAGCTGATGGTGATAACAATACGGCCATTACCTTAGGCAATCCTGATGACATCAATAATAATTTAGATGGATCTGGTGGAGTGACAACTTCAAGCACAGATGAGGAAGATCCCTTTGCTGCATTAATGGATGCAGAAAAATCACTTGGTGCAGGTGCTTCGACCGGGGGAGGCTCCGGATCCGCTGGATCAGGTGGGTCTAAAGCTGGAGTATCTGGATCTGGTTCTGGAGGCGGCAGAAATGTGGCCGGTTCTGGCTCTGGTGCTGGCGCGGGTGCAGGTGGTGGATATTCCGGCGGGAGAGGTTTCTCTGCTGGCGATAAGGATGGCGAAGGCGGTGCGGAAGCTCGAGTTCGCTTGAAAACTATCAAATGGACCAATCCAGTTATTCACAAATCGTTGCAAGAATCTGTGAATAAATAAGCGGTTTTTGTTTAGCGAGATCGTATGGGCGATGCACTCACAGTCTTGTTTTTTTGCGCGAGTGGAAGTGGTCCACATCTGCAGTTCGTTTCACATATGGAGCCTCCACTATGGAGCATCTAAACAACGCGGCTAGTTTTTTGCATTTTCATAGCTAAATTAACAATCTGGGGATTAATTTTTTGACATAGCTACCATACGAATGTATGGTATTGAAATAATGACTCAAACACAAAACAGGCAGCAAAATTTGTTTCATTCCAAACAACTTAGACAGACTTCAATGTCATTTGGTGGCGTTCCGGCAATTAAGGCTAAAGCATCTGGGGTTAAAACAGTTGGGGCTAAAGCAATTAAGGCTAAAGCATCAGGTGCCTTGGCATCAAATCCAAAAACTGCGCGGCCCGTGTCGTGTAAGCATGCAAATCATGTGGTGCTCAAGTCTTATAAGGCAATAGGGTCGCGTTCATTTCTCAGGCATG
>JBGSZX010000044.1:0-2285 GCA_041750195.1 Bdellovibrionota bacterium | reverse complement strand
GCATGAGAGATGGATTTTAAATAAATCACGGTCGTTGGCGACAAGGCTTGGTGTCGAGTTAAAAGATATTGTTGTTCATTCCAATCACATACATTTGCTACTAAGGGTTTCACGCAGGAGAGCCTTTTTTGCTTTTCTGAGGGCTTTGTGTGGATTGATTGCCCGCAAAATCACTTCGAAGGAGCGTGGACTTGCCAAAACTGCCAGACAAAAGGAAAGCAATACGAGCAACGGTAGTTTAGAAAAGTTTTTTGCGGGACGTCCCTTCAGTAGAATCGTGAGTCTTGGAAGAAAATCCTATAAGTCGATAAAGGAATATTTCGATTTGAATCGTCTCGAAAAACTTGGCTATAGCAAAGAAGTTTCACGCAAGAGAGGGCTTATGAGGAACCTAAATATTTTTATAGGCGGCGGATAATTGGAGGCGGATAGTTGGACTTTTTAAAAAATGCTTGCTTTTGACTTAGCAGCACGACTTCAATCGCAATATTTATACGCATGACGGCTTCGGTGTAGGTCACACCACTCACACGAGATGATAAAGACCCTTTTCCATTAGATTTTAACTGGATCTTAATGTTGAAGGAATAATATATACCTTTTATTTCTAAAGATTCAATGGCACTATATGGGTATGGGCATTAGTCACTTGTTACTACGTAATTCCAAAGGCGGATTTTCCTTAGCAGGCGTATTGGTCGCCTCGGCCATTGGAGCTGTTATCATGATTGCCTTGATGAGTATGATCAACAATGCTCAGAAAGGGCAAAAGTCGGTTAGTAACGCCATTGATTTTTCGATAATGAAGTCAACGGTGCTTTTGCTCTTAAACAATTCAGACTTGTGCAAAGCTTCTATTTTGAAAGCCAATGAAGTAGACCCAGGGGAATTTGATCCTGCTTTGGGAGCTAATGAGATTGCCATAAAATTGGGCAATTCAGTCTTGGCGAGCCAAAACGTTAAAATAGACAATCAGCTGGAAATCAAACGTGTTTATTTAGAACAGGTGGCTGGTTCTGTCCCAGACGCTTCAGTGGTAGGGAAGACGACCTATATTGTTGAATTGGTCATTGAGGCCGAAAAAATTGGCGAAGGTAACTATGGAGGCAATAAACTATCGACAAAAATGGGACAGCCATTTTTTCTTTACGTTCAGACCGATGATGTCACCAAAAAAATTGAAAATTGTGGTTTGACGAGTGATGTTTCAAACGTTGGTGTTCCACCAGGGCCCGGAGCGGGCGGCGGGGGTGGTGGCGGGGCCTTGCCGGCAGGGGTGCATAATTATTCTTGTATAGCCAAAAGAAAATCTACTTGTAGCATTAATAGCGATCCCAATATGTCTTTTTGTGCACTCCAAAGTATGATCAACCCAGGATGCAAAGAGTGTTCTGCCTTCTCCTGCAATGTGGGCTATAACTCAGCGACTCAGATTTGGACTTTATCTGGAGCACGAGGTAATGACCCTGATGCGACTTGCTCTATGATTTGTACAGAGCCCTAAGGTTAGGCTCTAAGCTTGTAAAAGTTCCATTAACGTAAGCTTAATAATTTGCATAATTTTCTTGTCGCATTTTTATATAATTTTTTGATTAAATTCAAAACCAAGTATGGGAAAAATCCTTGTAATTTCCATAGAGATAGCATCTCTTAACTCATTCATAATCGAGCAAAAAATTGTTACTATTTTAGTGTCGTTAAAATCGGTAATCTAAGAATAGATAGATTTAGTTATTTAATAGATGATCGAGGCAGGACGTTGCAGGCACGTAAGACATCTCAAACGAAAAAATAGGTTTGGAGTGCTCATGTATAGAACGTTCGCCAGAATCAACACCACATTATTTTTAGCCATATTTTCAATGTTCATAGTTGGATGTGAGTTGGAAATCGGGATTAAGCAAACAAATGAAACCGTTGACTCTGGAGGCGGTGACATTGGAGTGCCAAACTCTTGTGGCGAACTAGCCAGTGGTGAGACCGAAACCAGAACCCGATTTGAGTCGGCCAGCGTTGTGGCGCCAGCCTCGTGCCAGGCTGAGCTCCAAGTTCGAGTTTGTAATGATGGTGTCCTTTCTGATTTTAACGGAAGTTTTACAAATGCCAGCTGCCAAGTTGTACAAGCTCCGGTTGTTGATCCTCCAGTGACACCTCCTCAATCATGTGGATCTGTTGCAAGTGGCGACAGTCAAACACGAATTCGTTATCAGGCGGCGAGTGTCATAGCGCCCGCGTCCTGTACGTCTGAAACACAAACTCGTTTATGTACAAATGGAGTCTTTTCT
>JBGSZX010000043.1:0-206657 GCA_041750195.1 Bdellovibrionota bacterium | reverse complement strand
ACTACAAAAAACTGAGCGAAGATTGGAAGACCTTTTATAATGCTCAAGTGCCTTTAGATTGCCAGAGGAGTTTAAAGTTTAGGAAGTCAAAGCCTTTTGGCTGTGACTCCCACCACCTTTTCCCCGCGCACAGTTAATTTTATGCGACTTGTTTTAGTTTGCTTACGGATTGAGATGTTTTTTCAAAAACATCGGCAAAACAAGGATGAAGCCTAATCAGGGAAGTCGAGCAGGTTTTGATGTTGTTAATACACTTGCGCGCAGTAAGTTCCGACCATTCTCTTCCAGTATGAAGGGCGCTATTTCTATATTGCTGAAGTGCGGTTAGCTCAGAAGCTAGTTCTGATTGGTCTTCTCCAAATTTAAGAAGACACATGAGAGCTAAGTCCAAAAAATTTGGTGAAAATTTTTCAATTTCTCCCGTGTGAGAAATGAAACGAAGAGTCGCAACAACTTGAGACTTTTTTATATAATCTTTTGAAATGTTACAAATCGCCGCCATTTCTTCCTCATCTTCAAGCACAGAGTTTACGAGACTCATGTGCTCAAACCAGTCTGCAACAATCACCTCGTGCCAATAAGTATTTATAGCGGCATCGATCGAAGTAAAGCCTAGAATAGCCGAATGCCTAAGAGCTTCTTCCGGGGGAAGGATCGCACTGTATTTAAGGTCAGATTCAAAAAGGGCCCAAAATGCTGATGCCGTGATTTGTGTTTTCATGTGTATTCAATTCCCTCTATAACTAGGCCGATTTCTCTAAGTCCTCGAACCCAATCTCCGAATGCTTCTCTAAAATTGGAATCATTCGACAACTTTTGTCTAAGCTCTAATAAATCCTTCGGACTCATGTTTTTATAAAAGCAGTTCTGTAGTTTGCGATCCCAGGCAGGATCCAAAAAAGTATTTTCAAAATTATTCATGCAGCTCTCCATGTGCTTGGTGACCGTAGTAGCTCTTTGGCTAGTTCTATTTTCTGTCTAACTTCGTGCTTCTCCAAACCTAGAAAATAAGCAATTTCGTGATCAAGCAATCCTTCGAGGTGCAGTTGGTATTCGAGGCGACAACTTGTGGGCATGGAGTTAGTGGTTGCTGACATGGCGGCAAGAACATCATCTTTTATGTCGTTTATCGGAATTGGCCAATTCAAGAGACTTCGCCGCCCTGAAAGTTTTGTTTTATTCTTGTCATGACTTGGTTTGCAAACAGAACAGAAGCGAAGAAAGTGGCGGCTCAATTCTAAATATAAATCAAAATCTGATGTTTCCTCTTGGAGCTGCCAAATTTTTGACCAAGAGTGCTCATTTTCCATCCATCTTAAAAAAGAATTAACAATAGAGTGAATTTCCTGACTCTCTATTTGTACTCCCCGGTTTGTTTGGCTGTTACAATAGAATTGAAGGGCTAGTTGGGAAATGGGTTCCCTAAGGCGATCAAATAAGTATGAAAGATTCCAATTCTCTTTCTTTATGTCTTTTAGAAACGTATGCGCATCAGTGCCGAAATAATCGTTTCTCCATTGGTAGTTTGCTTCATGCGGTCTCATGTAGTTCCTATCGACACAATGCGTCATTCCTCAAGTTCTTTACTCTAATTTTATTTTGCTTTCCTTTGATTTCAAATACTTATGCCTCAACTACCTTCGAGTCGGTGGGGTCAATTTGGCGCATAAAAGGACCTCTGACTGCCACCCCACAGGTTTGGACTGAATCAATGCCCGCGTCCCCGGGGACGTGTCCAAAAGGGCCAGCCCTCTCCCTTAATCTCGAATTTAAAAACAAATCTGACGCCGATAAATGGCTCGATCTTGAAATGTTTTCAAAGGGCCCCTGTGACGTGGCTGCTTTCCCCAAGCCACAGTCTTTTGTTCTAAGACTTTCCTATCCACAAAAATCTTTTAAAAGTCTAGGAGTCATTAGTTACGAAACACAAACAGGTTTAGTTGTGGACCATTGGTACGAAGGCCAAAATTCGCAAACGAAAAGAAAGGCACGTGTTAAAACAAACTCTAAGTCAAAAGCCCGAGACGCATTGAATCCACTACTGAAAATGAACGAAACACTTCAAGGTGTTTTTGAGGATCAAGAATCCTGGGCAAAAATATTGGGCAAACAAGGTAGTGCGTATTCTTTTGATTCTCCCGAGCTTGATCGATTTCGAACAAAGCAGCTTGCAGACTTTGATCGTTTTAATCGGGAGGATTTAATTAAAGTTCCTCTAAAAGTTCCACTTTTAACGCTACCTTATCTTGATGCGCAGCTAAACTTTGAAAAACAAGAAATAGAAATTAAGGACTTTGAAGAAAATTCATTGGCAGCAGACGAAGAGCGTAAATATTCAGAGCGAGACAAGGCGACAGCTCTTAAGGGCTTAAATTATTTTGCGGAATTAGTGCGAAAAAAAGAATGGGTTGCGGCTAACGAAAGCATTCGTATTTTGGAGTCGAGTAAATTCCAAGGACTTCTTCCTCGCTCTCAGGCATTGTGGTGGGCGCTTAAGGGTTTTGTTACCATCGAGCTTGGCAAAAAAACTGAAGACAAGCTCATTATGTTGCGTGGCTTTGACTATTGGAGAGATGGGTTAAGAAAAACCGCAGGCCGCGGCGGAATGGAGCTGGCCTATTCCGATTACATGCTTCTCGAATCGCTTAGAAATTTATTTTTGGAAAATGAATTCTATGCCGCGGCTGCAACACTTGCGTGGGTTCAGAAATATAGATGGAGTCCTGAAACTGAAGAGCGAATTGCTTTTCTAAGAGCGGAAGTTCATTACCGTTTGGGTCTCATGGATGAATCCCATTTGCTATTCGAAGAATTTATTGAATCGCGAAAAAAACTACCGGTTAGCGCGGCATATGATCGTAGACTTCTTCCTGTTGCCTTTTTTCGTCTGGGAGATATCCGTCTAAGGCAGAAGAGATACGAGGAGTCTGTTAACTTTTACACAAAAGCCCTTAACAACATGCCATCATTGAACAAAGTTAATTTTGAAGGCTCATGGTATCCCTCAGAATTAAGATTTTATCCGCAAGCGCTTTATCATCGCGCAGAAGCGTATTTGAGAATTGGAAAAGAGCAGGCCGCACTTGGAGACCTCCGAGCTTTTGCGCACTTTTCCTTAGATCATCCTAATTCAGATTTGGTTCTATTTCGTATTGGAGATATTTTAGAATCATTAGGGGCAGAGCCTTCTAAAATTGATGGGACTTGGCGAGAATGTGTTTTTAGGTCGAGCGAAGGAGTGGGAAGTAGGTTGTGCGCCGCACGTCAGGCCGTACGATCAATGTTGTCTGGTGATCCGCAGAAATGGCCGCGCTTTGCTGCCGTTGTAGAAGATGTTGTTAACGCAAAAAACTTGGAAAAATTTCCAGCAGAATTTAAAGAAGATTTAAAAATTTATATTCGAATCATTTTGGCAGATGCACTTTTAAAGAGAGACAGCCCCTACCAGGCGTTTGAGCAGTTAGAAAGAGCAAAGACCTCTTCTGGTGATTCAAAACTAAAGGCCTGGGCCCTAGAATATCAATTGTCGGCCTTGGCAGGACACCTTAGCAAAAGGATCGAGATAGGAAGATATCGTGAAGCGATTAAAGCATTCTCAGACGCTAAAAAAAGAAGAAAGCTTGATGTCCTTAGGCCTGAGGTGCAATGGCCTTTGATAGAAGCATATAGAAAACTGGGAATTACTTCGCTGGCAACCGAGCAGTTAGATTTGGCCTGGCCCTATGTCGATTCAAAAATGCCACATGCGAGTCGACCCTATTTGCCGTCCTTAATGGACTGGGCCGGAATGAGATTAGAATTGCTCACCGATGTTTATAAAGACGATAAAAATAGAGCCAAAGATGTCGCATCTGCTCTAAAGAATTTTGAAAAAGCGGGAGCCTCTCCACGGCAAGCCATCAGGGCAAAAATCAAAATAAAATCCATTGAAGAAAAACCAAAAGACGAGATTGAGCTTTGGAATAAACTGCAAAAAATTGATGTCTTCTCTTGGGAAGATATTGCTGGTTATGCGACACTTCTTAATTCGACGAAAAAATATAAAGATGAACTTAACCTGCTCGAGCGCAATGTGGGAGCATGGCTTAAGGTTAGAGAAGCTGACCGCCCTCAGCCCGCACCATCGGTGATGCTCATATTTTCATTGTTTGAAGCAAGAGAACGTGCCGAAGAATGGGGCCCAGCCTATGCCGCTTTGAATTTCTTAAAGTCGATGGATGAAAAAAATTATGGCGAAGCGCTGACACGCGCTCAAATTTTTTATCGTGAAGGAAACCTAAATAAAGAGATGGGCCGAAAGACTGACGCTCGTCAAAGTTTTGAGAGCGCCAAGAGCATGGCTCCGGATTCGGTATGGGCTCGCCTTTCCGAGGGTGAACTCGGTACTTTATAGCCGGGTATCGACAATTTTTCTACATTCTTTGGTTGGCATGAATTCTGCTCCTTAGTGTTAGGGATATCAGCGTGTCGGTTTTCTGATATCAAAAGGAGGAGCCATCATGAGCGCAATCATTGATTCTACTACGGCAGTTTTAGAAAAAGTTTTAGACATGCGCATGAAGGTTCATGAGGCCCATGTGTCAAATGTGGCAAACGCCAACGTTCCTAACTATAAAGCAAAAAAAGTTGAATTCTCAAAAGCCTTAGAAGAGGCCCTTTATCAGGGCGAGCTTGAGCCCACTCTTAAGGCTCAAGAAGATGCCATCATGAAAGCCGCCCTTAGCATTAGTGAAGATGTTTATGAAGATCCCAGTGCGCCCATGAAAAGCAACGGCAATACCGTTGACATGGAAAAAGAACAAACAGCCTTGGCAAAAAATACAATTGCCTACGAGACGGCAATCCAGCTCATCAACAAAAAGTTTGCCATGAGCAAATATGTTCTAAGTGAAGCAGGGCGTAGATAATGGATATCTTTAAGACAATGGATGTTATCGGCTCTGCGCTATCTGCAGAAAGAGTTCGCTTGAATGCGATAGCCAGCAATGTCGCCAATGCCAATACTTTAAGAGGCGCCGATGGCGGTCCCTACAAGCGAAAAGATGTTGTTCTACAGTCGGCTCCCCACGAAAATGAATTTGGTGAGCTCCTAGATCAACAAGACAGCACTCATACTGAAGTTGTTGTTGCCGAAGTTATTGAAGATCAAAGTGGCGGTCGAGCTGTCTATAAGCCCGAACATCCGGAGGCAAACGCCGAAGGGTACGTCTATTATCCAAACGTGAATCCAGTCGAAGAAATGGCAAATATGGTTTCCGCAGACAGGGCTTTTCAGACAAACGTAAACGTATTTCAAACCACAAAACAAATGGCCCTAAAGGCCTTGGAGATTGGTAGATAATGTCTGACATCCAATTCGGAAATTTAAATTCTATGCTTGAAGCGCGCCTCCTTGGCCGCACCAGTGTTTCAAAAACAAACAAATCCGAAGCAGTAGGCATCAAGTCTAACGCGGGAGGCGCACAAAGCTCGCAGTCTTTTTTGGAGACTCTAAAGGGTGCTATTGAAACAACGAATGAGCTTCAAAAAGGTGCCGATCAAGCTGCGACAAGTTTTGCAGTTGGAAAAGGATCTTTACACGAAACAATGATTGCAATGGAAAAAGCTGATCTAGCATTAAGAACGATCACGCAAGTTCGCGGTAAGATAATTGAAGCTTACCAAGAAGTTATGAAAATGCCGGTTTAATTAGGGTGGAGAATTAGGAATGTGGGAATCGTTAATTAAGATTGCGAATGAAGCCAATGACCAATGGAAAGAGTTGGGCTTTGGAAAAAAAATGGGAATTTCGGCATTGGCCGTTCTTACCATTACGTGTCTTGTTGCGCTCGGTGTTTGGGTGGGCGAAAAAAGTTACGAGCCTCTCTATACCGACTTGCAGCCAGATCAATCAATACAATTAGTAAAGATTCTCCAAGGTGAAAACATTCCATACATGGTTTCGCAAGACGGGGCAGAGATTTCAATTCCACCAGAATTTATTCAGCCAACATTAATGAAGCTTGCCATCAAAGGAGTTCCAGGCGGAAGCAAGCCAGGAATGGAGCTTTTTGATAAAGAAAGTTTCGGCACCTCGAGCTATGTTCAAAGGATTAACTATGTTCGGGCTATGCAGGGAGAGCTAACGCGAACAATCAGCACCATCAAATCAATCAAAAAAAGCACCGTACATATTTCAATGCCTCCGAAATCGAACTTTTTTGAAAAAACGGAAGATCCTAAGGCAAGTGTGGTTGTCGATCTCCAAATGGGAAAAACGCTAACTCAGCAGGAAGTTCAAGGCATTCAAAACTTGGTAGCATTTTCCGTTGAAGGTTTAAGGCCAGAACGAGTGACTGTTGTGAATAGCAGTGGTGTGGCATTAAGTCGCAATGGCGACGCCCAGAGTCTGCTGTCGACAACAATGCTCGAAAGGCAGCGTACCATTGAGCACGATTTTGAAACAAAAATCGAGGATATTGTCGGGCGCATTGTAGGAAGAGACAATGTCGTTGCGAGAGTGAATGCCGAACTAGATTTTGATCCCTTACAAGAAGAAGAAAAGTTGGTTGATCCCGAAAAAGTTGCTGCGACTGAAACGAATGTGGTCGAAGATTCTTCAGAGGCTGATAGAAGTGCGGGTGGCGGAGTAGCCGGAGCTGAGGGTGCCCTGCCAGGTCCTGCAAATGCAAATCCTGCCACATCGACACAAAAAATATCTAAAAACAGAGACAGATCTTCATATGAAGTCTCAACAAAATATCGAAAAAAAGAAAAAGCATTGGGTTCTATTAAACGTCTCACAGTAGCTGTTTTGGTGGATGGTGGTTCTAAAGTTAAAAAAGGCGAAGATGGGGAAGAAATTAGACAGCCTGCTTCAGTCACTCCAGAGACTAGGATTAGCATCGAAAACCTCGTCAAAGATACCATAGGGTATGTCCCTGAGCGTGACAGCGTGACGATTGAAAATTCATTGTTTGCGCGTGAAGATTTTGAAGCTGCAGATGCGATGCTTCAACAACAGGAACGTCGCCATCTTATATACTCTCTCATCCGCTATGGCACAGTGGCATTAATCGTACTGATATTCTTTATGATGGTAGTGCGTCCGTTCGTAAGATGGGTAACTGGTATGTCTGTCGAAAAAGTAGAAACAGTTCTTCCTCGAACAGTAGAAGAATTAGAGGAGATGACAGACCCAAGGACTTCAGCGCTACCGGGTCTTGCAAATTTACCTATGCTCAATGACACCATTGATGTTGATAAGGCCGAAGGAGAGCTGTTGAAGCAGCGAGTAACCTCTATGATTGAGATGGCGCCGGCGAAAGCGGCACAAATTTTGTCCGACTGGATTGCGGCTTCCGAAGCTGCGGAAGCAAAGAAGTAAAAGGAGTTTTATAAGATGCCACCAAAAAAAGGAGCGCCAGCACCAGCGCCAAAGGGAAGCTTTCAAAGAATGAATGGCGTCGAAAAGGGCGCGCTCATTCTTAATGCCGTTGGAGAAGGGGCTGCGTCTGCAATCTTGCAGAACATGAAAGATCATGACATTCGTCGCCTTGTTCAACAAATGAGCAAAATGAAGAAAATGCCTGTTGCTACAATTAAAAAGGCGCTTACTGAATTTTATAAAATTCTTTCGGAAGAAAGCGAAGTCATATTTGAAAGCGAAGCAGCAAGGTTAAAATTTCTCGAAACACTTGGCGAAGATCGCGCCAAAATTATTTTTGGAGCTGGGGGGCTTCAAGGCGCACAAAAAACTTTGGACGCCCTTGAAATGGTCGACACAAGAACCTTGTCTAACTATTTAACGAACGAACATCCACAAACCATAGCTCTTATCATGGCGCATTTACCGATTGATAAAAGATCCGAAGTTGTTAAAAATCTTCCCGACTCTGTTCAGGGAGAAGTTGTGCTTCGTATGTCCAACCTAGACTACATCAGTCCAGATTTGATTGAACAGGTCAACGAAGTTCTCAAGCAAGGACTCGCTGCAATGGGCACAATGGAAATGACCCAATT
This sequence comes from Bdellovibrionota bacterium, assembly GCA_041750195.1. GTDB lineage: Bacteria > Bdellovibrionota > UBA2428 > UBA2428 > UBA2428 > JBGSZX01. The sequence continues at coordinate 198,656 of JBGSZX010000043.1, read as the reverse complement.
GGGCGGTGTCGAGCCTGTGGCTGAGATGTTTAACCTTATGGACAAATCGACAGAGCAATCCATCATGGCGCGTGTCGAAGAAAAAGATCCTCTGTTGGCCGAAGAAATTCGAAAACTCATGTTTGTCTTCGAAGACTTGGTCAAAGTTGACGACAAAGGTATGGGCCTCATTCTCAAAGAAGTTAACAATGAAATTCTTCTTAGAGCACTGAAAACATCTCCAGAGGGCATTCGAGACAAGATTTTCAGAAACATGTCGAAACGTGGAGCTGAAATGATCCAAGCCGACTTGGAGACCCTAGGGCCTTTACGAGTTTCAGACGTGGAAGGTGCACAGCAACAGATGGTTTCTATCGCAAGAAGACTCGAAGAAGAAGGAAAAATCTTTATAGATAGAGGAGGCTCAGGTGACGGATTCGTCTAAGAAAAAAATGATTCCGGAGGGAGCCGAAGTCACTAAATTTGAAATGAGGAATTTGAGCGATTCCAATCGTCCCACGTATCAATCTATTAAGGCGACTTTTACTCAGGATCTAAATTCTCCCAAAAATGCGCGATTTTTACTTTCTGAAATGGTTCATGATCATTTGAGTGTGGAAGCTGAGGATGAGCGAAGATTCAATGAAAAGGTAAATCTCGAACTCGACAAAATTAGAGAATCTGTCAGTGAAAAAGCTTATCAGGAGGGGTACGAAAAGGGTCGAGTTCAGGGAAAAACTGAAGCCTACGACGAAGAGAAGGCAAGGCTTGCCGTTGCAATTGAATCACTAAGCAATGCGCTTTCCTTGATTCACGAGGGACGAAAAGGACTTGTGAAGCAGTACGAAACTTCAATTGTAGATTTGGCTTTTAAAATGGCATCGGTTGTTGTTGATCACGAAGTTCAGACCAATCGAGATCTTGTTTCTCATAGCGTAAAAGCAATTTTGGAAAAGATTGGACAGGAAGAAGATATCAGAATTTGGCTGTCCGCAGAAAATGTTGAGTCAGTTAAAAGGCTTGAAGAAGAATTAAAAAATGTTGCTCATAGAGGGCGAATTTCTTTTGAGTTGGATCCTGCCTTGAAAGCTGGGGATTGCTTTATAGAAAGCAGTTCTGGAGAAATCGCTTCAGTAATAGAAGAAAAACTTGCAAAACTTAGAATCGAACTTACAAAAATTTATCCAGAACTTGAACCTCAAAATGATGGCGAAGATCCTTCGGGGATGACGGGCACCTAAAATGGCGGGATTTGTATTTGAATTCGAGAAGAAGCTAGCGGGAATTGATTACCTGAATCTGTTTCAGGAATCAGGCCGTGTAAAAAAAGTTCTTGGTCCTATTGTTGAGGGGAGTCTTCCTAATGCTTCGATCGGTTCAATTTGCGCCCTTGTCCAAAGAAATAGAAAAGAAATTGAAGCTGAGATAGTTGGTTTTAGAAATAATACAGCTCTTTTAATGCCCCTAGATGAGACTGCAGGTCTTGCAATGGGTACTCGTATCGAACAGCGGGCTGAGTCTGCAAAAATAAAAATTGGTCCCGACATGATCGGGAAGCTAATTGATGGACGCGGTAACATTATTGAGACTGATTTTCAGTCTGAGCAGCCGCTTGAAATGCCGGATTCTCGTCCAGAAATTAGGGAAATACGTGCGCCAGCTTTAAAGCCACAGGAGCGCGTTAACATTTCAGAAAGATTGGAGACGGGAGTTCGCGCTCTCGATGCGACGGTTCCGTTTGCCAAAGGTCAGAGGATAGCCGTTATGGCTGCATCGGGAGTTGGTAAATCTGTATTGATGGGTATGATTGCAAAAAAATCGAAAGCAACCATCAACGTGATTGCACTTATTGGTGAACGAGGCCGTGAGGTCACAGAGTTTCTAGAAAAAGATTTGGGCCCAGAGGGCATGAAAAACAGCGTTGTCATTGCCGTAACAAGTGATGAGAGTCCGGTGCTTAAGGTGCGTGGAGCCTATCTGGCAACGGCCATAGCAGAATACTTTAGAGATCAAGGACAAGACGTGTTGTTGATGATGGACTCGGTGACTCGATTTGCCATGGCACTTCGAGAAATTGGTCTAGCTTCTGGCGAGCCGCCTACGGCAAAGGGATACACGCCTTCTGTCTTTGGTCATTTGCCAAAGCTTCTCGAGAGAGCCGGAGCTAGACGCGCCGGTGGTTCGATTACTGGTTTGTATACCGTATTAGTAGAGGGTAACGATATCGATGATCCGATCGCAGATTCGGTTCGATCCATCGTTGATGGGCACATTGTTTTGTCACGAGATCTCGCCCATAAAAACCATTTTCCTGCAATTGATGTCTTGGGAAGTATTTCGCGGTTGAATCAAGTTGTTCTTAGTCCTCGAGAAAAAGAATTGGATTCTCAAATCCGTAAGGTCCTAGCGGTCTATAAAGATGCAGAAGATCTAATCAATATCGGCGGCTATCGAAAAGGAAACAATCCTAATTGGGACGACGCCATCGAGAAATATCCTAAGTTGATTGCCTTTCTAAAACAGCCGATCGACACTCAAGAAAATTTGGACCGAAATGCAATGTTAGAGGAGATCTTCCGTGGCTAAGGCATTTAAATTTCCTCTAGAGGTTCTCAAAAAATATAGAGAACAAAAAGTTCTCCTTGCAAAGCGAGAGCTCGCAGATCTTCGAGGTGAGCAGTACCGGCTTGAAGAACATATAAAGACAATTCAAAAGGGCCGTTTTGATACAATGGCTTCGTGCTTTTCGAACGATGGTCGATCAACAGGAGCCCTTCTTAAGTTTGAATCTTTTGTGGTTAGTGGATCAACGGAAAAAATTTCAGACTTAAAAGAGAAAAAAGCATTTTTGGATGATGAGGTCGAAAAACATAGAGAGTGGGTCGCCCACTTAAGCAAAGAGCTTAAGGCCGTTGAAAAACTGGAAGAAAAACAGCGCCGTAGGCATGACGAAAATCAGAAACGTTTAGAGAAGAGAGCCGACGAATCTTGGGTTGTCGAAAACTGGGAACGGCTTAAAGAAAAGAGGGGCGCATGAAGTCACTTTGGTCAAACTTTATCATTGGTGCTTTTTTCGCAATCTTGCTTGGAATTGCCTTTAACTTTATGCCCGAAAATGTAAACGCGTCTGACAGTGCCGAAGCGACAGATAAAGAAAAGGCAGAAGATTATGACACCTCAAAAATCGAAGAGGTGGCCATGGCGCTTAAGCAAAAAGAAAAAGATTTAAAAGAAACTGAAACAAGACTGAAGGAATGGCAGGAACGTCTAGTCCTTCAGGAGGAAAGCGTCAAAGAGCGAGTGGCGGAATTCAAATTGTTGACAGAAAAAAACGAAGCATTTCGGATTGAACAGGAAAAACGTCAGAAGGTTGTTGAGGAACGACTTAAGAAAACATTCGAAACTATGAAGCCAAAGAAGGCTGCGGAAGTTTTGGCGGTCATGGAAGAAGACTTAGCTGTGGAACTTTTGTTGACGTTAAAGGCGAAGAATTTAGCTTCAATTCTTGATAAGATGGATTCTAACAAGGCGATGATGTTGTCTTCAAAGCTCGCGGAGCTTCGTAAGCCGGCATCATCTGAAAAGAGAAAGTAAAAAGATAGACTTGGTCTTAAAACAAGTCCTGGCGGAGCCAGTCTGAAGGAAAGGAGGAAATACATATGGATTTAAGTGCATTGTTATTATCACAAGATATGGCGAGCATGCCTAGTTTTGGTTCTCAAGAAGTTCAATCGCCGTCACTGGCTGATGGCGAAAATGAGTTTGGGAACCTATTGGGTTTGGTTGAGAGTATGGAGACAGCTGAAATGTCTTCAGGTTCCGATGATGCTCTTGCAAAATTAATGTCTCTGATCAACGATCCCGAGCTAAAAAATTTGAGCAATCAAAAGTTGATGGCTCAGATGAATCTAGCTTCGAATCAATTTAAGGCTGCAGATTTAAAAGTTGAAGCGACTGGTGAGACTTTGGTCGGCGAGACATTGATCGGCGATGAGGCGATGCTGCAAGATTTGAACTTAGAAAACAATATCAATCTAGATTCCAAAGATTCGATAAGTCCGGTTAATGTTGGACAGCAACTTTCAAAGATTGGAAATGCTGAGATGTTAACTCACGTGGAAAAAAAACCCGGGATCGAAAATTTTCAAAATGAAATTTTAACCCGAGGAATAGATTCGTTAGCGCTTTCAAAGGCTGTAAATCTTGAAAACAAGAACGCCCAAATGCCCAAACTTGGCATCGAGCAAGTAACTGCATGGTCGCAAGCCTTAGCTTCAAAAGAAATTAAGAATGTTTCAGTTGAAACCACTCTCGATCCGATTGTGCGAGAGAAGTTGGCGGCAACTCAAGTGCTAGCTTCAAAGCTTCCCGATGCAGAGCTTAAGGCTGAGAATTTTACCGAGAAATCGAATGAAATTGTTAAGCCTGAGCTTCGCTCAAAGATAGCAGTTCAGTCGGAGAAGCTTGATTTGAAAACTTCGGCAGAGTTGAGAGATCTTTCTCAAGTCTCGGCAAAGAGTGCGCCCTTACAGACTTTGGCGGTTGTTCCAGATCAGCCAGTTAAAAGTTTAGTTAGCGGTGAAAAGACTGAGAAGCAAGAACCTACTGAGGCTAAGGGCTCTGATTCGGTGATGGCAAAAGATTTTATGCTCACTCAAATGGCTGGCTCAAAAGTGACCAGCAAGGGTGAGGGCATCAAAATTGATGAGACCAAAGTTTCGAAAGAAATTTCGGATTTCGTTGCAGAAAAGGTTGATCAGCTTAAGCAATCAGGTGGAGAAACGCTTCGGGTTAAAATGGTATCAAGCGACCTTGGTGGCTTGGACATTAAAGTGACCCTTCGTCGGGGACTCGTAAATGTCGATATTCGAGCTGATGAATCGGCATCACAGGCCGTGTTGAATGCTTCGAGTTCTCAACTTAAGGAACGACTAAATAAAGTTGTTGATCTTGGGGATCTTGATGTTGGAATGAATTTCAAAGCCGTTCAGCAGACCAAGATAGGGCAGGATGCTGCCGTTGCCACTTTAAGCCATGACATTGTTAGGGGAATGACTAAAGCGGAATCTGCTAGTGCCAATCTATTTTCACAGAGTCTAAATAGACAAAGTGATAACATGATTCGGCTCGACGAAATGTCTGCATCTAACAACGGTCAAGGCCTAGGTCAGTCAACTCAGGATTTTGCACGCGAAGACAAAAGAGAGCAAGCCATGAATCAATGGAAAAAGTTCATTAATCACAGGCAAAGCGCGTAGTAATTTGTAGAGCCTCGATCTAAAAGGTCGGGGCTCTTTTAACTCTAAAAATAAAGGGATAAAATATGACTAGTGTTGGGACTGGACCAAGTATGAAGATAAAGACTGAGTGGGCAACTCGCCCCGATGCTTCTGCTGATACAAAAAATAAGGCGCCCGAAGAAAAGACAAATTGGGGCGATACTCTTAATCAACTATCCGGGGTTACCACGGCCAAAGATCCTTATGCTCAGACAACGAAAAAGAAACTCGACAAAGATGCTTTCTTAAAAATGTTCATGACTCAATTAAAATATCAGGATCCGACCAGTCCCGTGGATAACGATAAAATGGCTCAACAGATGGCAATGTTTACTCAGATTGAACAATCGGTCACCACCAACCAGTATTTAGAAAAAATGGTAGCTCGAGGAGATGATCGTTCACAGCTTGCCTATAGCATGATTGGAAAAACAGTCAGTGCTGACAAAGCCTCACTTTTCCATGACAAATTATCAACTACAGAATTTAGCGTTGATCTGCCAAAAGATGCTTCGACGATGAAAGTCGAAATTCTTGATGAAGCTGGAGAAGTGGTCAAAGAAATAGATCTTAATAGTCGCAAGGAGGGCAAAGTTGATGTCCGTTGGGACGGCGCAACTTCGGATGGAAGGGCAGCGATGTCTGGAAGATATTACTATAGCGTCAAAGCTAATGACTCCAACGGTAATAAGATTGAAATTGACACTAAGTTAGAAGGACGTGTCAGCGGAATAACAAAATCTGGCGGGGATACCTTCCTTTTGGTTGGCGATCGCAAGGTAAATATGAATGAAGTGACCACTGTTCGTGAGACATTAGAGAACGCTGATCAATCTGAAGCAGCAAAAACTGTCGCAAAAGACGGAATACCGTCTGGCACAAAAAATGTATCTAACACTGACGTAGGTAAAAACGACGACGCTGCCGCCAAAAAAGTGAAGGCCAATGTGAACATAAGTGATGAGGTGGCCAAAGCTCTTCGTAAAGAGGATCCTATCGAGGGGAATCGATTGAATCCAATGATGCCTATTTTTATGCGTTAGGTTTTTAAGTTATCTGATAAGCTAAGAGGAGGGGAAAGAAAGGAAATAGTATGAAAGCAACAGGAGTGGGTCTCACTCAAGATTTGCTGAACAATGGACGTATTGGAAGGGTTCAACCCGATCGAGGCGTGGAAAAGCCAAGCTCGGTTCCGAAGTCAGATTCCAAACCGTTTTCAGATTTACTTGAGCAACAGATCCAAACTTCGCGACCAACCGGAAGTGAACCACTTAAGTTTTCTGCTCATGCCAAAAGTCGACTTGAAAGTCGAGGGATTAATCTCAATGCCGAAGATATGATGAAGTTGCAAAACGCTGTAGATAAGGTGAAGGCAAAGGGATCAAAAGAGAGTTTGATTTTAACAGATCAGGCCGCTTTTGTGGTAAGCATAAAAAACGATACAGTGATAACTGCCGTAGATCGTGAAAGTTTAAAGGAAAATATTTTTACCAACATAGATAGTACAATAATGATTTAATAACTTAGTAACGAAGTAGAGAGATAAACAGTAAGCTGGACGTGTCTTCGGAGAATTCCGGAATACGAAGCTTCCCTCAGGTGATGAATGATTGATTCACCTTTCTCTTAATCTTCAAAGGGGAGAGTTAACAATGAGTATTTTAGCAAGTTTAAACACAGGTGTATCTGGTCTTCAGGCACAGGGAACTGCAATGGGAATTATTGGCGACAATATTTCTAACGCAGGAACAACAGGATTTAAGTCAAGTCGTGCAGAATTCCAGGACGTCATTGCAAGTAACCTAAAAGGAATTTTAGGTGGTAACCAGATTGGACGAGGGGTTCGAGTTGCAGGCGTAACTTCAATTTTTAACCAGGGCGACTTACAGACTTCTCAGCGAGATGCTGACATGGCAGTTCGAGGCGATGGGTTTTTTGTGTTAAAAAATCCTACAGGGACAAATTCTGTTTCATATACAAGAGACGGAAGTTTTCGTTTCGATGACAAGGGGAGATTGGCCACTTCGGATGGAAACATTGTTCAAGGTTATAAGCTTAACGAGAAGACGGGAAAAATAGAGGGTGACTATGAGGCCGTAACCTTTAGTTCAAACACCATCCCTGCTTTGGGAACTCAGCAGATTCGAGTCGATTCTAATTTAGATTCAAGGACAAAGGTAAACCTCGTTGGCTTTGATATTAAAACTGCCGGTGAAATGGCGGATTTAACTTCAACAGTTCGTGTCTACGATACAACGGGAACAAGTAGATCGGTCGACATGCACTTCTTTAAAACAGGGGCTCAAGAGTGGAGCTGGCACGCGACTGCTGATGGCGGCATTTTGCAAGGTGGAGAAGATGGCGTTCCACAGGAAATCTCATCCGGAAAGTTGACCTTTAACGACGATGGTAAGCTAGTGAAGGATGAATTGCTTAACTCTAACATTTCATTTCGAGGCGCTAAAGCCAATCAAACGGTAGACTGGTATTTTGGAGACGCCATTGAAAGTAGAAATGGTACGGGTGCTCAGGGCTCGACTCAGTATGGGTCAGATAGTCAAATTTTTAGACAAGTTCAAGATGGATATTCTGGCGGAACACTAACTAACTTCTCTGTCGACGAGGCAGGGACAATTTCGGGTTCATATTCTAACGGAATCACAAAGCCATTGGCAAAAATTGCATTAGCAAGATTTGAAAACAATGAGGGTCTATATAAGCTTGGGCAAAACAGATTCCAAGAAGCTGTGAGATCCGGGTCTCCGTTGATTGGTGAAGCTGGTCAAGGTGGTCGCGGAGCCATTCTTACCAAAACGCTTGAGAACTCAAACGTTGATATTGCATCAGAGTTTGTTGATATGATTCGTACACAAAGAAATTTCCAGGCGAACGCCAAAACAGTGACGACAAGCGATGAGCTATTGCAGGACATCATCAATCTTAAGCGTTAATGAATTGGCTCATAGCCATACTAATGGCGTAATTTTTTAAAAACGAAGAGTCTGCCTACGCCTAGGTAGGCTCTTCGCCATTTTCTTGATTCCTTCGCTGCCAAAATTTTTTTGGCGCATCTCAGTAAGTCATTAAATACTTAGCAATGGCCCGTGTCCCTAATTTGGTGGCACGGGCGTTGCACTTTCTAAAGTTGGAGATAAGCCAGGGGAGGGCAATCGTGGCTGACGAAGATCAAGAGCAAGAAGCAAATGAGGCTGAAGAGGGCGAAGAACTCGAAGCTGAAGGTGCCGAGGGCGAAGAAGCGGAAGAAAGCGTCAAGAAAAAATCTGACGGACATAGTGCGGAGGGTGCTGCAGGAGGCCCGTCCCAAAAATTTATTGTCATGGTAATGGCAATTAATGTTGTTGTTCTTGCGACCGTCGCAATTTTGGTTTGGATGAATTTGTCTAAACGGCAGACGGAAGTCACTCTCAAAGACGTCAAAGAAGCTACAGAGTCTGCTTCGGGTGAGCATGGTGGCGGCGGTGGAGAGCATGGTGGTGGCGGAGAAGCTTCCGATGCCGGAGAAGCCAAGTTTATAAAAGAATCATTTACCGTCAACCTGGCTGATAGTGCGGGCTCTCGATTTGCAAAAGTTGATGTCGAAATTGAAGTCGCGGATGATTTTGTGCGTGAAGAAATTTCTCGTTTAAGGCCTCGAATCCGAGACTTTATTGTCGTTGTGCTGTCTAGCAAAACTTATGACCAGATCGCAAGTGTTGATGGGAGAGACTTCTTAAGAGAAGAAATTCGAAATAAAATTAATGGTTACTTGACCAAGGGACAAATAAAAAATGTCTACTTCACTCAATTTATTATCCAGTAGGGGGAACCGTGTCTAACGTATTATCACAAAAAGAAGTTGATGCCCTACTAAATGCCGTAATTGGTGGAGACGTTGACACCGAGGGCTCGGGATCGACGAGTGAAGAAGAAGAATCGGTTGTTACCTATGACCTGACCTCGCAAGATAAAATTATTCGTGGGCGAATGCCTACACTTGATATCGTCTATGAAAGGTTTATTCGCGCCTTCCGGATGAACTTAACCTCACAGCTCCGAAAGTTGGCGACTTTAAGCATTGCAGCAACAGATACTATGAAGTTTGGAGAGTTCATAAATACTCTTCCTCTGCCAAGCTGTATGAGCGTGGTTAGGTTCGAATCGCTTCGAGGTTCTGGAATCATTGTCTTAGAATCAAAACTTGCGTTTGCCTTGATTGATAGCTTTCTGGGGGGAACCGATCGACCCTACACCAAAATAGAAGGCAAAGAATTTACGCAGATTGAACTTAGTATCATTCGAAAAGTCGTTGTTGCTGCCCTGGCAGATCTTGAGAAAGCGTGGGCTCCTGTAACTCCGATGACTATAAATTTTTTAAGAACAGAAACGAATCCTCAATTCGTAGGAATTGTTCCTCCTTCCGATATCGTTATTGCCACTACGTTCAGCATTGAACTCGAAAACGTTTCAGGCGCACTCACGATCGTAATGCCGTTTGCGACTCTTGAGCCCATTCGGCAGAAGTTGATCAGCGGCTTCCAGCAAGAAGCTGTTGAGACAGATTACTACTGGTCAAATATGATGATCCGTCATCTTGAAGAGACGGACTTAAACGTCAAAGTCGAGCTAGGCTCAAATAAAATTACAATGAGACAAATCCTAAATTTAAAAATTGGAGATGTTGTTCCACTTCAGACCGACGCGACGGCGGAAATCCCCGTGTTAGTTGAGGGTGTCGAAAGATTTCGTGGATTATTTGGTGCTAGTCGCGGTAGTCGCGCAGTTCAGCTGACGCAAGTAGTAGAAAACAAAAACAAAGAATTCCTAAACAAACCAGAAGAAGAAGACTCACTTCCAAGTGGAAGCAACACAGTCGACGACTTGAGTTAAAAAAAATTTACGAGGAGATAGGCATGAGTGAAGAAGTAAACGAAGAGTTGGAAGAATCGGGTCCTAATAGTCCGCAGTTTCAACTCGAAGAGAGAATGAAAAAGCTAGAGCTTATTTTGGATATTCCTCTAAAGGTAAGCGTTGAATTGGGTCGGACTCGAATGCTGGTTAATGATTTGTTACAGCTAGGACAGGGCTCTGTAATTGAGCTTAGTAAATTGGCGGGAGAACCTTTGGAGGTTCTTGTAAACGAAAAATTAGTAGCACGCGGTGAAGTTGTTGTTGTAAACGAAAAATTTGGAATCAGGTTGACGGATATCATCTCTCCGCTTGAACGAATTGAGAAGTTGGGCTGATCGATGGACTCTTCAATGTTAGATATTGGTTTTAAAATGTTTACGGCTCTTGGGGTTGTATTATTAACGTTCGGTGCGGCTGTGTTTGTAGCCAAAAGATTTTTTGGTAAAAACCTTTTTCTTTTAGGTGCTGGGAAGAAAAAAAAGGGCGTGCAACAAAAATCAGTTATTGAATTAGAGGCCAGCCGAATCATCGGCCAAGGGCGCACACTACATGTTGTTAAGTATGGCAACAAAAGCTTTCTTATCGGTTCGACGGCACAGAATATAAACCTCATTTCAGAGTTTGATGATGATCTTAATGATGAGGATATCGAGTTTGAAACCTCACTTAGAAGTCGAGACAGTGAAGACAGAGAGTCTAGTCTTAAAAATCAGTTGGGCGAGAAGCTACGAGAGATTGCACGCGTATGAAGAAAGAATGGTTGGTTTTTATCCTTTGCTTTTTGGGGTTGTCGGTTTTTGCCGCGACAGCGAGAGCACAGGTCTCTATTCCGAGCATTCAATTAGGCATTCAGCAAACTCAAAATCCTGGCGAAGTGGTAAACGTTCTTCAGGTCTTATTTTTGTTAACAGTGCTAACCTTAGCTCCAGCTATTCTTATTATGATGACTTCGTTTACTCGGATCATCGTGATTTTGTCGTTTTTGAGAAATGCTTTGGGAACCAACCAAATGCCCCCCAATCAACTTTTGGTTGGTCTATCACTTTTTTTAACTTTTATGATAATGGGTCCTACCTTTACCAAGGTAAATGATGAGGCTCTCCAGCCTTATATGGCAGGAACGATTTCGCAAAAAGTTGGGCTCGAAAAGGCTCAAGCTCCGATTAGGGAGTTTATGCTTGCGCAAACGCGTGCGGCAGATATCGAATTGTTTCTCAAATTAACAGGGAAAGAAGGCAAGCAAAGCATTGAAGACGTTTCATTTATGACCTTGGTTCCAGCTTTTATGATTTCAGAACTTAAAACGGCTTTTCAAATGGGATTCATTATTTACTTACCGTTTTTAGTCTTGGACATGGTTGTGGCCTCTGTTTTGATGGCAATGGGAATGATGATGTTGCCGCCGGTACTCATTTCGCTTCCATTTAAGTTGATGCTTTTTGTGCTCGTTGACGGCTGGCAATTAATTGTTGGCTCAATTGTAAGAAGTTTTGGATAGGCAGCTAAAATTTTGGCCTAGCCAAGAAAATGAAAGGACAAGCGTATGAATGATCTTTGGGTTTTAGATGTAGGAAAAGAAGCTTTAACGGCAATGCTTATGGTCGGGGGCCCCCTTCTTCTTGTGGCGCTTCTCGTGGGCCTTTTAGTGTCAGTGTTTCAGGCGCTGACTCAAATCAACGAAGCGACTTTAACCTTCATTCCTAAAATTTTGGCTATAGGAGGCACTCTTCTCATAATGGGGCCCTGGATGATTCGAATTCTAACCTCATTTACTAGTGGTCTTTATCAAAATATGTCGGTTCATATTAGGTAGTTCATTATGGACATATTGGGATTGTTTGGGCCTATCATTTCTATCACGCTGGTAACATTCCGCGTGATGGCATTTTGGATGGCGTTTCCCTTTGTCATGTCCCTTAATGTTCCGGGAATGATCCGGATTGCCGGCGCTCTTACAATTTCAATCGCACTTTATCCTCTCGTTGAACCGCAACTTCCTCAGTGGACATTTTTAAATCCACCTTCTTTCTATGAATTCTTAGCCTTCGGGGCAAAGGAATTTATCATCGGTGTTGGTCTTGGGTTTTTGGCAAAATTTATTTTTAGTGCAGTCATATCCTCTGCATCTTGGTTGGGATCCCAAATGGGGTTTTCAATTGGAGGTTTAGTGAACCCAGATTTTCATGAGACCGACACAGCTTGGGGTGCCTTTCACGGCTGGTTAGCTCTTATGATTTATCTTTCTATAGGCGGCCACTGGTTTACGATTCAAGCCTTAGCTGAATCATACAAATTTTCATTTGATAACTTTTGGGCTCATTTGACGGCGACTGATGCGGGAATCGCTCTATGGGCAACAGTAGGGCAAAGCTTTTTTGTTTGGATGTTAAAGCTAGCGGGACCGCTCCTTGTTGTTATTTTGTTACTTCAAGCTAGCATGGGTGTTCTATCAAAATTTGTACCTCAAATTAACGTATGGATGGTAAGTATTCCTATTACTCTTGGGGTTGGAGTTCTTGTTTTTTCGATGCTTCTTCCTATGTATGCCGAAGCTGTCAAAAATCTATTGTCGGTGGGAATGGAAACTCAATATTTATGGTTGCGTTTCTTGGGGGCACGATAGATGGCTGAAGATGGATTTGAAGAAAAAACCGAAGAAGCCTCATCGAAGAAACGCGATGACATGCGTAAGGATGGGAAAGTTGCCCAAAGCAAAGAATTGGTGTCAGCTTTACTTTTGCTAGCAGCTACGGGAGTCCTCTATGGTTCTTCAAAGTGGATTTATAATGGCATAAGCAGCATGTTTGAATCTTCATTTATGGAGATGGGTCGTCGTGGAGTCGGGGATTGGAATACTGAGACAGTGACATCCATGGGTAGTTTTGCAATTTCCGGAATGGGCTATATTTTAGCGCCACTGGCAATTGTTACAGTAGCCTCGGCTTTAGTCGGGAACCTGGTCCAGCATGGGGGAATTCTTTGGACGACAAAACCAATGGAGCCAAGCCTGGATAAACTCAATCCCGGTAAAGGCTTGAAGAGAATTTTTAGTCCCGATGGTCTTTTTGAGGTGGCTAAAGCGACCATGAAATTGATTCTCGTTGGGGTGATTTTATATTATGTTTTCCAAAAATGGATTGGTGGCAGTGCTGATCTTTGGAGCGCTGACGTCAATCAATTACTATCTCACTTGGGTAGCCATCTTGTTTCAACAGTCTTAATCGTGGGCGGTGTCATGACTTTTCTTGCCATGATTGATTTTGGATTTCAGAAATTTCGCTTTGAAAAGCAAATTATGATGACAAAACAAGAGGTTCGCGAAGAGCGAAAGCAAATGGATGGAAATCCTCAAATCAAAGCTCGAATTCGAGGAATGCAAAGACAAATCGCAACCTCTAAGATGCTCGAAGCCGTTAAAAAGGCTGATGTCATTGTTACGAATCCAACGCATTTTGCGGTCGCATTGGTTTATGATCGCGAAAATATGGCCGCTCCTAGAGTGGTCGCAAAAGGTGTCGACCACATGGCTCAAAGAATTAAGAAAATTGCACGAGAAAACGGTGTGCCGTGTGTTGAAAACGTTCCGCTAGCGCGAGCCATGTATAAAGCACTTAAAATTGGTCAGTTTATTTCTAAGGATCTCTATAACGCTGTGGCCGAAGTATTGGCTTACGTTTACAGACTAAAAGGTAGGACACAATAATGAACTCGTTTCTTAAATTTTTCAAAAACTCTGATGTAGCCATGGGCTTTGGACTAATCTTTTTGATGCTTTTGATAATCATGCCTATGGCCTCTTGGGCGCTCGATATCTTCTTGGTGCTATCAATCGCCATCGCTTTAGGGATTTTGTTACTTTCTACTTATGCAAAAAAGCCTCTCGATTTTTCGGTCTTTCCAAGTTTGTTGTTGATGGTTACCTTCTTTAGACTTGCGCTTAACGTTGCATCCACCCGACTGATCTTGTCAGATGGGCACTTGGGCACCTCGGCAGCGGGTTCCTTAATTGATAGCGTTGGCAATTTCGTGGTAGGCGGCAATTACGTTGTTGGTTTTATCACCTTCGTTATTCTTATCATCATTAACTTCGTGGTCATTACCAAGGGTTCTGGTCGAGTGTCGGAAGTTGCAGCTCGATTTACTTTGGATGCTTTACCAGGAAAGCAAATGGCGATTGATGCCGATCTCAATGCAGGCATCATCAACGAAAAAGAAGCGCAAAGGCGAAGAAAAGAAATTGAAGCGCAGGCTGACTTCTATGGAGCCATGGATGGTGCCTCGAAGTTTGTACGCGGAGATGCGATTGCCGGCATATTGGTAACTCTTGTAAACATCTTTGGAGGACTCATTATAGGAATGGCGCAGAGGGATCTAGATCTCGCGACTGCTGCGAATAACTACACCCTATTAACAGTTGGAGATGGTCTTGTATCACAGATCCCTGCGTTGATTGTTTCAATTTCAGCGGGTTTGATTGTAACCAGGGCCGCTGGGTCGGGCGAAAGTCTGGGAGATGAAATGACAAGGCAGCTCTTTTTGAATGAGCGCGTTCTTTATATTTTGTCTGGTGCACTCTTTGTTATGGGCCTCATGTTAAGAGGGGCCTTTTTCCCGTTTATAATTTTGGCGATCTCTTCAGCTGGCGGTGGTTATTTGATTAAAAAATACAAAGAAGACACGGCCCGCCGTGAGCACGCTGAAGCCGCACGTGAATTAGAAACAGAAGAAAAAATTGTCGATGCTCCATCAGCCGTAGATGTTCTGCAGTTGGAAGTAGGGTACGGATTGATTTCGATTGTCGAGGGTAGTTCTAAAGGTGATTTGCTGGATCGAATTCAATCAATTCGAAAAAGCTTTGCTCAGGATATGGGGGTCGTTGTGCCTCCGATGTCGATTCGCGATAATCTTCAATTAAAACCAGGAGAATATGTGTTGAAGCTCAAGGGAACGCCCGTAGCGCGTGGCGACTTGATGCTAGATCATGTTCTTGCAATGGATCCTGGCGGTGTTGTGGAGGAAGTTGAAGGAGTTCCTACCAAGGAGCCTGTGTTTAACTTGGACGCACTTTGGGTTCATGAGAATAATTCAGAATTGGCTCAGATTGCGGGCTATACTGTTGTGGATCTTCCAACAGTTATCGCCACTCATATAACCGAAATTGTAAAAAACTATTCACATGAGCTTGTGGGACGCCAAGAGGTTCAGGGTCTAATTGATACCGTTCATAGAACACACCCAAAAGTTGTTGATGAACTTATTCCGAAAGAAATTAGCTTAGGGGTTCTTGTGCGTGTTCTTCAAAATCTTGTTCAGGAGCAAGTTCCAATTAGAGATTTGGTAACCATTCTGGAGTCTATGGCGGATGCGGCATTGGTCAGTAAAGACATCGATCATCTGACTGAAGCGGTCCGATCATCGCTTGGGCGAAGTATTACAGCGCAATTGTTAGATGACGAAGATGAATTGCCACTTATAACTTTCTCTCGAGAAATCGAAGAACAACTGATTAATGCCGTACAACCAGGTGACAAAAATCAGGCGACCCAATTTCTTGTCGAACCTGATCTCGTCAAAAAAATTATACCTGCTGCGACGGGGCTAGTAGAGAAATTGACAGACGAAGGCGTAACCCCTGTAATTTTGGTAACACCGATGATTCGTCATCACGTCAAGAGACTGTTGGATCGATTCTTGCCTCACATAGTTGTGCTGTCTCACAATGAGATTCAGCCTCAGCTTCGAGTAAGAAGCGTGGGAACTATTGACACTAATGGGTAGGTAAAAAAAAGCATGATGGACGTCAAAAAATTCGAAGCGCCGACACTAGCTGAAGTGCTCAAGGTTGTTAAAAGAGAATTGGGGCCAGAGGCCGTAATACTCTCTACAAAAAATAATCGCGGAGGGTGGGGCTTAATGAACAAAGCTTCAGTCGAAGTTACCGCGACAGTTAGTGCTGAGGCTTTTCAACGAAAAACTAGCGCCGAATCAGGGCTGACAGAGTCTCAGAGAGAATCATTACTCAATCGTCCAGCAAGACGTGTTACGTCAGCTTATGATGTGCTGAGTGGCGCCAGGCTCAATCGCAGGCTACAGGAAGCCAATTCTTTTGTTGAGAGTGTAAGTCAAAAAGTTACTCATAGAGCTTCGGCACAGAGTGCTCAGTTGGCATCAGCTAAGCGAGCCCAAACTTCTTCAATCATGACTGCCAATCAGTTGGCGGCTCTCAATAAACGAGAGGACATCACTCAAAGAAGGTATGTTGATATTGAGGATGACGAATCACCAGCCGAACAAATTTCTATGCGATCGGTTGACCGCGCAAATTTTAGACAAGAAGGTCTTCAACGTGGGCAGACGACAAATCACCAACACATCAGGCCGTCGTCGATAAGTATTCTTCCCAAGGTTATTGCACAGCTCATTGAGTCTGGGATTCAGGAAGATCTCGTAAAAGAAATTGGCGATGAGTTAAAGGCTATTATGCTTCGGGAGCATATCACCAGAGAAGACTTGCTTCGCTTGCAATTAGCGCGAGTTTTGATGGGCCGAATACGTGTGGGACGTGCTCTCGGTGAAAGACTGCGCAGTCCTAGCACCCCTAGAGTTATCACCTTCCTTGGCCCAACTGGAGTTGGAAAAACAACAACGATTGCAAAAATTGCAGCCGAACTTGTGATCAATCAAAAGCGCCCGATCACGCTTGCAACAACAGATACTTTCAAAATTGCGGCTGTCGAGCAACTTCAAACCTACGCAAATATTCTAAACATTCCTTTGGAAGTCTGTCCAAATGCTGATGCACTTGAGTCGCTAAAAAATAGTCTAGGGCCTGATGATGTTGTTCTTGTCGACACGGCAGGTTTTGGGCCACGCGACGACCAAAAGTTGGCCGAACTTCGAGACACCTTGAGATCAATTCGCACCGAAATTCATTTATGTGTGTCATCCACAACTCGCGACGGAGATCTGCTGAACGCCGTCAAGCGCTTTCAAATTTTTGAACCTGACTACTTGGTTTTCACAAAGTTAGATGAAACCCAAATGTACGGAAATATTTTTAATCTCGCGGCCAGGTCGCATTTGCCATTGTCATATTTCACTATGGGCCAGAGGGTGCCAGAGGACATGGAAGTTGCCACGAAGGAACGGGTTGCGGATTTGATTTTGGATTTAGCTGGAGGGGGGTCTTTGTGGACCAAGCAGATAGATTAAGAATGCTAGCGGGTTTTAGTTCTTCAAGTCGGAGAGCTCGAATCATTAGCATAACAAGTGGCAAGGGTGGCGTTGGAAAAAGTAACATTTCAACAAATCTTGCGAGTATTTTCGCCAGTAAAGGACTCAAGGTCCTTTTGATCGATGCAGACATCGGTCTTGGCAATGCGAATCTTTTGTTGGGATGCAGAACCGATAAAACATTAGACGATGTTATGCATGGTGAAACGAAAATACGAGATATTTTCATTCATACGAAGGCAGGTTTTGATTTGTTGCCGAGTTCTTCAGGCGTTCGAAAGCTGTTGAATTTAGATTCATTCGAGCAACGTACTCTCATGGATCGTTTGCAAGAAGTTATGCATGACTATGACGTTGTACTTTTCGATACGGCACCAGGAATTGGAAGTCATGTTTTAAATTTTAACTCTTGCGCGCATGATATTGTTGTGGTTGCTCATGCAGAGCCTACGGCGCTTGCAGATGCTTATGCGCTTATAAAAGTTATGAGCATGGAGAAAAAAGAGAAAAAATTTAGACTTCTCATCAACAGATCACAGAGCACGGCTGACGGGATAGACGCCTTTAGAAAACTAACCGAAGTTTCTAGCGAGTTTCTGAATATTTCGATTGATTACTTGGGATCGCTTCCAGAAGATCCGGCTTTGGGCAAGGCCGTCAGAAAACAATCAACGTTGTTTCATGAGGCGCCACGATCGCCGTTCATCACATCATTGGCCCGATTGGGCGACAAACTGTTGGCTTGCACTAGGGAAGAGAAGCCTCAAAATAGAGTAGTGGGATCTGCCTTAGTGGCAGGCGTGCTGAAGGGGGCATGATGGCAAATCAGGCAAGCGAGGCTTTGATCAAAAAGTACAAAGCGAATTCAAAGAAACTTACGAATGATCAAAAGCAAGATATCATTCAGCAGTATTCGTCACTTGTAAAATTTGTTGCGCAAAAAATTGCGGTGCGATTGCCGGCAAACATTGAGCTAGATGATTTGATGAGTGCGGGTGTTATTGGTTTGATGGATGCCATTGAAAAATATGATCCGGCCCGTGACAACAAATTTAAGACATATGCAGAATTTCGTGTGAGAGGAGCTATTTTGGACGAGCTTCGCGCACAAGATTGGATTCCACGCTCCATGCGGGAAAAGGCAAAAAACATTGAGCGTTCCTTTACGAAGCTTGAACAAAAGTTAGGTCGATCTGCTACGGAAGATGAAGTTGCCAAAGACTTGGGAATGGACATTCAGGAATTTCAGTCGACTTTACATCAGTGCAAATCGGTTTCATTGCTGTCTCTAGATGAAGTGGGAAGCTTTTCTAATGGAGATCGCAAAAGCTTGTTAGGTCTTCTTGAGGCAGGCAAAGATACCAATCCGTTGGTGCAACTTGCCGGAAGCGAACTTCGCGAACAGCTTGCAGAGTCCATCGAAGAATTGCCCGAGAAGCAACGTATGGTTTTGTCGCTCTATTACTACGAAGATATGAACCTCAAAGAGATTGGAGAAATCCTCGAGGTCACCGAAAGTCGTGTGTCTCAGCTTCACACTCAAGCAGTGTTGCGATTGCGATCAAAGTTAAAAGAGCATCTGTTGACCGAAGATTTAAACAGCTGAGTTTTCGTTTTTTCAAAAGGCTTTAGTTAGATGGCGAAAAAAAATTTTGGAACAGAAAAGAATGAGCAGCCGCTTAGGCGCCAGAAAGTTCAATCAAGGGTTCCAGTTTTTATTCATGAGAGACGTCCGCAAAAGGAAAAAAATCCTACGGTCGAAAGAGTTGCCGAAGGGCAACCGGGTGATTCGCTTAGACGGCACGAAGAAGCCGTTGCCTCTGCCGAGACGTCGAAAAATAATTTAGCGATTTCACTTATTATCTTCATTGTTTTTGCATTTCTTTTTTTGAGAGATGGATCCGGCAAATATAATTTTATGATTGAGCTAGCCGCCTTAATACTTTTGTCCCTTTTGGGGGTCGGCCGAGGGCGGAGATATTATTTGCGCAGGCGTTGGCGGCAAAACGAGCGGAACAAAAGATTGTAATATCTTATTTGTCTAAATTTACTCTTCTAAATAAATTTTTGAACAGCTGAGTCGGTTACTGATTTCGCCATTGTCACCACTAAATGTTCCTCTGTAGCTGTCTTCACCTCTTGGGTTCTTGCTCACATCAATCGTAAAGTTCAAATCTAAGCTGGGATCGAGGTGGCTCTTAACAACTGCAGAGGCTTTGATGAGACTCGAGGATTCTTCCAGTTTTTGTAATTCGCCTTCGTATGATTCTAGTTTCATATTGCTAACTAAGTGGCCATCGTTCCAATCAAGAATGTCGGCAATAACATAGACTCCCATGGTGTTCGGATTCTGCGGCAGCCAGGGATCATTGATGTTTATAGAGACAAGATATCTTACGGTTTTTGTCAGCTGAGCGTCGCAAGTGATCGAAATAAGTTTTGGATGGTTCAAGTTCTGCTCGTTAGCAGCAAGTGATAGAGAGATTAACGAAACAAATAGTGCAGTTATTTTTTTCATATGCTTGGGGTCTATAGAAATCATGGGCAGAGATCAAGGAATATGAGTCCCATACAGCGGGGCCACGGCAATAATGCGCCGCATAATCAAGCAATGTCTTTGACTTCAGAAGCCCCTGGGAATAGACCTCAGCCCGTGAGACATCCAGTAGTATTGGGACTTCAATATGGCGACGAGGGTAAAGGTAAGATCACCGATTCTCTTGCTCGTCAGTCTTCTTGGGTTATTCGATTCAATGGCGGGAGCAACGCTGGCCATACGCTTTGGTTGAATGGCAAAAAGCTTGTCACTCATTCGGTGCCGTCGGGGGTTCTTTACTCCCACGTAAAAAATTACATTGGCGCTGGCTGTGTGATCGATCCAAAATCATTAGAACTTGAGCTTAAAGAAATTGCTCAGTCGGGATCTTCACTTGATAAAGACAGATTGAAAATAGATTTCCGAGCTCATCTTACTTTGCCAATTCATATTGCACTCGATGCTGCACGTGAGGGTGGTAAAAAGGGAATTGGCACGACTCGAAAAGGAATTGGTCCTACTTATTCTACAAAAATGGACAGAGTGGGCATTCGCGTCGCCGATTTGTTTGACGAGAGTCTAGAGGGAAAAGTTAGCTTTCTGTGTGAAACCTACAATGCACTCATCAAACAACAGGGGCTCGAAGAAAGTTCGACAGAAGAAAATCTTGAAGTTGCTATCAGGGCACGCGACACCTTTAGGGATCATGTTGCCTGGGATGCCACTCCTTTCTATGATCTGGCAAAAGACCAAAAATGCGTTCTTGAAGGTGCCCAAGGTGTTCTTTTGGATTTGGATCACGGGACATATCCGTTTGTAACTTCATCAAATACTTTGGCGGCGGCAGCTTCTGCGGGAACTCCTTTCCCCCTCTCAAAATTAGGAGAGATCGTAGGCGTTGCAAAAGTTTACATGACTCGTGTGGGCTCTGGGCCCTTTCAGACTGAACAGGACAACGAAGATGGCGAACGGATTCGCGCTAACGGTGGCGAATTCGGGGCAACAACTGGCAGACCCCGTAGGGTAGGTTGGTTAAATTTAGAAGAATTAAAACTTGCCGTAAGATTGAGCGATTGCACTCAAATCGTACTCACTAAGGCTGACGTTTTGTGTGGCGAAGCTAAAGTGCGTGTTTGGGTTGATGGCGAGTATAAAGATTTTGCAGGTTGGACTTCTGTTTATAAAGAAGGCAGCAAAGATAAGTTGTCCACTGAGCTAGAAGCTTACGTACAATTTATTGAAGACTATGTAGGCGTTCCTATTATGGGAATGGGAACAGGCCCAGATAGAGCCGATTTTATCTGGCGCAAAGAGGCTCCTGATTTTTGGGCTTAGTTCACCTTTATGTTTTTAAAAGATTTATCTGATTACAGCATACAGAGTTTGCGAATATTCTCGTATGTCGCCTCTATGGGCTCGGTAGCTGAAGCCGCCGAAGCTCTTACGCTTTCGCAGCCCGCCGTCTCCTTGCAAATTAGCAATCTTGAAAAGCAATTGGGTTTTTCGCTCTTTGAGCGAAGTGGAAGGCGCAATGTTTTAACGGCTCGGGGCCAAGATCTTTTTGAAAAATTGTTGCCCATGCTTGAGCGACTCGAGTTACTGCTTGTAGACGTAAAAGAAGAAGAGAACATTACCAAACCTAAACTTTTTTTAGCTTCTGTTGAAGGGGTCGGAGAATTTTGGCTCCTCAATAGGTTTCAGGATTTTAGAAAACAACACCCTAACTCAAGACTTTTTTTAGAAATTTTAGAAAACGAAGTCATTGTTGAGCGCCTTATGACAGGCCGAGTGGATTTGGCCATCACGACAAAGCCAATTCAGAATAGCAATATTGTCTCGGTCTTATTGATGAACGAAGAGCTCCTTCCTGTGGGGCATAAAAAAGATATTGATCATTTGCTAGAGGTTCTTAAAAATAAGGATTCATACGATCGATATTGGGAAGAGGTTAACTGGATTGGCTACGGAGATTCTTTTTCTAGGGAATCTTGGGCGCAAAGTTGGATTGAGGCCCAGGGAACCGCCATTCAAAGAAAATTTAAATACAGGCACCTTGTGAACTCTTACGTTGTAATACGAAAACTTTTGCAAGAAGGTATGGGTGTTTGTGTGGCGCCTAAGCATGCTGTCGAAGATTTAATTGAGATTGGCGAACTTAGTGTTTTAGAGACAAAGGAATATCCTCCCCTCACAAACCAGTTGTACATTTCTTATAGGCAACAATCGCTAAGTAGAATTTCAAAAGAATTTCATGAGTGGATCCTAAAAGTTGCTGCAAAATATTCTAAATTGTAGAGAGACTGTTCATGCCCTCTAATTCTTTTGCGGAAAATTACCCAAGTCCTAACGTGGTTTCAAATTTGCTTAAGGTTGTGCAAGAAGAGGCCGGACCTGCTGTGTGGTCGCGTGGGGTGGCGCTTACTCGATTGGGTGTAGATCTTGTCTCGGATTCTTTGAGCAATCAAGAATGTATTATTCATGTTCGCATTCCTGGCAAGGCCGTGAGTCCGAAGGTCACACTTTGGCCGGAGGAAGAAGAATGGGACTGTGATTGTAGATCATCAGAAAGTCCTTGTGAGCATGTCGCCGCAGCGGTTATCTTTCTTAGGCAAAACAAGATCATGCCGCTAAATGGAGGCGCTGCAACTACGTCTTTGCCGGCTGAGGGGGCGACGTCAAATACTCATGCACAAGCTCTGGCCCATCTTGAGTATCACTTTGTATCAACAAAGGGACCCAGATATTGGGAGCTGTCGATCTATCGCGAAGTTGTGAGCTCGGCCGGGCGCGAAAAATTGGCTCAAAATATTCTTAGTTATAAAAGTCGAGTGAATCGCACAAAGGGCGCTATGCCTGATTTGCTTTCTAACCAAGCTGATTTTCATGTTGAGCAAGTTTTAAAAACTTATCAAAATAAAAGTCTCGAACGAAATCGTTTAGAGGCCTTGTTTAAGGCGATTGAACCGGATCAAAAAGTTTTCCTAGACGGCGATCCCCTCGAAATTTCAACTGCAATGCTGCTACCCAAATACGAATGTATTGATGAGGCCGATGGCTATAGGCTCAGAAGAATATCGAATCCCGATATTACTAAGCAGTTTCGTTTTGGAGTGGCTTTGTGCGGACATTCATTGCATCTTATGAAGTCAACATTCTTGAGCCCCGAAGAACAAGAATTGTGTGAGGGCGAGGGTAGTTATTGGGGACCGGAACGCGAAGGAACTTTGTTCAACAAAATCCTTCCATCGTTAGGAAAAAAAATAGTTATTGAGATAACAAGTCTTAAAGCGCCCCAGACCTTGGATTTGCCTCCCAGAATTGATTTGCTCTTAGAGAAAGATACTTTGCATGACGGGCGATTTTGTTTGTCGGTTGTAGCCAATCTTGTTTATGGCGATCCGGAAATCGCACGGTTGAATCCTAATACCATGGAGCTTGTTTCACAGGGCAGCAGCTTTAAGGATCGAAAGCGCGCTCATGGATTGAGCCGCTCAGTCGATAAAGAGCGCGAACTTTTGCGCAAACTTTCAAAAGAGTTGAATCTACAAATTGGGCGGCATACCGAATATCAGGATCGGGACGCCGTAGATTTTTGCGCTAAACTTGGAGATTGGGATTTTAGGGGCCAAGAGGCCTTTGCGCTTTTTTCTCCGCAAGATAGGGTGCTTGCTCCAAATATTTCCATCAATGATTTTGGGGATGCCGCAGCAGGATCAGTTGAGTTTTCTGTGAAATTTCTACTTGCAAGGGGTGAGGCTGAGTCGGTTTCAGAAATTGATTTCCGTAGGGTTATGAATGCCTGGGAGATGAACGAAGACTATGTTCCTCTTTTGGATGGATCATGGGCTCGAGTTCCTAAGGATTGGATGGACCGATACGCCAAAAAAATTCAAGACTTTTTGCTTAGCCGTGATGCAACAAAGATTGTTGTGCCAAAGCATGAACAATATGAATTGGCGACTCTTTGCGAAGAGCTCGGGCAGGATATTCCTGATTCTGCCAAACAGCTTAAAGACTTGGTCGAAAATTTTGCTGGCATTCAAGATACTGGTTTGCCGTCAGACCTAAAGGCGGAGCTTCGAGGCTATCAAAAAAAGGGCGTCAATTGGCTGCAGTTTTTAAAAGATGCTGGGCTCGGTGCCATGCTCGCTGATGACATGGGTCTTGGCAAAACATTGCAGACCATATGCGTTTTAGAAAAACGTTCTATTGTGGTTGCTCCGACTAGTGTCATCTATAATTGGGGTGAAGAGATTAAAAAGTTTCGTCCCTCGCTTTCTGTTAGCTATTTTTATGGACCCGATCGAAAATTAGATTTGGATTCAGACGTGGTCCTTACAAGTTACGGTGTTCTAAGGATGGATCTAGATAAAATTAAAGAACAAGAATGGAAAATTGCCGTTCTTGACGAAGCTCAAGTGATCAAAAATCCCGATAGCCAGGTGGCGAAGGCTGCCCATGGTTTAAAAGCTGATTTTAAAATTGCACTTACGGGAACACCGGTAGAAAACCACCTTAAAGATTTGTGGAGCCAATTTCATTTTATCAATCCAGGAATGCTTGGCGGACTTGATGAGTTTAACGAAAATTTTGGAAAGCCCATTCTGCGCGGTGAGGCCAATATGGCCCTAAAACTAAAAAGACGAATCAAGCCTTTTATTTTGAGGCGTCTCAAGAAGGAAGTCGCTACCGAGCTTCCCGATAAAACAGAATCTTTATTGCATTGCGAACTCAATCACGACGAACGTGATTTTTACAATATGTTGATGTCCTCGACTCGAAAAGAAGTTATGAATTCTTTGGAAGAGGGCGGAAGCATCATGCAAGCACTCGAATTGATTTTAAGGTTGAGACAAGCCTGTTGTCATAGGGCCATGGTGCCGGGTGCTCCAGGCGAAGAAGTGAGCTCGTCTAAGCTCACGCTGTTGATGGACTCATTGGTGGAGGCCACCGAAGAGGGGCACAAATGTTTGGTCTTCTCGCAGTGGACTTCGTTTTTGGATTTGATAGGTGCAGAGCTTAAACGGAACAGTCTAAATTATCTTCGCATAGATGGGTCTACAAAAAATAGACAAGACATTGTGAATCGCTTTCAGGGTGATGGGGCCGAATCCGTAATGTTGATTTCGCTTAAGGCCGGCGGAGTAGGGCTCAACCTTACGGCGGCTGACCACGTTTATATTATGGATCCTTGGTGGAATCCTGCGGTAGAAGATCAAGCTGCCGATCGTGCGTATCGTATTGGCCAAAAAAATCCCGTCTTTGTCCATAGGCTCGTAGCGAAAGACACCTTAGAAGAAAAAATTGTCGCTCTCCAAGAAAAGAAAAAAGACCTTGCTCGGGCCGTTCTCGACGAAGGTGGCGCCGCCTTATCGCTTAGCCGCAGCGATATCATGGATTTGCTGAGTTAGTCCGTGGTTTTGGGTCTTTCGCGTTCCTGGTGAATCTTAAGAACGCTTGCTCTAAGATCTTTGTGCTCGGCACACAATTCATCGAATCTATTTTTTGAGAGGGTATAGAGATTGCAGTAGCCGCCAGCCCGAGCTCCTGCATTTCTGCTGCTATTTTCAATCAAAGCCATTTCTCCGAAACATTGGCCCTTTTGCATTTGAGCAATATGCTCGTCTTCAATATAAATCTGAACTGCTCCATGAACCACAAGGTACATCGCATCCGCGACATCGCCTTTCTTAAAAATATTTTCTCCAGGAGAAAAATCTACCTCTTCAAGAGAGCGAGACACATCACGCAAACAAGCCTTGGAACAATTCTTAAATAGATTTACATTGCATAAAGGCTTAAGGTTCATGTACACCCTCAACTCATGCTGAAGTGCCGGAGGTAGTTCAGAAAGTATTTTTTCTTCTTCCTCGTTTGCTTTGTTTTCTAGAAGATGCTGATAGTAGTGCGCTACCTCTCGCTGCAAATTAGTTGGAACCTCATAGTGAACAAATAGCGCTCGAAGAGCCTCTAGTTTTTCATTTCCTTTTGTATTGCGAATGTTCGACTCCAGAGTGCCTTTGACACTTGAGCGATGAACAATCCATAAAACGCCACTCCTGAAATCTGAACGAGCATGGTGAAGCTTCTGGAATAATTCGAAGTTGGTGTGATGTCCCCATATCCAATAGTGGTCAAAGTGGTCACTGCCCAGTAGAGGGCTCGATTGTAGTTCGTCACGAAGTCATGCCCTAATGCCGTTGGCTCAATTAGCATCCACAAAGCCGCAACAACATTAACAACCATTAGGACGGCAAATAACAAGGCCACAATCTTGAAGGGGCCGGCCCACTTGATGGACTTCGTATGAGACCCTTGAAAAAAATTCAGCTTGTTGGCTTTTTCCACAGCAATTGTCTTCGACAGTTTTGTCTAAAATCTATAGGCACTTTTAAGTGTTTTTTTTGAGACCTGGCTCAGTTTCGAAGAATATTCTCGCTCTATTTTTAGAATGAGTTTAGGGAAACACTATGGCTTTTGAAGATTCATATCGTTTAAGTGTCCATGCTGAACCTAAAGATAGCAGTTTTCTAAAGCTGGTCGAAAAACAGTTCTTCCTGGAGATCCGCCAAGGCATTTTCTTCGATTTTGATAGCTTCGCTTAGATGTTCAAACATGCTTAGGTCATTTTCAAACATTTCTTGCATTTTGGAAGCAAAGAGCTTGTCCTTAACGGCAAAGATCACTTCTCCTTCATAGCGAAGTGATCTTGGATGAAAATTTTGCGATCCAACCCAAGAGTAGATGCCATCAACCATCATAGCTTTGGAATGAAGAGTTTCGTCCTTGCCCTTCTTGAGGTAGACCTCGACACCCATTCCTAGGAGTCTATTTACGCTCTTCAAAATAGGGCGTATGACGACCGCTTCATCGACACTTTGGTCCGAGTTGGTCATAACCACAATTCGAACTCCCCTGGAGCGCGCGTCGGCTAATGCTGCTGCAACCACGGGATCTAAAATAAAGTAGGCATTTTGAATGTAAATAACTTTCTTCGCTCCTTTGATCGCCAAAATGATTGACCGAAGAATGTTCTCACCATTTCCTGGCTGATGGTTAACAACGGCTAGACGAGTTTTCCCGACTTTTTTAGGAATAGGAGTTTTCTCTAGTTTAGTGAGAGTGTTGTCGCTCATCGCTTTTTCATTCCAAAGACTTCGGAATAGCTCGCGCGCTTTGAAAACGGCGGGGCCTTCAACAGAAAGGTCGGTGTCTCTCCATGATTTTACGGTGTCTTTAGCAAGATGACTGTAATGATCTCCCCAGTTGAGTCCACCGGCTACCATCTTGGCTCCGTCCACAATTAACATTTTTCTATGTTGACCATCTGCGCTCCGAATTTTCTCAGAATTAATCCAGCGAACAACTTCGATTCCTGATTTTTCTAAAGAATCTAGAACCAGGTGATAGCCTTCTCTTTTAGCAGTTTGCCCGTCAACTATGATTTTTATTTTGATTCCGTTATTTTGTTTTTCAATAATTTTTAAGAGGCGTTCGCGTAGCCAGTCTCCCGTTGAATCATCTTCAATGGCCCAACTAATAATTAGAATTTCTTTTTTTGCATTATTTAATAGTGTGTCTCTTTGCTCGAACGACATGGGGCCATCAATAAGAAGTTCTACCTTATTTCCGCTCATAAAATTTGTTTGAGCTTGAGCCTCAAAAAATTTCCAGAATTTATTATTCGAAAGATTCTGAGAATCCTTCGGCAAAATATCAAGTTCTGCGGATATTCGAATGTTCAGATTTTGCCAGGTTTCATAGCTTCGCCCTGCACCATCGCGAATCAGTCCGCGTTGTTGAAGTTCTGCCTTTACGGCACCAGCAATAGTGGCTACTAAGAATTTTCGAGTAGCCTCATCCATTTTTTCTTTTGGAATGATTCCTTCGGCGACCATTTTTTTTGTGGCCAAATCTAAGCCCGACTCCAGATGGCCCGATTCTTGAAGCGCAACGCCTACTTTTACAAGCGCTTCTTTAAAATTTGGATTCTTAAAGGCGGCATCTTTTTCTGCCAGATAAATTTTGATCAATTCCATCAACGAGTTCGTGAGTTCATCAACTTTTTGTAGGGCGGAAAGGCTGGCGGGCTTTCGAGCTTTCTTTGTTGCGGCGGGGCTCCGGCCTGCGCTTGCGTGCAGGACTGACTGCCCTTGAAATGTTAGAAAAAGTAAAAATGTTTTAGATATAAAATTCTTCATTCTTTTGCCTTAGTGGCTAATTTTATACATTTTGAGGGAATAAAAAAGAGACATTTCTTGACGTTTTTAATCTCTGTAATGCTCAGATGCCATATATAAGTAAATGAGTTAGAATGCCCCCATGCCCCAAGCGCCCTACGTTAGCAATGATGACGAGCTTTTAGAGCTTTTTAAGAAAATCATACCGACGGGGCCGTGGCGTCTGTTGGAGATTGGTTGCGGAACTGGCAATCATGCCTTACACATGGCCCCTCACTTCAAGGATCTCCAGTGGGTGGCGACCGACATCCTTGCAAAGCAAATCAGCATTAAGAAGAATTTAAAGGCAGCCAAAATTCAAAACATTCATGGTCCTCTTGTTTTTGAAGTGGGAAAGGATGAATTTCCAAAGCAAAAATTTAACGCTGTTTTAGCGTCTCGGTTGCTTCCTGTCCTTAGCTGGAAGCAGGCAAAGTCTCTAATAAAAATGCTTGGCAATCGTTTGCGAGAAGGATCACAGGTTATTTTTTACGGCCCATTTCTTTATCCCTCGCTTGATCCTTCTATTGATCCTTCTCTGGGGGAGAACGGCTTTGAATCTGAGAAAATTGCAGATCTAGATAAGACGCTTAAAAAGAAAAATCCCCAACATGGAATCCGTGCGTTTAGCGACGTTTCAAAGGCCATGGCCAAGGCTGGGTTTAAACTACGGAATGATTATGCGCTATCAAACGCCAATCACGCGCTTGTCTTTGAAAGACTTGCACATGTTAGCGTGGAGCCAAAATAATTCTAAAGCTATATTATAGTTCTATAATATAGCTATTGAAGCCTGGCGCTCAAACATTCAGTTAATCCACGAATTTCAGTTTGTGCTTTTTGATCCTTAATTTCTTCTAAGGTTATCAGGGCGCCAAGAGCCAATCTGTAGATCATAAGTCGTCTCACAAGGCCTGATTTTTTTTGAAGCCTTACAGACTCGTCGCTTAAGCGAGACAGGCTAAGCTCGGCTTCGCGGGACTTAAGGACTTCATCACGTAATTCTGGAATTTTAAGTGCCCACTCTTCTTGGTCTTCTTTTCGTTGTTCGAGATAGAAAAAGACATCTTGAGCTTTTTGAGGATCTAGAATTGTCTTTCTAGCCATTAGCATAATGACAATCCATTCTACGGAGTCCTCACCATAATTTTGGGAAAGCTCTTGCATAAGGTTTTCAAATTTTTCTTGGTCGGCATTTCTGTAGACCAGTGATTTCTTATCAAAAGCGCGAGTCCATTCTTCACGAATTTTTCTTTGGGCCAAATACTGCGTCTTATAAATCTTTGAATAAGCGTCCATGTTTTCTTGCCCTTCAGACTCAATTTGTTCAAAAATAGCAGCAAATTTTTCTAATCTAGCATTGGGTAGTGCCGAGCTTAATTCTGGATAGGCTCCAAGAATCTCTTCTGTTTGTCGTGAAATAAATCCTTCACGTCGAAGGGCCTCAGGGTTTTTTGATAAAATCTCCCCCGCCATAGCGTCCTCAAATATTGTTTGGGGCTTGCTAATCTTTTTAGAGGCTGTCCGAGCATTAAAGTTCTCATCCAAAAAGCGAAGTGACCACTTCCAAAGATAGAAGTCTAAAGTTGTAAGTGGAATATCTTTGGTTAAATCTTGAAGTGTCGCGGCTTCGTGGGCTTCGAAAACTGAAGTCCTAGCTGGGCGGAGTGTTTGTCCGCTAACCACGTCCTTACCAGTGAGTTGTTCAGTAAAAAATCTTTCGTAGCCTTGATAGTTGGGACCGTCGACATCAGGCGTGCATCCGCTGGCAACGTCATCTTCCGTAATGGCGGTAAATCCGCATAAATTTACATCGGCTGATGGGTAGGTGCTAATATTTTTTACAGACATTTTATGAAAGCCACCAGAAAAACATTGAGACATTGAAAACACTTTACGATGGTCGCCATAACTGGTTTTAAGTTGTTTTTCGAGGTTGCTTCGCGAAAAACAGCGAGATGAAAAGGGTAAGTTTACAAAGGTGTCGTCCGAATCACCTAGGGCAAAGCCCCACATGTCGATGCAATTATCGTCAAAACTTTCATCGGATTGTCCTTCATCATTTCTGTTGGGCATACCGTGGTCACTAACAAAGAGAAAAAACGTTTCTTTGGGTGAAAGTGGCTTTGTAGCCTCTTTTGAAATGTGTTCAGAGACATTCTCTAGAGTTGCGGGATTATTCTTTTCAATGGAACCGACCAAGAGCTCATTGATGTGCATTCCATTTTGTTTTTTCATTTTATGGACATCGGCAATGTTCGCTTTTGTTTCGTCGTTGTTTCCGGCTCCAAAAAAAACATTTAGATCGGTGCCTTGAGCTTCGCGCAAATAATCAGCAAGCGTTTTTGTTTGAAGGTATTGAGAATAGTGATTGCCCGTCGGCCCTCCTCCTCCCGAGACAACTAGGACTCGCCCTTGGGCAGATCCTGCAGCGGTTAGAATTATGAGAGAGGAGATTGTTGAGAGGTGGCTTTTCATTGCCTGCGTTCTAGCACGCCATAACGCTTTGCGTCAACCGCTAAACTAAGACTTTTTTGCTATAATATCAGTTAGATGGAGCTGCTGGATGCCTCTTCATCCTTGGGCGGCCAATAATCGATTCCGTATTCCTCGAGACCTTTAAAATTGTACAAAAATTTCTCGATCTTGCTGCATAGTGGGCTGGTCTTTTGGAGGGGGCAGTGATTTGTGCTCCAATATTGGACGAGCCTGAAGCCCTCGAGATCTCTATAGGCGCTCGATGTCCATGTTTCGGAAATTACTTTTTTGTCTGCGTAATGTTCATGAAGCTGTTTATCAATTTTAGGAAGGGTGTTTGGGGCTTCTTTCTTAAACCGATTACAGTGTGCAATGTTTAGTTTTACCACTGTCGTTGAATCAATTTTTGCATCGTTTGATTTATCATCATGAGGCTTTTTTGGACTAGAATATTGCTTAAGCTTTTGAGCGCTAACGCATTGATTGTAACGTTCGTTGGAGGCGCTACGTTGTTCTTCAATTTCTTTTCGGATTGAGGCTGATTTTTCATGATACTGAATAGCTTTGCGGTCCAATTTTCTATTTTCCAATAAAGAGGATTGATCAAAAAGATTGAGTGCTTCTTTGGACTCTTCAAAATTTTTCACAATGTGATCAAGGTAGCTTTCCACATAATACTGGACTTCTTTACACGCTTTTTTCTTTTTCTTCGTCTTACATTCCTCAATTATGGCTTCGACAAGAGATGAACGATACAAATTTTCGCTAGGGACAAACTTTTGAAAGTCACCTATAGAATCTGTCCAGGCGCCAATTTTTTCTTCAAGTTGCTTTAGAGAGGACTCTTGAAGCTCGGAAGGACAGGTGTCATTTTCTAATAACTCTTTTGCCCAGTCTTGGAGTGCTTCAGGATATTGTTTGATGTCGTGGGATATCTTAATCTCGGGATCGCCATCGCACCTAAACGCAAGCAAATCTGCGGCGTTAACTTTTCTTTGGATGTCGGGTGTGGATTTGTCTCCCACAATAATTGACCAACAGCTATCGCCGATGCAAGCTCCTGATCCTAGGCATTCGGGTTTCTGGGGCGCCAACACTTCGAAATCAACATCTAATTTTTTTATGGATTCAATTTTTATAGTTGCTGTCTCGGGCTTTTTGCAATCAGAGCGTTTTTCTGAAAGCTCAAAGCTTTTGCTCTTGTCAAAAAGTGAGAGAATCCTAAAATCTTCTGGAGGCGTTACACTAAATTTTCTATAGAACTGAATGGGCTTTTGCCACGGCTTGCCAGCCATTTCACCCTTGAGAAGCAATGAGTCCTCATTTACTGGGATATTAATCCATCCCGAATGTTTAGATTTGTCTTTGAGCTCGATGCTAGCAAAGGTGCTTATATAGTAAGTATTTTCAAGATCTGCCAGTGCGTGGGTTGCGAGACTGATCGCTGTCAGGAAAATAAAATGCCGAATCATATTTGAACACTATACACAATCTCTTAAGGTTTTCTTAGTGCTTGCTAAGCATCGAAAGTTTTTTATAGCGAATGCCTCGGTATATTAAGTAAAGGCAGAGTCCGAGCGGTCCAAAGAATAAAATGGGAAGCACAAACAACAACCTCGATAGCACAAAGCCAGATTTATTTGAACAATCTCTTGCTACCCAGCGACCAATCCAGAGGTCACCAAGGATCATATGATTCCAGGATCCCAATACACCTAGCGGTGTGCTTAAAAAAGCAAACATGGTGGGAAATTCTGGTTTGGCAATAATGGGTAATAGTTGTGGCACCACGGGGATTGTCATCAGCGAAAAGCATAGAGCAAGAGTAAAAATATAGATATCAACGGCGAGCATTGCTTTTTTGTTAAAGGGGAAAATAAGAATCAGAAACCAAAAAGGTCCGGGGCTAAAAGAAAGTGCTGAAAAGATAGTGTCAATCATGGATCAATTGTCTGGGGAAGAGCACTTAAAAGGGTCTTCCACCGTTAAAGGGTTCGGTGCTGTGCTGATTGTTTTGTTGGTTTGCGCAACTAATACCGGCATAATATGAAGAGGAAGCAATCAGGGCACCTCGGTCGGAATTTTCTCCCACGATTTCAATTTCACTTCTGCCTCGTAGGGATAAAGTGGCTCCACCTAGGGTTCGTCCGGCGTCGCTACATGCGGCTGCTGGTGGGGACGAGTTTAATGTGCACGCTCCAGAGGCATTAAACACGCAGGAAATGGGAAATTTAATCTCAATAGATCCTTTGCCGGTAATTGGATATTCTCCGAGATCATGTTCAGCCACGGTGAATGTCCTGTTATACCAACCGGCACCTGGGTTGGTCCATGGAGAGGCGTATGGGGTCCCCGTATTGGCGTTAAAGCTAATCAGAAGATCTCGAACTGTTAATTTTACCTTTGTAGGCAAAGCAGAAATATTAGCTATTCTAAAAATAATACCAGTTGATGCGTCCGCCTTATCGCCAATGGGTGTGAACTGTTGCGATGTCGCGGACATCGGGAAAAGTGTGGCGACACGACCGGCAAAAGAGCTTGGTGTGCCTAACAGCAAACAAAAAATAATGAGTATATTCCTGATCATGATTCGATTATTTCGCATAGGCTTAACAAAAGCAAGCGGTCAAAATACTCGTAAAACTTAAAAGTCCATCTTCTTGCGATAGGCAGCTAGCTCTTCAAAAATCTCTGATGCATTCAACGTCAAGCATTTGTGATCTTTAACCGTTTGCTTGCCATCAATCCAAACGTCCTGAACCTCATGACCTTGGATGCAATAAATCAAACTTGGAATGTCGTGCACAGGTTGCAAATTTGCGTGTAGCAAATCAACGCTAATGATGTCGGCCTTCATGCCTACCGCAAGATAACCCGTGTCATTTAGACCAAGTGCTTTTGCGCCTTCTCGTGTGGCCATCGCAAGCATTTCTTTTGCTGTAATAGCCGCGTTGTCAGCCAAAGAAACTTTTTGAAGTTTAGCGCCGGTATTCATTTCCCCAAACATATTGAGGTCGTTGTTGGAGGCGCAACCATCAGTCCCTAGGCCAACTTGAACGCCTTCATCTAGCATTTTTCTAATTCGCGCAGCGCCCGAACCTAACTTCATATTCGACTCTGGATTGTAAATGGCGGCGGTGGGATTTTTGGCCATAATTTTTATGTCATCATCGGTTACATGCACACAGTGGGCAAAAACACTTTGGCAATCAAAGACACCAAGTTTTTGCAATCTAGCCACGGGAGTCATTCCATGTTGTTCTTGTGATTGCTGCATTTCAAAGCCAGTTTCTGAAACGTGAATGCTGTAGAGTAAATTATGTTTTTTGGCGAAGGCCGCTGTCTTTTTTAGCGTATCGTCAGAACAAGTATAGGGAGCGTGAGGCGCTACAACCGCGTGGATGCGCTCATGTCCAGAATACTTTTCAATAAGTTCTTCGAGCAATTTGTAGTCATTGCCATCTTGTTTTTTATTGTCCGGAGCCGGAAAATCAATAAATGATTGCCCCAAGAAAGCTTTCATTCCGGATTGGTCCATCACCTCAGCAATATCGGGTTCAAAATAGTACATATCGCAAACAGTGGTTGTCCCAGAAAGCATGGCTTCAAGCGCAGCAATTTTTGAGCCGAGTCTGCAAAATTCTGGGCTAACAAGGCGACCCTCCGCCGGGAATATATGCTTTTCTAGCCAGTCTTTAAGGGGAACATCATCAGAAAATCCTCTTAGTAGTGTCATGGGCAAATGCGTGTGCGCATTCACTAAACCGGGAAGTACCCAGTGGTTGCCCGCATCAATGACTTCTTTGGCTTCGGGGGCTCCATTGGCTGGGCCCAAATAGCAAATTTTGTTGCCGTCGATGCCGATGCAAAGGTTTTCTTCTACAAAATCTCGAGAGGGGTCCATGGTCGTGACATGCTTGGCTTTTATAAGAATGGCTATTTTCTTCGACATTTTTGCTCCTAAAAAGAAAAGTTATAGTAGATTATGGGAAGGAAAAACAATGCTAAGAAAATTCTTTAGACTATTATTTTTGATCATAATGGTCGTTTCATTTGCAATTTTCTTGCAGAACGATAGCGTACTAGAACTCAAGCTGATCTTTTGGAAAAAAGAAGTGTCGTTATATTTTTTAACGGGCTCGCTGTTTTTGAGCGGCTTCCTGGTTGGTCTCATAAGCTACTATTTAACATTTAGCCGCGAGACAAAAGCGTCTACGAAATCACACGATCTCAGCGAACTTGAATAGTGTCCTTAAGATAGTGGGCGAACTTTTTAGTGCTTCGGCTTCAACTTCCTTATGAGAAAGCGGCGAGTTGCTAACAAGCCCACAGCCCATATTCGAAATAAAAGACAATCCGCTTACACGTCTATCAAGATAGCGAAGCGCGATGCTTTCCCAAACTGTTGACATTCCTACGGCGCCCATTCCCCAGCTCGAAAATAATTTTACTTCGGCCGGCGTTTCAAATGATGGTCCATTCACGCCAAGGTAGATCCCTCTGTGGGGCGATAGGCCGGCCTCCTTTAGTGTTTTCTCGAGTTGAGCATTTAATTCCTTGTCGAAGGCCTGACTCATGTCGGGAAAGCGAGGGCCCGCTTCATTGCCAGAGGCGTCGCGAGAATTTGGCCCGTGCAAGGGATTGCTTCCTGTAAAATTTACTTGGTCCTCAATGATCATCATGGCGCCGGCAGGAATATTGGCTTGCAAAGAGCCACTGGCATTCGTGAGCAAAAAGTTTTTGGTGCCTGCAAGGGCCATTTGCACAAGTGGCTGCACGACAACGTTTGGAGCATGGCCTTCGTAGCCATGAATGCGGCCGGTTTGAAAACTCAAAACTTTCCCGTTGCTTTTGTTTTTAAAAAATTTATAGCTACCTTTGTGGCCGGGGACTGAGCTTGGAAGGAGGCCCTCTACTTCTGAAAATCCAACTTCATTCACAAGTTCAAAGGGGGCGGGGACTTCGATTTTTTCAAAAGTCGGAGCCAGACCGGAACCTAGAACAATGTGAAGTTCTGGGGGCGCTATTTTTTGATCCGCTAGAATTTTTTTCAGAGAATACGATGAGTCAAAAATCATTTTAAAGTCCCTTTCGAGCAGCATCGCTTTGAATGCGCTCAATAAATAACGAGCTATGTTCCAATGAAAAAACATTTGAATCTTTGGCCGAAAAATTAAAGGCCGATTTAACTTCGCTAGCAATGCCTTGAGCCTGCTCTTTGCTGCGGGCGTGTATTTTGCAAAGAGTGGCACCTTTTGAAATGTCCTGGCCTGGCTGACACAAAATCTCAAATCCAACTTTGTGATCTACGGGGTCTTCACTGCGACGTCTGCCAACGCCAATCTCAACACCAATAATTCCCAGATGTCTTGAATCAATAGACGCTAGCCGAGCATCTTCTTCGGCCAAAATTTCGAGTTGATATTCTGCACGAGGAAGTTCGTCTACAAAGTTTTTGCTGGCACCTTGAGCCTGCGCCATGTTTTGAAACACAGCGAGAGCTTTTTTGCTCGATATAAATTCTAGGGCTTCTAATTTTGCTTTTTCTCTATCATCACGACTGCCCGCCAGCATTGCCATTTCGACCGTGAGGTCACAGCAAAGGTCTTTAAGCGGTTCACAAATTTTTCTGTGTAAATCGCTTGGGTATTCGTCCGAAAGGATCCACAAAGATTCTTCAACTTCCATGGCGTTGCCAATCATGGAGCCTAGGGGTTCTTCCATTCTTGTGATCATCCCGCACGCGGCCATGCCTGCCTGGCTGGAAGTTTTCACAAGTGATTCCGCAAGTCGTTTGGCGTCTCCGCGGTCAGACATAAAGGCGGCGCTGCCACATTTAACGTCGTAGACAATGGCATCAATGCCTTCCGCCCATTTTTTTGAAACAATAGATGCCGTAATCAGCGGAATGCTCTCTATGGTGGCGGTGACATCTCTTAGCGAATAAAGTTTTTTATCGGCCGGACATAGCTCGTTCGATTGAGCCATCATGACGGTCCCAATCTCTTCAAGATTTTTGATCATCATTTTTTCGCTGGGGTACATTGTGAAGCCGGGTATAGATTCAAGTTTGTCGACGGTGCCGCCCGTATGACCAAGACCTCGCCCGCTCATCATGGGAACTTTAAGTCCAAAACAAACAGCAAGCGGAGCTAGGATGAGTGAAACTTTATCGCCAACGCCCCCCGTGGAATGTTTGTCGGCAAATTTTTCATTTTTAAAATTGGTACTCATTTTTCGCCAATGCATGCTCTTGCCAGAGTTTTTCATAAGCGTGGTGAGGGTTAAGGTTTCGCTGGTACTCATTCCGCATAGGAAGCTTGCCATGAGCCAGGCACTAACCTGGTAGTCGGGAATGCTGCCATCGGAAAATCCTTGGACCAAAAATGCAAGTTCTTCTGGAAGGAGCTCCATGCCTTGTCGTTTTTTTCGAATGATTTCTGATACTGGCTTCATAACAACTCTTTCATGTCTTTGAGTAAAGGGAGTTTGGCGAGATCAATCCCTAAACTTTCTAGGCATAAATTGGCGACGTTATGAAAGCCTTTTAGGTCGCCATGGTTTTTGCTTTTGAAGTCAGGATGAGAAGACCAAAAAAGCAAAGGAACATTTTCTCGAGTGTGATCTGTGCCTTTATGAGTAGGATCATTGCCGTGATCTGCCGTGAGCACGATTAAATCGTCGGCTTTTGCAGTGGCCTCTAGCCTTGGCAAATAAGTATCAAAGTTCATCAGTGAATCGGCATATCCTGCAGGGTCTCGCCTATGTCCATAGAGCATGTCAAAGTCTATGAGATTTGTAAAAATAAGGCCGCGTTGACCCTCGGTTTCCTTCATCATTTCAAGGGTAGCTTCTTGGCTGGTCTCATTACGCCCCGTATGGTTGGAAAGCGAAACTGAGCGATGAGCAAAAATATCTTCAATTTTCCCGACGCCACCTGTAAACAGGCCTTCTGATTTTAAAACATCAAGCATGTTTGGTTCGGGCGGCATTTCACTAAAGTCTCTTCGATTTTCGGTGCGTTTAAAGTCGGCAGGACTTTCGCCAACAAAGGGCCTCGCGATGACTCTGCCTAGGCCAAGTTGATCGGCATATTTGCGAGCGACTTTGCAAATGTCATAAAGTTTTTGAAGTCCAAAATGAGTTTCGTGGGCTGCAATTTGCCAAACACTGTCGGCAGATGTGTAGACAATCGGTTTTCCGCTGCGGATATGTTCTTCACCGTACTCATTGATAACAACAGTTCCAGAGCCGACTGAATTAAGTAGCCAACCTGGAATTTTGCATTCGTCGGCCCATTGCTGCAATATTTTTGTGTCAAAACCCTTGGGATAAACCGGAAAATCTTTTGTTAAAGGAGTGCCTGCCATTTCCCAATGTCCCGTGGTGGTGTCTTTGCCGGGGGAGACTTCAATCATTTTTCCAAAGGAAGCTTTGGGTTTGCTTTCTAATGAAATTCCATTTGTTTTGACCAAATGACCTAAGCCCCATTTTGAAAGGTTTGGAAGTGAAAACGTTTTGTTGTTTGCTGCACACCATTCTCCAATATGTCCCAAAGTGTTGGACCCTTCATCGCCAAAGCGGGCGGCATCATGGGCCGCGCCGCATCCGACTGAGTCCAAAACAATAAGAATGACACGATTGAATTTAGGTTTTGGCATTCTTCTTTTTCCATTCATTTAAAATTTCTACGCTGGCAGAAGCTCCAATGCGATCAGCGCCAGCTGCCATCATTTTTTCGGCATCTTCTAGAGTTCGTATGCCTCCGCTAGCTTTGATTTTTACTTTACTGCTAATGGCAGCCTTCATAAGCTTGATGTCTTCGACGCTGGCGCCTCGACTTCCAAAGCCCGTACTTGTTTTGACAAAGGCAACGCCAATGTCGCTGCACATTTTTGAAACGGTAGAAATTTCAGCTGCATCCAAAAGACTTGTCTCTAAAATAACTTTTAAAGGGATAGCTCCACAAGCATCGTAGACAGCTTTGATGTCTTGATAACAGTGATCAAGATCTTTGGATTTTACGGCTCCAACGTTAATCACCATATCAATTTCTTTAGCGCCTTTGTTGATGGCGTCTTTCGTTTCAAAAACTTTGGTCGCAGTAGAATTTGCTCCCAAAGGAAAGCCAACAACTGTGATAGGCAGACAATTCGATTTTGAAAGTAATTTGGAGGCTAGGGGAATCCAGTGAGGATTGACGCAAACAGTGGCAAAGGCATGAGAGCTGGCTTCAAGGCACAACTTTTCGATGCTTTTTTGCGTTCCCTCTGCTTTAAGGAGGGTGTGGTCGAAATATTTGGCAAATTCCTGCTCAGTCATGCTTTTCCCCCGTTTTAGGTCCTTCTATCCAAGTCGCAAAGGACGTCTTTCGCAAGCTTTCGCGTTCAAGACTTGGCAACTTCACTTAGGCCTTATAAAGTAGATCAAGCCATGCCATTTGTGAAGAAAAAGCTTAGTAATCTCGCCTTATTGGCAGTCTTAGTGGTGGGCAGTATCACTTCTTCATTGTTTTCACCTATGGCACATGCGCAGCAAAATAGTCCTTATCCTCAGGGAATGGAGCCTCGGGAGGCCATTGGTGGCATATTGATGTCGGGCCTTGTAGGTGGAATATTGGGATTATCGACACTTTCTTTTTACGATAGGCCTCAAGACAACATTCGAAATATTACAATTGGTGCCGGTATTGGAATGATCGCCTCGGCACTTTATTTGACCTATAGCGTGAGTCAGGTTCCTCCACCAAAGGCACAATTTGAAATAAAAGAGAACAGCGGCACATCATGGGCCGTGTATCCTTCATACAATTACGAAGACTCAACGACGGGTCTTGGTTTGCGCGTTCAATTCTAATTACTAAGTTCTAAGATTATTTTTTCCAAACGTAACGTTCGCCTGTAAATCCAGTCGGCAAAGTTAGTATTTCTACTTTGTCGGCATGAACCGCGATCGTGTGTTCGAACTGCGCCGAAAGTTTGTTGTCTTCTGTTTCGACGGTCCAATCATCATCAAGCAAAACCACATCGCGCTTTCCTTGATTCACCATGGGTTCGATGGTGAAAACCATTCCGGGTTTGATTTCAGGGCCTGTGCCTGGGCGACCGAAATGACTAACGTGAGGGTCTTCGTGAAAGGCGCGGCCAATACCATGTCCGCCATATTCACGCACCACGGAATAGCCCTTCCCTTCAACATAACTTTGAACAGCATGGGCTATATCTCCAAAAGTTTTTCCCGGCTTTACTGCGCGGATGCCTTCCCAGAGCGCCTCTTCGGCTGCGGTCACAAGATCGCGGCAGGCACGTGAGCATTTTCCAATTAAATAAGTCTTGGAATTGTCGCCATGAAAATCATTGAGAAAACAGGTCACATCAACATTGATGGCATCTCCCTCGTGCAAAATTTCATCGCCGGGTATTCCATGACAAACAACCTGATTCACGGATGTGCATATGCTTTTGGGAAAGCCACGATAATTTAGGGGACTTGGAATCGCCCCTCGTGAAGTGATGAATTCGTGGCAAATGTCATTGATTTTTTGAGTGCTAATTCCGGGCTGAAGGTATTCTTCTATCATGACCAAAACGTCGGCCGCCAGTTGGCAAGATGCTTTCATCTGCTCAATTTCGGATGGTGTTTTTAGAGGTATTTGGCTCATGACTTGGGTCCTTTTTTTCTTTAAATTTCTTCTACAAATCCTCTCGTAGAAGTTCGTCCATACCGCTTGTGCCCTCTTCGCCGCCGTAGTTTTGGTTTGTTGCGGGGCTGAGGTCTGGGTTGCCGGTAATCACCTGCGTTTTTAGCACTCTAGGCTGGTCGTTTGTCAATGAATGAAGTGGATCGCTTTCGCTACTTTTGGCCATTTGTCCGGGAGCATTGCCATCTATAAAATATTCTGTGACGACCTTTCTAGTGTCCTGGGTGGGGACATCTCCCGTTTCGGAATCAACCTTCACTTGCAAAATTCCAGGTGGGACTTCAAAGTCTAAGATAGGCTCATCCTTAAGGGCTTTCGAGGTATAATCAAGCCATATTGGCGCAGCTGCGCGGCCGCCTGTTTCATTTCGCCCAATGGGACGATCGCCATCAAAGCCAATCCAGGTTCCTGTAATCAATTGTGGTGTAAATCCAATAAACCAAGCATCTTTGAAGTCACTTGTTGTTCCGGTTTTTCCGGCAACAGGACGCTTCAAGGCCTGAACACTAGTTGCTGTTCCATAAGAAACAACCGATTGAAGGAGGCTTGTGATAAGGTAGGCAACTTTTTCATCAAGAATTTGAGTGCCTTCGGCGGCGTTTGTTGTAACGTCTTCGATGGGATCTTCAATTTTATTTTTAGTCGATATCACAGGTGTTTTTCTGCCAGCTTCTGCGTTAATTTTTGCAATTTCCTCGGCGGTTTTTCCGTGCTCTTCTAAAATGTTTCCTTCCCAATCTAAAACTCTCTGAATGTAGTGGTGGTCGGGCTTAACTCCGCGATTGGCAAAGATACTCCAGGCTTTAACAATTTCACTTACTCCAATGGAGGCGCTTCCAAGGGCCACACTTAGGTCGGAAGGAATATCAGATTTTACTCCAAGTTTTCTTGCAAAATCGATAATGGTGGCTACTTTTAAATATTGTGCAAGCTTGATGGTCGGTATGTTTCTAGAGAAAGCGATGGCATTTCTCAGCGTAGTATCACCGTAAAACTTTTCTCCATAGTTAGAGGGCTTCCAACGACTTTCAATCTCGCTTTCTTCTTCTTTGCTTGAATAAACAATGGGAGAATCGACGATGATTGTCGACGGCGTGAGCCCCGATTCTAAGGCTGCGCCATAGACAAAAGGCTTAAAAGTTGATCCAGGTTGTCGGATGGCTTGAATGGCTCTGTTGAAATGACTTTGTGTAATGTGAAAGTCATAGCCACCAACCATGGCCTCAAGGGCTCCGGTTTTAACATCGTATGAAATAAGCGCACCTTGAACCAAAGGCTGCTGCTCAAGTTTCAAATTTAATTGTTGTTTTTCGGCCTCGCTAGCAAGGCCATCTTTGTCCTCTTTAAAAGAATCGGCTTGGATAGTAATCACATCGCCTATTCGGTATTCGTTATAAGGATTTCGAATAATCTTTTCGCCGTAAACCTCATCGGGGTTAGCCTCCAGCGCCCAGTTGTAGTCTTCAGGAGCAATGTTTCCCATACGATTTCCAACTTTTACCTGGATGGATTTTAATTTTTTGTTTTTATCAACGACAACGCCTTCATAATTTCGGCCAAGCTCAATAGGCGTTGGTGTATCTAGGGCAACGGGCTCATGGACCTCACCTTTGGCGTCGATGATTCGATAATTATAAAATTCTGAACTCAAGTTTCGATGCTGTTCACTTACAAATTCTTGAATTGCTTTTTGTCCCTTTAAAGATTTTTCGGGGCGTCGAAGGCCAAGGCGCTTGTCGACCTCGCGCAAACCTTTGTCTACGGCGTTTTGTGCGGCTATTTGCTTGTCATAGCTTACGGTAGTGTAAACAGAGAGTCCCATAGCGACACGCTCTTCACCATACTGCTCGACGAGTCTTCTGCGAATAAATTCTGACAAATATGGAGTAGGATTTGCAACGTTTGGAGGATTTGTGACAATACGAAGTTCTTGGGCCTTGGCTTCGTCATATTCACTCTGGCTGATTCGATGTGTTTCTAGCATTCGCCCCAAAACATAAAGCTTTCTTTGGTTAGCTATTTTGGGGTTTTTAACGGGATTGTCACTTGATGGCGCCTTGGGAAGTCCGG
Source organism: Bdellovibrionota bacterium (assembly GCA_041750195.1). Classification (GTDB taxonomy): domain Bacteria; phylum Bdellovibrionota; class UBA2428; order UBA2428; family UBA2428; genus JBGSZX01. Next base: position 156,254 of record JBGSZX010000043.1, on the reverse strand, counting down.
CGAGAATGGCGGCTTCAGCAATGCTTAAGTCTTTCGCAGATTTCCCAAAATACGTGAGTGATGCAGCTTCTATTCCGTAAGAATTTTGTCCTAAGAATATTTGATTTAAATACAGATTCAAAATTTGATCTTTGCTTAGTGCGCTTTCAATTTTGAAAGCTAGAAGGGCTTCTTTTATTTTTCTTGAGTATGATTTTTCCGAGGACAATAAAAAAGTTTTTGCAACTTGTTGAGTGATCGTTGAGCCACCTTGGACTTTGCGCCCTGCCTGAATGTTTTTAAATGCGGCTCGTAAAATTGTAACTGGGTTGATCCCGACGTGAGTAAAAAACTCATCGTCTTCAGCTGAGACAAAGGCATTAACAACATTTTTAGGCATATTTTCGGGTGGCATGTAGACGCGGCGTTCTTGCGCATAGCTGGCCAAAACTTTTTCTTCTTTTGAAAAAATAGTGGTTACTAACTTTGGTCGGTAGTCGGTAAGGGTGTCTAGATTTGGAAGATCATTCGAAAAAATTGCAAAAACGACAAGTCCAGCTACGACGGCAACGGTTGTAAGAGCCAAACTTCCTATTATCAAAAATTTAAAACGTTTCATGTGGGCATCAATATATCATTTTTGGGCAAAAGATTGCGGCTTTCGGGGTGAATTAAATGTCGTTTTTCGCAGAGCCATAGCGCCAAAACTTCGTCAGAAGTTTCATATAGAGGACTCCAAAGCTCCCCCCAAAAACAATACCTGCCAGAACATCTAGTGGATAGTGCTGCCCAACCACAATGCGACTATATCCAATACCTCCTACCATTAGGATCGCAGCAATATAAAATAATTTGTCAGAATGGCGGAATCGACTTTTGAAATAGGGAGATAGACACAAAAAAACTGAAAGGATTGTGGCTATAAACGTCGTGTTAAATGCGTGGTTCGAAGGAAATGAGAGTGCCGGCGTGACGTTGGGATTGTAAAACGTGACATGAGGCTTTAGGCGCCCAGTTATGAGTTTTAGCAAGCTAGAAACAGAATTTGAAAAAAGAATTCCAATTGAGAAAATGAGACCCCAGGTCATTTTAGTGCGAAAATTAGGGATAAAAGGTGTGTTGTCGGCGCGACGCCAGCAGAGAAAAATCAGGCCGATTAAGACCACGCTTAATAAAGCTAACCCCACGGGAGATTCAGTTAAAAAGACAATATTATTTTTCTCAATCAAATTATCTTCGCCAAATTCGATCTCAGCCCCAAGATTTTCGTCGTATGTTTTAAGGGATTTTGGCGCATGGAGGCAAAGGCTGTTTGGGAGGCATCGGGTCAGGAGGGGGTCTTGGGCGGCTGTGTTGACATTTTGAGCCGCTAAATCAAATGAGAAAATTAGCAAAAACAACAAGAGTCCTGCCTGGACAAAATATAGATAATTCCTGGCAATGGAGCTAAGATAAGTCAAAATCCTTAAGCGACATGGCATGACAAAATATAATAACCTCGAAAAAAATCTATGGCTCGTGACTTTGGCTTTTCTTGCCTGTTTTGCCACGATCCGCGTCATCGGCTTGCCTCCTGACGCAGCACTTTACGCCGGACTTGCAAAAAAAGTTTGGCTTAGTGGCGAGTTTTGGCTCCTTCGGGGGAGTGATGGATTTTTCCCAAAATTTTATGAGCATCCACCATACTTTTTTCAATGGGGCGCTTGGCTCATGGGACAGTTGGGATATTCGGATGTTACAGCTAAGCTGATGGGGGCCATCCCATCGTTTTTTGCACTGCTAACTTTGACGATCTTTGTAAAACGCAATTGGGGCTGGTCTATGGCAGCATGGACCTTGTTAATGCTTGCCACTACGGGGCACTATACAAAATATGCAGCGACCGCTTTATTGGATGCACCCTTGTCACTTTTCACACTGCTGTCACTCCTATCAACGTTCTATTTTCTTAGAGCTCCCAAAAACTATTCCCGTTTGCTGGCGATGCTTGGAATATTCCTCGGAGTTGCTGGAGCGTGTGCTTCAAAGGGCGTTGTGGGTCTGGGTTGTGTTGGAGGAGCCGTCGGTTCCTACGTAGTCATAGTCTTTCTCCAAAATCGGCCATTATCCGACTTGTTTAGGGCATGGTTTTTGGGAGTGCTTTTGCTCATGGCGGCTTTTCTGCCGTTTCTTCTGTGGATCATTCAAAGCTTCCGAAGTCCCGAGCTGTGGAGCTGGATTGGCGGATATTTTGAGGAGCAGGTTTTGCGATCTGCGACTACGAATCGTGGTGAAACTTTTTATGGCGAGGGGAAAAATTATTTTTATTTTTTAAATGTGATTGTTAGAAATCTGTGGCCATGGTGGTGGTCAGTTCCATTAAGTTATATTGCAATTTTAAGGCCGGGAAAATTCTTTTGGAAAAGTTGGGTGACGCCTGCTGGGTTTAAATTTTATGGTGTTATTGCGGGGATCTATTTTTTGTCCTTTTTTGTACCACTTTCTCTGGTGACCTATAAACTTCCACACTATCTACATCCAACCTATCTTTTGCTGGCACCGGTGGGGGCTTGGAGCGTCTCGAATTTAATGAAAAGTTTCTTCACACGCTCGTTTGCAGGCTTCGAAAGCCTTAAGAATAATTCAAAATTACTTTTAGGTTTTAGGTGGGGGGCCTTGGTGCTGGTTGGGGTCTTGACTCTTGGTGCAGGCGTTCACCTAAGCTCTACTGCGAATCGAGGTCAGGAATTTTACAATTTAGGCTTAAGGCTATCGGGAATTAATCCCGCATGCAGCATCTGGATTCCTCAAGATCAGACGGCGCCCTATAGAATGGAGGCGTTTTCGCTTTGGTATTTAGATGGTCGCCCCTGGAAAAGAGTCGAAAATGCGTATCCTTCAAAAATTGCAGTTCCACCAGAGGTCATTTATTGGGATCCGTCAAAAGAGATTTTGTGGTTGGGAGGGTCTTGCACTTGAAAATTGCCATTGTACAAATGTGTTCTTCAGCTAATCCATTCGAAAATTTGAACCTAGTTCATAGCTATATCCTTGAGGCCCAAGAGCATGGGGCCAGTTTAATATGTTTCCCTGAAAATGTTTTTTACCGAGGTCCTAAGAAAGCACAGGGTTGGGAGCGCGAAGAAATCATGCTTCGAATTCATAATGGGAAAATTTTACCAGACCGTGAATTTGCTATCGAATTATTGGAATGTATGTCGGAATGGAAGATTTCGGTAAGCTTAGGTTCTGTCCTAGAGGCGGGTGAAGAAAAAAACCAAACCTTTAATACTCATTTATTTTTTACTCCAAAAAAGGATTTGATTAGGTATCAGAAAATTCATTTGTTTCGATTCCATGGACAATCTGTGGTTTACGAAGAAGGAAAAGATTTTCATCCGGGATCATCGGTTGAATGGGCCGAGCTAGGAACTGAAAAAATTGGATTGGGCATTTGCTTTGATTTGCGTTTCCCGGAGCTATTTCGGAAGCTTGTTTTTGATCACGGATGCTCTGCGCTACTAGTTCCGTCTGCCTTTGCGGTCGAAACCGGAATGGCTCATTGGCATAGTTTGCTTCGAGCTCGGGCCATTGAGAATCAATGCGCGGTGTTCGCTGCGGCTCAAGTTGGTTCGCACATAGATAGTAAGGGCCAGTTATGCCACTGCTTTGGGCATTCACTGGCCATTGATCCATGGGGCGAAATCTTGTGGGAGGGCCCAAAAGAGGGAGATGCCATGGGAATTATACATTGGGGTCTTGAGAAGCAACGAGACCTTCGCAGGCGTTTGCCGGTCTTGGAAGATGCTCGATTATGGTTTCAGGAGTCAGCGAATAAGACGCGTGGCAACAATGAAAAGGTTTGATTATCTTTTGACGCTTCTAAAGTCCTGAATTCTTTGTACAATAAACCTATGACCAAGTCTGACCTTGTGAACATCATTACCGACAAAACCAATCTTACCAAAAAAAAGGTAGAGGCTGTAGTGAACTGCTGCTTCGACACAATGTTTGAAGCACTTGTAAATGGTGATCGCATTGAAGTTCGAGGATTCGGAAGTTGGTATGTAAAAAGTTACAAAAGTTACACAGGCCGAAATCCAAAAACAGGATCAGCTGTAGAAGTGCCTGAGAAAAAACTTCCTTTCTTTAAGGTAGGAAAAGAACTCAAAAAAATAATTGACGACTCAAAAGGCGTAACTATTAAAGAGTAGTTCAGGGAAAGTGTAACTTCGATTATTTCTATTTTTTAATAATTTTAATACGCAATTTAGATTCCACCGAATAGAGCCATAGTTCGTTAATTCGCCTGCGTGGATTTTGGCAAACACCCGCAACATTATAGGCTAGGGCGCTAGTCATAGTTCCTTCGCTGTCTAAATACCAATACTCAGTTACTTTTGAGATGTTATTCAAAAGACATTCGGAACGTGAATCAAAATAACTTCGAATCAATGATTCATATGTTGAAGATTCGTAACTCGGAAAGTCGTTCGGCCAAGATTGTAGAGTTGACAAGTTGCCGGTGTGGGCAATGATCGCGTTGTTTTCCCTTGAAAAACTTAAATGGGTTCCAAAGAATTTTCTATCATCATAAGTGGGGTAGGCCTCATAGCCGTTACGTGTTTTGCTCACATCGCCTAGCTTAAATTTGCCATTTTCCGAGAGACTCTTGTGATTCAAAAAGAGTTGCCTTCGTAGGGCTGCTTCCAGTTCTTCGGGAGTTGCTTTCCAGGGTACATTTTCAGGTGAGAATTTTGGAAGAGGCTTTTGAGGAGATTCGTGCTTTTGATCATTAAGCGAAGTCTTGTCGGAGTTTTCGACTGAGCGTGAGCTTTTTTCTGCCTGAGGTTTCAGTTGCATTTGGGGCGGATTGAAAAGGTTTGATAAAAACTGTCTATAGCTAAAAACGCCAACTAGGACGAAGGTGATTGCCAATAAAATTAATTTTTTTTTGCTACTACTCATGTTAGCGCGACTCGATAGCTTGGACACAAATACGGCGTGGAACTCCTGAGTACGAGGTCAGCCATTCTATGGTGTACGATGGCATCCTTTGAATGCAGATTCCTAGCTGTCATTGCTACCTGTCCGTGTGGAATGGCGGGGCTAAATATCAAAGAAGTAAAAGACACGGGGCCAACTTTTGACAAATCAATTAAGTGCCAGCCAAGGGGGGGCCTTGGACTCTCAATTGTTTTTAAACCAAATAACTCACCATGTTTATCTTCTAATTGGCAGCTAAAAAACGAATGATTTTTTAATATCAAATATTGTTTTGAATCTTTTTTCAGGTGGCCAAACACTGAGACGGAGTCAGTGGAAGCCTTTGATCCCGAGCTGTGCTGTTTGAGGCTCATCTCTATGGCTCCATGAAGATTGTTTAGCTCAACAAACTGTAAATCTTTTAGGAAGGCCTTGGTGGCAAATTTGTCTCCGGTCATTCGTGAAAAATTTATAGTCAGATCGCGAAGAATTCGCTCGGCTCTTTCTGCGGAGGTGAGGGGCCAATTTTTTTGCAAAATAAAAGTTGCCCCCCGAATGGGGCCTAGTTTGAGACTTGCGCCGCTAAGTAACATATTTATGATCTTATCCTAAAAACTCTTAGTTTTGGAGGTAACCCAATTTGGATTCGGTTTTTAGTAAGTACTCCATGGCTTCAAGTTCTTTGACGTCAGTTAGAAGCTCTGCCGATTTCTCTAAGTTCGAGGTGGCAGCTGCAATGTTGCCAATGGACTCGTAAATTAAAGCCCCGCGATATAAATTTTTCGCTTCAGTTATAATTTTTTTGTAAAGCGAATTTCGGAGCTTTTGGACTACTCCAAAATAGGGGCTCTGCTGCAATATTTTGTCGTACGCTTTCCGGGCCATGACGTATTGTCGGTTCGTTAAATATTGTTCGGCATCGGCAATTTGTGTTTGGTATTCCACACTTAAATTTTGCTCAATTTGATTATACGATTCTGAAGTTTTGCTTTGAAGACTTCGTATTGTTTCAATGTATTGATCGCGAACCGAGGCGGGTCCGCGTCCAGCGCTATACTCATCTAACGCTACCGCTAGGTTTCCATATAAGTCTTCTAGAATAGGCATGGCTTGGTCATATCTAGATTCCAAGACGTAGCGGTTGGCCTCGTTATAGCGAGACTCAAAGGTATTTAAATATTCTTCTTCTAGTTTTTTTGCTTCTTGTTCCGGATCCTGGGCAATAACGTTTGTGTCGTCAGTATTGTCCTCGTTGAGCGCCATGGGATCCTTTTTTCTGGCGGCCAAGAGACCTTGTTCGGCTTCCTGATTGGTGGGGTCCAAATTTAAAATTGTGACGAAGGCTTCTTCGGCCGCATTCCATTCGCCTTTTCTCAAGTAATTCGCCCCCGAATCAAGAAGAATATTGATGCGTTCTTGGTTGGCTTTCTGCGAAGATTTTGCGTCATCTATTCCTGGGCTCAGTTTGGAAATCAAATCTTTGTTTAAAAAAGCTTGCGCTTCAAGCATGATGTCTTTGGTTCTTTTGTATTTATCTACAGCTTCTAAAATTTTGCTACTAGCATCAAAAGCGTCTTGCCATCGTTGCTTGTCAGAAGCGACTTCTGCTTCTTGATACAATTTCCTAATTTGATTTTGTTTGTCTAGGCTTAGGGCATAGAAAGTTTGTGAAATGTCGGGATTTTGAGCAAAATTCCGTCCTTGCGTATCTGTAGCATCCGGCACCTTAATTTTTGCAAGGGGAGCTTCTTTCTTTGAAGAAGTGCCTAGAGCTAAAACTAAAACAATAATAAGAAGCGTCGACGAATAAATGACTTTCTTTTGTTGGGGAAGTTTGTTCCACTCTCGAATAAGTTTTTTTCTCTGGCGTTTAATTTTTAACATCAACGTCAGCTTTTCGTCTTCGTCCCATTCTTCCTCGGACTCGCTGGCAGAGTGGCCAAAGCCCTCATTGACTTCATCGGACTCAGTTTTCAGACCAGAGCTGCCTACATAGGCGTTCTCACCTGGCCTGTAGGGTACTGGGATATTTACCAGAGTGCTTTTTTGATGATCTTCAGCTGAGAAGTCTGATAGAGCTCTTGGCGAATGATCGGTTTGGCTAAAGTTTAAAATGGGAAGGTTTTCTTGTGACGAATCAACCAACAAAAACTGAAACTCTACCGCACCTGCTTGAATGGCATCAAAGGGCTGAAGAGGGGCATCTGCAACAGTAACTCCATTGAGCTTAGTCCCAGAAGATGAGCCCATATCTTGAACGCGATATTTATTTCCAATTTTGACAATTTTGAAATGCTGCCGAGAGATTTTTTTTGTATCGATTTGAACATGGGCTTTGTTTGAGCGGCCGACAACCCACGCATTGCCAATATCTAGCTTGATTTCTCTACCTTCCTGCTCGCCCTTGGTAATTCTAAGCTTAGGGCTGGCGCCTCTCTCAGTAACCTTGGTCGCTTCATTGGAGCCAAAGACTTCTTCGTCGTGACTTTCATGATGATTATCGAAAATCGGTTCGTCTCCTGGGGTTTTGGCAATAAAATCGGGATTTGCATTGACGTCTTGATCCGAAATATTTCCAAAGACAGCCTCATCACCGTAGGGAACTAATTCGCCGGCAGCAATGTTTTGTTCGTCGGAGACATCTGCAATGAGTGGAGCATCTACCGATTGGGAATCTATGGGATCTTCGCTGGCGAATTGGTTAGAAGGCGTAGAAATTTCACCCTCGTGCTGCCAAAATAGAACATAGGGACCAATGCTTAATTCAATTTTTTCATCGAGTTCCGCATACTCGATAGGTTCTCCAGATTTTAGAACTTGGCCACTCGGTGAAACGTTCTCGATGTAAACCCGTTCAAAGCGATAAAGTATGACAGCATGTTTTCTAGACACTGAGGCATCGTCGAGAAAAATATCACAAGATGAATCGCGTCCGATTAAAGTTTTTTCGGATGAAATAACGTGTTTAAATTCTTCGCCATCCTTTACAAAGATTAGAGATATTTTTTTCATCGGATACTATTCTCCTCTCCTAGTAAAATTCTTGCTTGCTTGATGAGCGCTACAGATAGTTTGCATTTTGATTCCATTTTTGTTCTCTCGCAGGGGATGTCTAGCAAAGTTTCTTCCTGGGCCGGGGCTCGTTCTAGCTCTGATCGGCCAATGGTTTTTTGAGAAATTCGCTGCCAGTATCCAGGGATTTGCTCGCTTAATATTGTTAGAATCTGAGCAAACTGGGCCTTGGCTCTTGTGTACTGCAGTAAGGAGAAGCTTCTTTGTCCGTCTTCCATTAATAATTTTATTTGATCAAGCAAGCGTAAGTTCGCAAACTGAAGGTAATCTTCGGCTTTTTCCATGTTGGGATTTTGAGTTAGGGCTTGGTTGAAAAAATTAATGGCCCTGACATAGTTCCCGTTATGATATTCGCGCATGCCTTCTTGAAATTTTCCATCAGCTTCGATTTCCGCTAAGGACTTTGGACGAACGCTTTTTGATTTAAGATCGGCCGCTTCGATTCCCTTTTGGACATTCTCTGCTGTGGGAAGAACATCTTGAACCATGGGAGCTTTGGTGTCATTGCCACGTGTAAAGGCGATAGCAAAGAGAAGAACGACACCAGCCCCAAGGTAAAGCTTTAGGCGTCCTGAGTGTTCGGTCGTTGCTGAGCCTAAGTTGCCTGGATTTATGAAATCCGTCTTGGTTTTGGGGGCATGCTTGCCAGGGCCCGAATAGAATTCAAAAACCTGATTACCGACCTTTAATGTGTCACCTTTTTTAATCGCGACAATAGCTTTTTGTGCACGACCATTTATAAAAAATCCGGTTCGTGAGCCGGCGTCTTCTACAAAAACACTGTCACCCTTTATGTATATATTTAAGTGATGTCTTGAAATGCTGGCATCTTTTAAAACAATTTCATTGTCTTCAGAGCGGCCAAGGCGCAAAAAATCACCTGCAAGTCTTATTTTAGTACCTTGTTCGGGATTGCGAAGTTCAAATCGATGTTGCATTAGTCATCGCCCTCCTCGTCAATATTTAGTAAGAACCCACCACCGCCAGAAACCATAGAAATTTTGTAGTAACGTCCACTAAATTCAATCTTTCTAGACTGCGGCGTCCACGGCATCATCATCGCTTCGCTAGACAATTCTCGAACGGCCGATTCAAAGGCAATGTCTCGACTGGCTTCAGAGATGTCGGCATTCATCGCAATATTTGCCTGAATTCCTGTGATCTGCTCCATGTCCTCATTCCAGGCGGTAATTTTCATTTCGTCATCGAAGGCTGCTGCTGCACCCGTTGTATTCTGGACCGCCGCTTGAGCCCATTCAGATTTTGAAGCAGCACCTCCGCCTCCGCCCTCTGAAGCTTTTGTTAGGCAAAATGTTATTTCTTGCTTTAATGTTTCTAGGGATGGCCATTCTATGTCGAGATCAATCGCAAGATCCCCATCGCGTAGTGAATTTTCTGTCGCCAAAGCAAGCCGCCTCACGCTGCCGTCAAGCCACCTATAAACAAACACTAAGAATAGAAGACTTAGCGCCAATGCATAGACAAGTGAATTTACAATTTGATCAATGAGGTTGTTAATTGTGAACTGCCCGTCAAGATAGCTATATTCAACCAAAGCTGTGGCAACCGTTTTGTCTCCAGAACTGGTTCCAATTTTTATTGGGGCCGATACCCAGGCAACTCCACTTTCTTCGTCAAGCTCCACGTAGGGTTTGTCTCTGCCAAGACTGACTTTGGCTGGAACGTAACGTGCGCTGTCTCCTAGCGTTTGGCCAAGTCTTTCTGGCGGTGCCAGAATTTGTCCATTGATCACGTCAACGATCATCGCATCTATGACTCCAGGAGTTTGACCGCGAATGGAGTCTAAATCGCCAATGAGGTCTTTGTATCTTTGTTCAATGATCGCTCTTGAGTTTAATGAGACGAGTTGCCTAGCATATAGCTTTGCAACCTGAATTGATTCTTCGCGAACTCGCATATTTGCGCGTTCTTTGAACGGATTGAGGCTAAGAGTCGTGATGATCAGTGTCCAGATCGCTAAGGCGCAAACTGTTAGTAATCGCACGTCTACTTTTTCGGCAAGTCGATCCGCATTAGGGTAAACTGCATCCTCAAGCCATTGAGAAAATTTATCAGCTAGTCCTACGGGTCTATGCGATGATTCTGCATCAATGGACTCAGCGTTAGCAGCGAAATCGGCCCCATAACTTGGGACTTCTTCGGCCGGCATTTTGGGGATCTGCTTTGTGAGTTGTAACACATAGTGATGAACACTAAGTGTATCGCCAGGCTGCATGATATGTTTTTTTACAAGCAAGCCATTGATATAGGTTCCGTTAGACGATCCTAAGTCCTCAACTTCGACTCTTGATGTTGAGATGGGTGTGATCACACAATGTTTTTTGGAAATTCCTGAACTTGCAAGGCGTATTTGGCAATTTTCTGATCGCCCTAAAACTGTAGAACGTCCTTCGGGAATGCCAAAGCTTTCCTGCTCCCGTCCTTGTTCATTCGGTCCCTTTATAATTCTAAGCGCTAGCATTGAAATCCTCCGATTCAAATGCAAGTGAATGTCCAACTTCGAGGCCAACGCGCTGGCAAGTTCCAAGGGGCAGCTCTAAAATTTTTGCAGCTTTCCACTTGAGTGGGGAGAATTTCCAGGGAGTCATAGATCTAAAATCAAGAATCGTATTATTGTTGTCTAAGAAAACAACATCAATGGGAAATTTCATAAAAAGAGTGTGAACCTGTTTGCACGGTTCGATGAGTATCGACTCATTTTCTTCAAGGGCATCGTGGCCTAGCAACCCGACAAGGCGACTCCAGGCATCTTTTGCCCAAACGCAACGAGTGCTGACCGTTTGGCCGCTTACTTTAGAGGTGACTTTCAAAAAGTTCTTCATGCTTTGATTCCAATCATCTGAAGAATGTAAGGACCAAATATGACAAGGAAGACGGCCGGCATGATAAAGAAAATTAGTGGTATCAAAATTTTCTGACTAGCTTGGGCTCCGAGTTTTTCAGCACGGGTTAGCCTTTCGTTTCGCATGCTGTCCGACTGCGCTCGTAAAACAGTTCCGACGCTCGCGCCCATTTGATCGGCCGAGATTAAAACAGCTACAAAGCTATTCATTTCTTGCATGTCAATCCGGTCTGACATGGCTCGCAGGGCTTGAGCTCGTGTTTTACCAAGTTGAATGTCTTTGAGGACAATAGATAATTCTTCGATAAGAGGACTATCGGGGGCTTTTTCTACAACTCGCCCGATGGCACCCATAAAGTCTAAGCCTGCTTCAATGCTTAGGGTTAGGAGATCCACGACGTACGGCATGGCAAAACGAATTTCCATTTGCCGAGCTGTCCTTCGAGATCTGACGTCTATGTTGGGCATGAAAAAGAAAGTAAGCAGCAAGCCTACGACATAGTGTGGTGGAAGGCTGGAATCAGAAAAAATTCCAGCTAATAAAAATAAAACACCCGATAGGAATGTGAGCCAAAACTTAGCGGCGACAAAATGTTCAGGTTGAACGTAGCGACCAAGGCCAGCTGATACTAATTTAATCTTCCAATTCTCAAGAGCTTTTTGTTTCCAAAAGCCGGCGGCTAATTCTAAATACGCGCCTTTGAGTAATGGTTTTGTTAGGGCAAGATAGAACGGAGGAACGAACGAGCGTTTTTCTTCGCTTTGCCAATTCAGGCCAAGCCGGTCTTCGACTTCAGACTGATCTTTATTAAGTTGGATCATGTAGGCCATAAAAAATACGGCTCCACCAATTATGATCGCGGCAACAGTTGCAAGCACTCTATATGGTTCTCCTCATTCTATAAATCGGCACTTAGGCCGCGGGCCTTTAAGTAAATGGCGATTTCATTGCCCTTTCTAGTCATTATGATGCTTTGCAAAAACATAAGCCCGTGAAGATCTCGTTAAGTTGCCGTTAATAGGGGGCCCTTAGTCAAGGAATTGACAATTCTGACGATAAAACTAGAGTGAAACGGCATCTAATTTTTCTTGATATTTTGCTGGGCCTGGCATTTTGCGCAGCTCTTGCTTTTTTTGCCGTAGGTCCTGCCTTCAGGCCAGTTTATAGTCTGCCAGGGGATTGGAGCTGTCGGGGCTCTCAGGGGCAAAATCTAGAAAATCCGGAAGAATTTAGTTTCGAAAGCAACGCATTTTCCTATCCAATGCTTCTCAAAAGGGTCGCAGTAAGTGGCCACCCTCAATTAGCAAAATTTTGGGTTTTACATGGTGTGAGTCCAGAAAATCGAAGATTAGAATCGGCGACATCAATGCGAAATCCCGGCAGTGTCGACGAGGAAGACTGGTCTCCTGTCGCATTTTTGCGGGATGACAATGGAGATTCTCATCCTGATAAAGCCTTTCTTTTCGTTAGAGATCAGCTGATGCCCAAAGAGGTGAACTTGGGCGGAGCAGTTTGGACTCGAGAAGCGGGCTGTCATTTTTGGAAAGACCCTATCGTATCTTTTGTGAATTGGGCTTTGGCCGAACAAAACTGGATACCGGGTCACGCCTATGGCCATATGTGGACAAGCTATCTTAAGCGTCTTGCAGAATTTGATGTCGCTTCAATTGAGGACAATGGTGTTGATCCTCAGCTTGAGCTCTTGATTTCTCGACCCTCGTTGCTGGATGAATCCACAGCCACTAGAGTTTTTGAGCTTGTAAGCGCAAGCCTCTCAGACGCAGAAATCGAAAAAACGACAGGTGAAAAGGCCTTTTGGGATGAAGCCCCAAAGATGGCTTTTGAAATATTACGATGGTCGGGTTTCAAAGTGGGAACGGCAAAATCCAAAACAAAAGAACTTTCTATCGAGGGATTGCGTCATCCTTTGCGCTCAAATGGCTATGAGGCCCCAACACTTTTGGTGTCAGCAAAAAAAGACGGTTGGAAGTCGGCTCGGCCGGCTGTCTTCGATGTTATTTTATTTAATAATTGGACCAGTCAAGATGATTGGGAGCGCCGAACGATTCGTAAGTGAAGTCTTGCTATGGCGAGAGCCCCTGTACTAGGTTCTTGGCATGTCTTTGCAATACTTGTCAGGATTCGGAAATCATTTTTCAACTGAAGCCAAGCCTGGGGCCCTGCCTTCGGGGCAAAACTCTCCTCAGCGCTCTCCTTTGGGCCTCTATGCCGAACAACATAATGGAACAGCTTTTACGGCCCCAAGGCCCGAAAATTTTCGGTCATGGGTGTATCGCATTCGACCTTCGGTGACTCACGGATCATTTGACAAAAAAATAAGTCATTCTGCCTTTGATTCCGAGGCACAGGCCCCCCACGTAACGCCAAAACAATTTCGCTGGAATGCGCTTCAATTTGAAGCGGGCAAAACTTTTTTAGATTCATTGGTGTTTATCGCGGGTAATGGGAATGCTGCGGCAATGCACGGCTGTGCTCATTACATGTATGCAGCAACAAAAGAAAATTCTAACGAATATTTTTACAGTGCAGATGGTGAGTGGGTCATTCTTCCGGTCGAAGGACGGCTTAGATTGAAGACTGAGATGGGCATTTTGGAAATTGCGCCCAATGAAATTGCAGTTCTTCCGCGTGGTCTCAGATTTGCAACGGAGCTACCAGATGCGAAATCCCGTGGATACATTTGTGAAAATTTTGGTTCGCCCTTTAAATTGCCAGACCTCGGCCCTATTGGATCAAATGGTCTTGCTAATCCAAGGGATTTCCTGGCCCCGGTCGCGGCTTTTGAAGAAAAAAATGGATCGTTTTTGTTAAAGGCAAAATTCATGGGAAGTCTTTGGCAGGCAGATATTGATCATAGTCCTCTGGACGTAGTGGCCTGGCATGGAAATCTTTATCCCTACAAATATAATTTGAAAAATTTTAATACCATCAATACCGTAAGTTTTGATCACCCAGATCCTTCTATTTTTACGGTCCTAACTTCGCCATCTTCGAAACCTGGAACAGCACACATTGATTTTGTTATTTTTCCTCCACGGTGGATGGTGGCAGAACACACTTTTCGGCCCCCATATTTCCATCGCAACTACATGAGTGAATATATGGGGCTCATTGAGGGAGCTTATGACGCCAAGGAAGAGGGCTTTGCTCCGGGGGGGGCGAGTTTGCACAACTGTATGTCGGGTCACGGACCTGATGCTGCAACTTTTGCAAAGGCATCAGAAGCAAAACTTGAACCTCAGTATTTAAAAAATACCATGGCTTTTATGTTCGAAAGTCAGCTGCCTATTTTTCCAAGCAAAGCGTCTGTGTCTGGGGCCTTGAATCAAAAAGATTATGTAGAGTGTTGGTCTGATTTAGATGCAAAATTTGGGAAGGCTTAATTAACGATGTTAAGTGAGGCAGAACTTTCGCAGCTCAACAAAGCTCAAGCTGAAGCTGTGCAAACTTTAGATGGGCCACTGCTTGTCCTTGCTGGGGCCGGTTCCGGAAAGACACGCATTTTAACCTATAGAATTGCAAATTTGATGGCGACGGGCCGAGCATTCCCCGGCGAAATCATGGCTCTTACTTTTACCAACAAAGCTGCAAAAGAAATGAGACATCGTGTTGCGGCTCTAGTGACAAGCGCAGGTGTAAATCCAGACGACATTTGGGTTTCTACTTTTCATTCTACCGGAGCACGATTGATGCGAACATACGGGGATCGTCTTGGGCTTCAGCCAGGCTTCAGCATTTTTGATGATTACGATTCGCAGACCATAATCAAGCATTGTCTGGCCGAATTAGGTATTAGCGATAAAGTTGTTTCGCCCAAAGGTGTTCATTATAAAATTCAAGGTTTAAAAAACGAAGGCATCGAACCCTCAACGTTCAAGGCGGGAGTCGGCGATTACATGGATCGCAAGCTTGAGCCCGTGATTCATGCCTATGAACGCGCTCTTCGGCTTAACAATGCTCTCGATTTTGGCGATCTTTTGTTAAAAGTTCTTTCTCTTTTTCGTGGTGATCCCGTCCTTTTGGAGCGCTTCCAGGATAGGTATCGTTATTTTTTGGTAGATGAGTATCAAGATACCAATGGTGTCCAGTATCAGTTGCTGCAATTGTTGGCGGCCAAGTATAGAAATTTGTGTGTTGTCGGCGATGAAGATCAAAGTATTTACAAATGGCGTGGTGCCGACATCTCTAATATTTTGGATTTTGAAAAAGATTATCCAGAGGCCAAGGTTGTAAAACTAGAGGAAAACTATCGCTCCACTTCGTCGATCATCACAGCTTCGAATAAAGTTATCTCGCACAATACACAAAGAAAAGAAAAAACGCTTTTTACCAATAATCCAAAAGGGGAGCCCGTTGAGGTCCATACCCTAGAAAGTGATTTCGAAGAGAGTCGCTGGGTTGTCAGCAAAATCACTGAACTTTTGGCTAACGGTAGTGCCCCTGATGATATTGCAATATTTTATAGAACTCATGCTCAGTCACGTTTGTTCGAGGATATGCTTCGTTCAGGCAGAGTCAATTATCAAATTTTCGGCGGCTTGAAATTCTATGACAGGGCCGAAATCAAAGATGCCGTCGCGTATCTAAAGCTATTGGCAAATGAAAAAGATAATGTCGCGTTGGCCAGGGTTATCAATGTCCCCGCTCGAGGCATCGGAAAAACAACGATAGAAAAGATTCGTAATAAGGCATCCGAAACGGGGATTTCAATGTTTGATGCTGTTCGAAAGATGGCTCAGGGCGAGCTTGATGTAACGCCAGCCATACAAAAAAAATTAGCTCCTTTTGCCAAACTTTATGAATCATTGCAAAAAGACCGAGCTGACATGGATCTTAGAGATTTCTATTCGGTTGTGCTTGAATCTTCGGGTTACATCAAAGCTCTTCAACAACTAGATGATATTGAGTCGGCCACTAAGCTAGAAAACTTACAGGAATTAGCTTCTGCAATTGCGGATTATGAAACTCGAACAGCGGAGCCTACGCTTGAAGGGTTTTTGGAGGAGGTGGCGCTCTATACGGATCAAGATCGCTCGCAGGAAAATGAAAGCGCCGTCACCTTGATGACAATCCATTCTGCAAAAGGCCTTGAGTATCCGATCGTATTTTTGGTGGGGCTCGAAGAGGAATTGTTTCCGAGCATTCGCGGTGACGCATTCGCGGCAGATCCAGATGAAATCGAGGAAGAGCGAAGACTTTGCTATGTTGGTATGACTCGAGCGAGACAAAGACTTTATTTAACTTCTGCTCATATGCGAAGAGTGTTTGGCCTCCGGAAAGTTCGTCGCCCATCAAGGTTTATCGCGGAATTACCTCAAAATGAAATTTTTATTGAGGATCATGCCCCAAATTTGGGCCCTCGTTTTGGTCACTACAATTCCGACTATCAAGACACGGCCTATAACGGCTTTGATTCCGGAGGGGGCCGCGATGACTTTGCTGATTTTTTTGAATCGCCTTCTGATGATGATGGCTTTGATGTGGGTGCTAAAGTAAAGCATCCAGACTACGGCGAAGGTGTCGTAGTTAAAAGGCAAGGGGCTCGGGATAGTTTAAAGCTTTCAATTCAGTTTTCGAGAGCCGGCACCAAAAAATTCTTGGCAAAATATGCACCTCTTGAAAAGGTTTTGTGAGAAAAAGATGAAGCATCAAATCGACATCACGACATTATCGCGCTTGGCACTTTTGGATTTAGATGAGACCGAAAAAACAAAGCTTACAAATTCTTTAGAAGAAATCCTAGGATTTTTTGATGATCTCCAATCTCTTAACACAGAAAATGTAGAGCCACTTTTTAACATCAACGAAGAAACGACTTTTCTGCGAGAGGATGCGGTTAAACGTTTGGTTGGACGAGACGAAGTTTTGGCATCCGCTCCCCAGCAGTCAGATCATTGCTACCGCATCAATAGAGTATTGGGGAAAGAGTCGTGATGGAATCATTACCACCAAGCAATTGTCCCTGGGAAAGGGGAACACGCGAACTCTTCAAATCTATTAAGACAAAGAAAATATCAGCTAATGAGCTTTGGAAATATTGCCACGGCAGGGCTCAAGAAATTAATGGTGAGACCAAAGCTTATTATCAAATTTTTGATAAAGCGTTTGCCGGCGCATCTGTTGATTCGTCAAACAATGTTTTATTGGGGGCGCCGGTCGCCCTCAAAGATTTTATTTTTGCAAAAGGTAATGAATGCACCGCTGGCTCTGCCATTCTAGAAAAATTTATTGCGCCCTATAGTGCTTCGTGTGTCCAGAGGCTCGTCGATCATGGTGGTGTTATTCTTGGACGCACAAGTATGGATGAGTTTGGAATGGGCTCCTCTAGCGAAAATTCTTTCCAGGGTCCCGTTATGAATCCGTGGAATTTAAGTCGATCTCCGGGGGGGTCATCCGGAGGGTCTGCGGCTGCTGTCGCTGCCGGAAGTGCTCCTTTCGCTTTGGGCACTGACACCGGAGGATCGGTGCGGCAGCCTGCCGCCTTTTGTGGCATCACCGGTTTAAAACCAAGTTACGGCCGAGTGAGTAGATTTGGTGTGATTTCTTTTGCGAGTAGTCTAGATCAGGTCGGCACACTCGGGCTCGATGCCTATGGTTGCGCCAAGTTGCTCGAAAGTATTTCAGGGCAAGACGATAGAGATCCTACCACATCGCACGCTGATGCCTTTAAGTATGAAGAGCCGGGTGCTGGCGTTTTTAAGGGACTCAAAATCGCCATTCCAGATTTGATGGAAGAAGTTGAAATGGATGGCAACGTCAAAGCAGCGTTTGAAGATTTTAAGATTTTTCTAAAAACTAACGGAGCCATTCTGGCAACAGTCCCTATGCCACTTTTGAAATATAGCTTGGCGGTTTACTATCTGATTTGCACATCTGAAGCCTCTAGTAATTTATCTAGATATGATGGAGTTCATCTGGGTTTTGGTGGTGAAAAAAATGTTTCACTGGCAAAGGTCATGTCATCAGCTAGGTCTTTGGGTTTTGGCTCTGAAGTTAAGCGAAGAATTCTACTGGGAACCTTTGCGCTCTCCGCAGGATATCGAGATGCTTTTTTCAATAAAGCTGCAAAAGTCAGGCGGCTTATCAAAGAATCATACGAAAGTATTTTTGAATCATATGATCTCATATTGACGCCAACAACTCTTGAGAGTGCATTCAAAATTGGAGATCGAATTCAAGATCCAATTAAAATGTATAATTCTGACAGGCTAACCATCGGCCCAAGTTTGGCGGGTCTTCCAGCTATTTCGTTTCCTGCGGCAAGTTCGGGTCTCCCTGTTGGAATGCAATTGGTCGCCCCTTACTTCAAAGAGCAGCGTTTGCTCGAAGTAGTAGACGCTTACCAAGAAGCGAGTGATGGCTTCCGCCCTGGCCTTGCGCCTTATCCCTTTGAGGGGGCGACTCATGGCTAGTTATGAAGCGGTCATAGGCCTCGAAGTTCATGCGCAGCTTTTGACAAAGTCTAAACTGTTTTGCACGGCGGCCGTCGAGAATGACTCTGTTGAAATGAATTCAAATGTTGATGTCGTCTCGGCTGGTTTGCCGGGTGCCTTGCCGTTGTTAAATTTCCACGCTGTTGAGCTTGCGGTGCGAGCGGGTTTGGCCTGTCATTGCGACATTCAGCTCAGCAGTCGATTTGAGCGTAAACACTATTTTTATGCAGATTTACCAAAGGGCTATCAAATTACTCAGCTCGAAAAACCAATATGCAAATTTGGATATGTAGAAATTGGAGAAGGCACTTCGCAAAAAAATGTTCGATTGGATCGGATTCAGCTTGAGGAAGATGCCGGTCAGCTTTTCCATGTGGCAAAAAGCACACTTGTTAATTTGAATCGAGCAGGGACCGCTTTGATTGAGGTGGTCAGCGCTCCTGACATGTCATCGCCACTCGAGGCAAAACAATATTTAAAAAGACTTCATTCCTTGCTTGTTCATGCCGGAGTAACCGATGGCAATTTAGAGGCCGGCAATTTTAGATGTGATGCAAATGTGAGTGTGCGAAAAGTTGGCGTCACTAAATTGGGGACCCGTGCGGAAATCAAAAATGTCAATTCATTTAGGAATGTAGAGCTAGCAATTGAATATGAGATTTCAAGACAGATGGCGCTGCTTGAGAGCGGTGGCCAGGTGATTCAAGAAACTCGTGGCTGGGATGCGGCAGCAAATAAAACTTTTTCAATGCGAAAAAAAGAAGATGCCGATGATTACAGATATTTTCCAGATCCTGATCAGCCAATTTTAAAACTAGCTCAGAAAGAATTGGATCGAATCAAAAAAGAAATGCCCGAGTCTCCGGACTCCAAGGCTGATAGGTTGAGTGACGAATGGGGGCTCAGCGCTTATGATGTTAACCAGCTGATTTCCAACCGTGGGATGATGGATTTTGTGGAGGCACTTATCGAGAAAGGCATTCCAGCCGCTCAGGCTGTATCATGGGTTCTCACCGACTTACAGGGCGCTCTCAATCATCATGAGCATCAGCTCGAAAACTCCCCCGTCACACCAACGCTTCTTGCAAAAATAATTCACTTAGTAATTTCTGAGACGATTTCACGAACGGTGGGAAAAGAATTGATAGAAGCTGCTATGGTAAATAAAAATTTTGACCCGAATGAGTACATTCAAGAAAAAGGGTTAGAGCAGGTCAGTGATCACTCGGCTTTGAAGCTTTGGGCTGAGGAAGCCTTACAGAACAATCCAGAACAGCTGAATCAATATCTAGATGGTAAAGATAAATTATTTGCTTTTTTTGTAGGGCAAGTGATGAAAAAATCTTCGGGTAAGGCTAACCCACAGTTGGTGTCTCAAATATTAAAAGAAAAGATGTTAAAGGTAAAAAGTTAGAATTTATGATGAAACGTGCTGTATTGAATTTGTTGGCGTTCGGTTTTTTTGCTCTTAGTAGCCCCCTGGTTTGGGCGCGTCTTTATAATTATGAAGATCTTCCCATTGGTGTGCGCTCCATGGGGCTTGGAAATGCTGGAGTGGCCCTGACAGAAGATGCTGGTGTGGTATTTTTAAATCCGTCAGTTCTTTCGTTTTCTGAGGGAAACCAGGTTTCGGCAAGTGTCTCTTCCTATACCCGTATCGACACACGTACGGGGGAATTTGTAAGCCTCTTTAGGTCGGCGGCCGACAATGTGACTCGCGGGGGGTTTTTGTCGATTCCAAGTAACATTGGTGGCTTTTTATCCAAAGGTGCGTGGACTTGGGGTGGAGCTGTTTTTGTTCCTAATGCCTTTGAAAACTCAGGCTCAATAACTTTGTCGAGCACATCTGTGGCCAGTTATGAAAGCAGCCTCGAAGATATCTGGATCAATTTTTTTGGATCAAAGAAATTATCGGACCGTTCTTCTCTTGGCATTGGGCTTTTTTATGTCTCAAGAGATATCAATGAAAAGTTTTCGTATTTTAATGTAGGTACGGGGTCTCTAGCCATTTCTTTTGATGAAAAGGTCTACGGTGGAAATGGGATGAACGCTGTTGTGGGCTATACGCGCAAGAGCAGTGATACCTTTATGTGGGGTGCAAGTTTTCGCTCACCTGTTTGGCTTTGGGGCGGCGCTGGAAGTAATTCAATTTTAACGAGTGGCGATAGCGCCATTCCAATCTCAGAATTCAAGCCAACGGCGGTTCCCATTCCCATGCGTCTAAGTTGGGGCTTTCATCAGAAGCTCGACGCGAGGCGAAGTATCGTGGGCGATTTGCACCTATATCTGCCTTTTTCGAAAAACTTAGATCCAAACGGAAATTCCTATTTTGATGTGGACTTAAGGCTCATCCCCAATTTTCATGTCGGCTGGGAGCAATATCTTTGGGACACATTTGCGTATCGCCTTGGGTTTTTTACAAATCTCACTGCGGCAAAAGTGGTTCCGCAAGATCTTAGCGCTATCCATGACAAGGTCCATATGTTTGGCGCAACGGGGGCCCTGGTGTTGGCCTCTAAAATGGGGGAAGTGGTCCTCGGAGGCTGGGTACAAGGTGGTCAGGGTTATTCTCGCTCCATTAATCCGGCCACTACCGGTCCTGAGCCTAGAAGCAACTATTTCTATGGGATTGTGATCGCATCAAGTTATAAATTTTAGCCCATCGAAACATTGAGTAATGTGTAAATGAGCTTTAAAACTAGGGCCTATGTCTCAGCCTGAATTTAGTTTTAAAGAATTCGCACACAATATTGAGTCCAAATGGCAAAAAATTTGGCAAGATAAAAAAGTTTATAAAGCCGCCAATCCCGGAGAGCCAGGAGCTGAAAAGCCAAAATTCTATTGTTTAGACATGTTTCCTTATCCATCTGGTCAAGGACTTCATGTGGGACACCCACTCGGATACATTGCGACCGATATTTTGTGTCGCTACAAAAGGATGAAAGGATTTAACGTATTGCATCCCATGGGATGGGATGCCTTTGGCTTGCCTGCAGAGCAATACGCCATTCAAACTGGCATTCATCCGTCTCAGACCACAGCAAAAAACATTATCACTTACAAAAAACAACTTACAAGTTTGGCGCTAGGCTACGATTGGGATCGCGAAATTTCAACAGCCGATCCAAAGTACTATAAGTGGACTCAATGGATCTTTAAAAAACTTTACGAACGAGGTCTTGCCTATCAAGCTGAGTTCCCCGTTAACTGGTGTCCCGCTTTAGGAACTGTTCTCGCCAATGACGAAATCATTGATGGAAAGAGTGAGCGCGGTGGTCATCCTGTTGAAAAGCGGCCCATGCGGCAATGGATGTTGAAAATCACTGAGTATGCAGAGCGCCTACTTGAAGACTTAGATTCTTTGGATTGGCCGGAGTCTACAAAAGAACATCAAAGAAATTGGATTGGAAAATCCGAAGGGGGGCAAATAAAGTTTGCCTTGCAGTCGGATCCAAAAAAATATTTCGAAATTTTTACAACTCGTCCTGACACTTTGATGGGAGTAACTTTTATGGTTTTAGCTCCAGAGCATCCGTTGCTATGGGACTTGGTGTCGGTGGAGCAAAAAGCTAAGGTTGAAAAATATTGCATTGAAACTGCTAAAAAGAGTGACTTGGCACGCACTGACTTGAACAAAGATAAAAGCGGAGTTTTTACAGGAGGCTATGCTCTACATCCTTTAACTCAAGAAAAAATTCCAGTCTGGGTGGCTGACTATGTTCTGATGAATTACGGAACCGGAGCCATCATGGCTGTCCCAGCACATGATGATCGTGACCAGGAATTTGCAAAAGTTCATGGTCTCCCCGTCGTACCGGTGATTGACGAAGAAGGGAGATTAATCAATTCAGATTTTTCGTCGATGAAAGTAAATGGCCTACCCGTTACCGAAGGTGCCCAGAAAATTCTGTCTTTTCTGGAATCAAAGGGATTGGGGCAAAAACAAATTACCTATAAATTGCGCGACTGGGTTTTCTCTAGACAGCGCTATTGGGGCGAGCCCATTCCTGTCCTGCACCCTGTCGGTGGTGCGATGACCGGCGATGTTAAGTTATTAGAAGATGCCGATTTGCCATTAGAGCTCCCGCCTGTTGATGATTATAAACCATCTGGCAGTGGGGAAAGCCCCCTTGCAACTTTAAAAGATTGGGTGAACTATCGCGAAGGCGAAAAATCTTTTTTGCGAGAAACCAATACGATGCCAGGCTCAGCGGGGTCATCTTGGTATTTTCTTCGATATATGGATCCACACAACAATGAAAAGCCATGGTCAAGCGAAGCTGTTAGTTACTGGCAACAAGTCGACTTCTATTTAGGTGGAGCCGAACATGCTGTTGGTCATCTTTTATATTCACGATTTTGGCACAAAGTTTTTTTTGATATGGGGCTTGTTTCAACAAAGGAACCTTTCAAAAGATTGATCCACCAGGGAATGATGCTTGGGGAAGACAATGAAAAAATGTCTAAATCTAGGGGCAATGTTGTCAATCCGGATGATGTTGTGGCTCAATATGGCGCCGATTCATTTAGGCTTTATGAAATGTTTATGGGGCCACTCGAAAAAACAAAACCTTGGCAGACTGGCGGCCTTGAAGGAACTTACAGGTACCTAAATCGCTTTTGCAGAGCTGTCATCGATGGCGAAGGTAAACTACAGTCTAGAGTCGAAAATATTCCAGAGTCTGAATGGCCTTCTGAGCTTTCAAAGCAGATGCATATGAGCATTAAGCAAATTGGAGAAGCTATTGAAAAGCTAAGTTTTAATACGGCAATTTCTGCGTTGATGGTGTTGTCTAATGAATCTCTGAAAGAGTTCGACAAAATTCAATATGTTCCCAGGCTATGGGTGGAAACTTATCTTCGATTGTTGGCTCCTTTTGCACCACATACTGCGGAAGAAATTTGGAGCCTTCTTGGGCATCGGGATACTGTGACTCTTTCGCCTTGGCCAGAATACGATCCCGAAAAGGCGACCCTTGATGAAGTGGAGCTTGGCATTCAAGTGAATGGAAAGCTTCGTGGGAAAATAGTGATTCCAGTTGATATCGCTGAGGACGAACTGAAAGCACAGGTATTGGCCATCGAAAATGTTCAGCGATGGATTGATGGAAAACCACTTAAAAAATTCGTTTACGTAAAAGGTCGAATTGTGAGTATCGTCATATGACAATTTTTAAAAAAATTATAGACAAAGAGATTCCAGCAAAAATTCTTTATGAAGATGATTTATGTTTGGCTTTCCATGACATTAGTGCGCAGGCCCCAACACATGTGCTTGTGATACCCAAAAAAGAGATCAAAAGCATGGCGGCACTTGCGGATGGAGACAAAGATTTGATGGGACATCTGATGTTAAAAATCAGAGACATCGCTCAAGAACTTGGTTTGCCTAAGAATGGATATAGGGTTGTCACAAATGTTGGAGATTACGGCGGTCAGTCCGTCGACCATTTGCACTTTCATATTCTTGGCGGTCGTGCCATGGCTTGGCCCCCGGGTTGATTAAAGGGAGTTGAAAGTTGTTGTTATTGTTTTAATAAATTTTGTAAGTAGTTTTGTAACTAATTTTATAAGTAATTTAATAGTTAAGGGGAAATGATGAAAAAAATCTTAAAATTTGGTGGAATATTTGTAGCGGCTATTATTTTAGCTTTGCTGGTGGCCCCCATGTTCTATTCTTTGGATGACCTTCGACCAAAAATTGAAGAAGTTATTAAAAAAAATGTAAGAGGGGAAGTTAAGCTGGGAAAATTGTCACTTTCTTTGTTTCCATCTATATCCATCGGAGTTGACGATATTCAGTTAATTTCTCCAGAGGTCAAAAATAAAAACTTAGGATCCTTAAAATCTGTTGAATTAAAAATGTCATTGCTTTCGTTGCTTGCATCGCCGAAAGCGACGTTGACTCTAAATGACTTAAAATTAGAATGGATCAAGGACGAAACTAAAAGTCTTGATAATTTGGCAGCTTTTCTTCTGCCTCCCCCAAAGGATGCCGAAGTTATGGAGCAAAATAAGGCGGTCGCCAAGAGCAATAAAGCAGAGGATATCGCAGAGATTCTTGGGGGAATTCCTGGCTTTCTTAGGGCCCGTATTGTGGGCGCCAAATTTTCTTTCGAACTCAATGATGCTCAAATTGTGTCGAATCTAAAGTTCAAAGATGGATTGCACCTTGAGGAGTCGCTCTCTAATTTTGATTTTGATGTTAGTGATATTGGTCTCGATAGTTTGATAAAAATCAAAGGTTCTACCGATGTGGTTGCTAAAGGCGCTGGTGTGACAATAAATGGTTTGGTCGAAATGGCTGGGACGACAAAGGTCTCTATCGATCAAGCAACCGGAGTTGTTAGTGCTGAAATTGATATACGGAAAGATTTAGCGGCTCTAGAAATCAAGGCCTTGGATTTGATGCATAAGCAAAAGGGCTCCGCACTTGCCGCATCTTCTAAAGGTCTGATCAGTTATGGAAACGGCATAAAAGCTAACTTGAAGGAACTTAATTTCGAAATTGGAGGAATTAAAACAACTGGATCGTTAGATTTAACAATGCCGGACGAAGGGCCCGAAAACTTTTCGTTGTCGATGCTCGCCAATGGTGTCGAGCTGTCATCTTTTTCAGCATTGTTTCCATTTCTTAGAAGCTATTCTCTAGGCGGGACGTTGAATTATAAAATCGGAATTGCTGGCGACTTTAAAGATCCAAAATTTTCCGGCAACGTTTCATTCTCAGGAGTGAAGGGATCAACACCTGAGCTGTCGAAGCCGATCAGCAATGGTAAAGGACAGGTTGTTTTGGGGGGATCGCTTAGTTCTCCAAAGATTAACATCAACAATTCTTCGATCAATATTGGGAAATCGGATTTAGGTCTCTCAGCAACTATCGAGGGAATTAAAAAAATTAATATTGGCTTTGCCGTAAATTCAAAATTGATCGATCTAGATGAGCTCATGTTGGCTGTGGATTCTGCCGCTACAACTTCGAGTGTTCCCGCTGGCGGCACTGCGAAAACTGCTGGTACTCCAGCAAAGGCTGCTGCTGTAAATCCAAACGCGAGCCTCGATCAAAGTTTAGAAGACATGGCTCCGATGATTGAAGAGGCACTCTCTAATGAAATGCTTGATTCCATAAAAATGGATGGCAAAGTTAACTTTAAAGAGATCAAGTTTATGGGTGCTTCTTATAAAGACGCATCCCTTGCTATGGGGCTAGCAAATAGAAAAATGAACATAAATGCCGGTGGCATGAAAGCCTATGGCGGAGGCATGGATGCTGTCCTTAGTCTGGGCCTTCAGCCAAAGGCCTTTAGCTATAGTATGAATGCAATGCTAAACAACATTGCCGTTGAAAAGGCGTTGGCCGCGCACGCGCCAAAATGGCAGAAAGATGTCACTGGAAACTTAAAAGGTATTTTTAATATAAGTGGCATTGGTCTTCTAAAAAAAGATCTTGAAAAACATTTAAAAGGCTCCCTAAGGGGTGAGCTAACTAGTGGAACTTTAAATATCCCAGTCCTCAAAGTCATCAATGAAGTTTTTGGCAAGTTGCCAGATATCGCAAAAGGCAAAACTGGAAAAATTGATAACCAAAATTTTAATGGTGCGTTTAAGACAGCCAAAGTGGATAGCGAAATTGTGGGAAGACAGGTTCAGCTTAAAAATTTAGATGTCATCTATGATACTCAAAAGGGGAAATTGGGCGACATGAGATTTCAGGGGAATGGGACAATCAATTTTGATAAAGCTATCGACCTCACGGCAGTATTGTTTATGGATCCAAAAATTATTAATCGAGATGAGTTGCTTGGGCCTAGTGGACAGATTGAGTTTCCCCTTAAACTTAAGGGAACTATGGACGAGCCCAAACCGGATTATGGATACACTACAAAAATTTTAGTTGAGCGAGCTTCCAAGGGAGCCGCCAAAAAGATTGCTAAAAAACAAATCCAAAAAGTATTGCCAAAAATTGAAGAGAAAATTAACGAAAAGGTCAAGAATCCTGAAGTTAAAAAACAAATTAATAATTTGAAAAAGAAATTTGGTTTTTAGCGAAGTATAAATTTTACTAAAACGGCGATAGACTATTTAGATTCTGGCACGTGTATTTTGTATGCGCTTTCAAACAAATCTAAGTCTTCGTCGCTAAATGGCATATTGCGAGTCTCTTCATCTCCAGTGCCAACTTGGGGCCACATGATCGAGGCGGGCTCATCGCTATGGCATCGTCCCATGGCATGACCCATTTCATGAACGCTGACCATATAAACTCTATGTTCTACTAAATTATGATTGATTGAACTTGTGTCGTAAACGGCCTGTAATATTTGGTTTGAAGCAATTTTTAAGTTTGGGAACAAAGTATCTTTGGTACTACGTAGAAAATCTTGAATAGGATTCATGGCGGAGAAATCTAATGAGGCGCTGCTGTTGTTTCCAACGCTAACGGTTGCTGTAGCTTTTGTTTTAGTGTCGGGTGAATCCTTTTGGTATGATTTGCTTTTGTAAAAAATGTCAGCTTCAGAAATGTTGTTCTTATCAAAGGTTGTGACCGTCATGGCGATCGCATTTGGGTCGCTTTCTTTCCATGGCCATTCTTCATCGCGAACCCAATAGATGGAGTTACTTCCGTCTCCGGTCACTTCAAGCGGGATACCTCGGAAGTCTTTCACGGTTTTATCTTCAAATATTTTGATGCCAGTTACCTCAAGGATGTCGTTGTAGCGGTCGCCGGCAGCCTTGATGGTGTCTCTATATTCGGAAGGGACACTCGCATGAATATCAAAGTTAACTTGCGCTCCATCTGGCCAGTGCATTTGTTTGCCTCGAGTTGTTTCGTAGAAACCTGTCTCACAGCTGTCCTTGATATCAAAGGGGTTACCACAGGCCTGTAAAAGCCCTAAGCTGACTATAAAGTAAACATTTTTAGAAAAACCCCAACTCATCTTGCTTTGTTAAGAGCAAGTGAAGGACCACTCTTGGCAGTCGGTAAGTGTCCGATAATGCAGGATAATATTAAAATAAAAACACTGGCTTAGCCGATTTAGGCCAAGCCAGTGTCTAGATTTTAGTCAGTTTCTGAAAATCAATTTTCGTCGTTCGAAGCTACGTCGCCAAATTCTAGGAGACGTTCATTTAGCATCGTTTCAATGCTCGCAACCATTTTAAGGTTCGAGATCAAAGAGCGGTGATGGGTCTCGATCCTTTCACCAAAACTATAGTCAGTGCTCGAGGCAAAAGTTCTATGGGCAATGTAGAGAAAGCTCATCTCATTGAGGGCGACTTGTTGAAGTTCTGCACGAAGGTTCACAAGAGATTTCTTAGTTGATTCGTAACTTGCCACTTCATTTCGTCTGAGTTTTCCGTAACGTTCAAAGAATATATTATTACGCGGTAAGTTTAAAGCGGCTTCGGCTTCGATCATCTTTACTTTGACGCTGCTTAATCCATAGAAGCTAAGAGTGATCTCTCCAACAAACCAAGCATATCCTTTGTAAACGTCGGCAGTTTCAAATGGCACACCTAAGAAAGCGTGGCCGAGGTCAAGAGCAGCAGCAGCCCAGCCGACAACGGGAAGCATATAGGTTGCCGTAGCCGCGACTCGTGCTGTCGTGTCGATGTAGATATCAAATTTTTCGTCAGTGTCGTCAGTTGCGCGGTATTCGATCACACCGATCGTAATCTGAGTTGCAGCTGCAGCAAGAGTTAAAATTCCAGTGGCGCTTCCATTTTTAACATATTTGTTATTCTTTGCAGCCGCCAAAAGTTTAAGAGCTTTCGGGCTAAGGTTTTGAGAAATTTTCACGCCAACATTTTGAATAGAGACGATGCCCTTTAACGTCCATGAAAGCGATCGCAATGAGGCGCCAATAGCGCCTCTGTTGGTTGCAATGGCCATTTCGTTAACAGCTCTCGCGGCTGCGGGAAGTGCAGCAGCTAGTTTGCTCAGGGATATATTTGCTAAACTCTGAAGTTTAGCAATTGCTGGATAGGCCCTAAGTGTCGTCCCGACAACTTTGATTTGATCAGCATCTCGAGCGATTGTCGCCGCCATTTGTAAGGTGCGTAATGCAAGTTGCTCTTCGCCAGAAACTGTTGAGATAGCATAAAGAATAGATCTACCTGTTCCTTTTACTTCCTTAAGAGAAAGTTCAATCCCATTTTTTGCGTAAGGGTTATTGCGTTGCATGTCCATGAGGTAGCTCAGTCTCACTCGAACTTCATCGTCCGTTTTTACAACAGCCCTGTTGCCAAGTTCAGATCTTAGGCTCAACAATTCGTCAGCGGCACTGTTGTCAGTTTGTCCTAGAGCAACTTTAAGGCGAACGCCCTTCAGAAAGCCTTGCAATTGGGGATCAAAAAGTACAGTACCTGGATCAACCACGGCTTGAAGAAGCAAAGAAAGTTCTAGGTAACGGTTGTGAACGCGTTTGGGAACCTGATAGCGCTTGATGAGATCCGAAACTTCTTTTGTAATTTCAGAAATTTCTACACCCTTTGATATCAAATCTAGAACAAAACCATTTGAGGCTTTGTAGCGTGTGTTTAATTGCTGGTCGTCGAGGTCATAATCACCAACTCGGGGATCTCTTCGAGGTCCGCCTAAATGTGGAGGATTGGCGGGATTATTATCGGAGTCGTTATTATTGCCGCTTGCATTCTCTTCATCACTTCGCTCGCGCTTTGCTTGAGCAATATTTTTTTCTGTTAAAGAATAAAGATCAAAGGCATATGTGTCTAATTCCGGGTACTCAATACGGCCGGCCGACTCGTTGCCCGGGAAAAAATAGCTTTTTAATAGTTGTTCAACAAAAGGAACTTCCGAATCTGAGCTACTATTGAGTGCAATTCTTGAGTCCATAAGAGCTTCGTTGATAAGGTAACTAGCTTCTAGGAAGGGGCGTATGAGGTGTCTGCTGTTGATGGTTCGGCTAAACCACTTAGAGGGAAGATAGTATTTAATTTGCCCTGCAGCTTTTTCTAATTTCTTTTTTGCAACTTTGTTAAGAGTGTCGTCATTTTTGATGACATCTCTGATGAGCTCATAACTTTGAGGCCAATTTCTATAATCTTCGAGCAATACTCGTGCGCGATATATTTTCGAATTCGAAGATTCAATCATTTTAGTGGCATCAATCGCGGCCTTTGGATTGGCATCAATTGATTGCGCTCTTAAAGAGTTCGAAAACAATAAAATACAAATGATTGCTAGAAGAGGGGTGAGGGGATTTGCTTTTTTAATCATATTGCGAAGTCCGTCCTTTTTTTATTTGTTTAGGTCTTATAGGTGCCACGCCGGCATGCGTCAAAGAAAAAGGTGCAGCGCGTCTTTTGCTTGGTTTGAACGGTTTGGGCACTGTTTACTGTGCGCGCGGAAGAGTTGCTGGGGCCGTTATAGGCGGCTTAAAATACTGGTATTATTGAGCTTATTTGAAAATTTGCTCAAGTCTTTGGGTTTTTTGCCCTATTTGCTCAAAACTATTCGGGATTATTCCCTTAGAGCAACTCTTCCGCGCGCACAGTAAATCAGTGCTCAGGTCAGGTGGGGGGTTAACCGAAGAAGATGGGCAGCGGGTCTAATCAGTAGGGGGATTTTTATGAATATTTGGTTGCCGGTCATCTTGTGGACTTTTCCATGGAATCGCAAAAAACTTAAGTCTGGCCAGAATTCAGAAGAATCTTAAAGTCTAATTTATTTCTTAGCTTTTTTTATTGGGTTCGTGCGCTTTGGTTTTTTGGTCGGTTTCACTTGATTCGTCTGAGTGTTGGGCGAGGGATGAATCAATAGTGCGCCGCTAAGTACGATTAGCCAGGCCCAATAAACCCAAAGCATCAAAAGTGGGGCAATCGCAAAGGCGCCATAAATTTTTTGGGTCGTCAGTGCGTAAGAGCTATAATAGCTCATCCCCATTTTACCCAAGATAAAAAGGGGTGTTACAAATAGGGCGGCACTAGCTGCTTGTTTCCTTGTGATTTTGGTATTGGGCACATAAAAATAGAGCAGCCAAAAGGCTAAAAAATCTATAAGCCATGGCAACGGTCTTGCGAGCCATAGTCCATAGGTTTCAATTTCAAAGATCACACTCAACCATGATTCATTTCTTATCCAGAGCATGATGCCTGACGACAAGCCTAAAATAAGCGGGAGTAGAATTAAAAAAAGTCCTCGCCGAATCCAGGTGTGTACAGCGGTTCTTTTTAAAGAAATCTGGAGTTCTTCTACTTTTAGAATATCGTCCAAGGCGTTGCCGATACTCAATAGCAAGGTAAAGCCGGTGTATAAAAAAACGCCCAAACCAACATAGCCCCAGCTTGCGCTGCCAGTAGTTGTGGTTAATGAATTAAATATTTCTAAGAATTGATCGCTTTTCCCAATTTCTAAATGTGAAAGCAGCCATTTTCTGGCTTCGTCTATCCAATATTGCGCGACACCTGCACTTTGCAAATACCAGAAGCCTAAACTGACTAAGGGAATGATTGATAAAATAGTATTAAAGGCAAGTGACGAAGCTAAAGTTGCTATCCTTGCTGAGCTAAAAAGCTTGAAAAATTTTTTTAAGGAATTAATCGCCTTGAACATTCACATATTCCCGAAGAAAACGGTCAATGATCATGTCTTGCTCTTTACTAAGCTCTATAAATCTTAAGCCT
This sequence comes from Bdellovibrionota bacterium, assembly GCA_041750195.1. Lineage (GTDB taxonomy): Bacteria > Bdellovibrionota > UBA2428 > UBA2428 > UBA2428 > JBGSZX01. The sequence continues at coordinate 125,275 of JBGSZX010000043.1, read as the reverse complement.
AGTCCTTTGGGGTGGGAGCCTGAGCCATCGCAGATCCAGGCAACTTCCGTTTTAACGTCGAAGTATGCATCTTGATCCGCAAGAATGATTCGTACGTGAACGCGTTCGTTCATTTGGGCTGAATAGTCGGAACAAACAAAAACACCACCAAGCGAAACGTTGGCACAGCGCTCTACCACGTAATGGTCAAGCCCCTTGGTAAGCATTTCGATTCTGATGTCTACGGCATAACGGGGTTTTAATCGCCTGTTTATGCCACCCTGGCTGTCTTCTTCTTCAGTACTCATAGTGTCCTTATTAAGTCATTGAATGTGTCATCCTGCAAGATCTTCGCTTAAGCATCTTTGGTTTTGGTGCAGGGCTCATTTTGTTCTAGAGCGTCTTCTTCTTTAAAGGAAATGACTCTGGAGGATTCGGTCTTAATGAAATCGAGCGGGGCAAAATAGGCTTCGCCATTCACATCGGCGAAGGCGTACCATTTTCCACCTAGATTTTGATACAGGGTCTTTACGGATTGCCTTGTTGGAAACTTCCTAAATAGTGTTTCGTGCGCTAAAGATTTTTTTGTCATAGCTCCCCTCCTTGAGAACGGTTAAAGACTGTGTTTTGGTATAGATCGGAAGAGGAGCACAAAAACTTGAAAGCTTTACCTGATTCGATCGCAAAAAGAGACATACTGCACGGTGCTAAGGCCGTAGACGCCGCCACTTTTTTGTCGCATGCAAAGAGATATTTGGCCGCTGACCAACTAAGCGATGCCATCGATTTTTTTTGGAAGGCAGGCGCCGAAGACGAACTGCAGGCTTTGTCTAAGACGCTCGTGCAAGATGGTGATACTTTTTTACTGCTAAAAATAATGCACTTCAAACACGGCCTTATTCCTACGTCGGACTTAGAATCTTGCGCTAGCAATGCCGAAAAAGCAGGAAAAATTCGCTACGCGATTATGGCGCATCAAAAACTTGAAAATGACGACAAGGTTGGAGCCCTCAAAGAAAGTATTTCTACAGACGGCGATATGATTGCTGAACGTGAAGCTGAAACATTTTTAGCTGCCAATCTTGAAGAGATTCAAGAAGTTGACGAAGACGACGACGAAGAATAATTCCGCGCAATTTCATGTCTTTATCATTTCTTTAAAATTGGGGCCCTTGACCTGGGAGAATGTGGTCCCATGTTTAAAGGATGAACTTTGAAAGATACACAGAATTAGCTCAGAAGGCTTTGGCTACGGCGCAGAAACTTGCCGAGTCAAAAAATAATCCAGTTTTGGAAACGGCACACTTGGCCACGGTTTTGGTTGAAGATAGCGGATCGCCAGTTGTAAATGTATTGACGCAGCAGGCGCTGCTACAAGATTTTAGAGCAGCAGCAATAAGTGCGCAGAAAAAATTGCCCACGGTTTCTGGACAACGAGGCGGGGTCGGAATCTCGGCTGAGTTACAAAGAGTTTTGCAAACTTCAGAAAATGTCGCTACTGAAATGGGCGATTCTGTTGTGACTGTTGAACATTTATTTTTAGGTATTTTATCTCAAGATAATGCCATATCGTCGCAGCTTACAGGGCCTCGATGGAGCCTAGAAAAATTAAAAGGGAATTTTGTTAAAGCGAGAGGCGGCAAGGCTAAAGCGCATAGCGCCCAGGCTGAAGAAGGCTATGGGGCTCTCGATAAATATTCGCAAGATCTCACAAAGCTCGCCGCAGAGGGAAAGCTAGATCCCGTCATTGGACGTGATGAAGAAATCAGAAGAGTGGTTCAGGTCTTATCGCGAAGAACAAAAAATAATCCTGTTCTTATTGGAGAGCCGGGAGTGGGCAAGACTGCGATTGCAGAGGGCCTTGCACAGAGAATCATAAATGGAGATGTCCCCGAAAGTTTAAAGCACAGACAACTACGTTCCCTAGATTTGGGGGCCATGGTTGCCGGCGCAAAATATAGAGGTGAGTTTGAGGAGAGATTAAAATCATTTCTCAAAGAGGTTCAAGAATCGCAAGGCGAAATCATTTTGTTTATTGATGAGCTCCACACCCTGATTGGCGCCGGAAAATCTGACGGTGCTATGGATGCTGGAAACTTGTTAAAGCCGGCGCTTGCAAGGGGTGAGCTTCGTTGCATTGGGGCCACGACACTTGATGAGTACAAAAAATATGTAGAAAAAGATCCAGCTCTTGAGCGAAGATTTCAACAGGTTTTTGTTGGAGAGCCGAGTGTCGAAGACACCATTTCAATTCTTAGGGGACTTAAAGAAAAATATGAAGTCCATCATGGAGTTCGAATTCAAGATTCGGCACTGGTTGCAGCTGCGGAACTTTCTAATCGATACATCAGCGATCGCTTTTTACCAGACAAGGCCATTGACCTTATGGATGAGTCGGCCGCAAAGCTAAGAATAGAAATTGACTCCATGCCTAGTGCTATTGATGAAAAAGTTCGAGAACTCACTCAGCTTGAAGTTGAGCAAGAGGCTCTAAAAAAAGAAACCGATGTCGACAGCTTGAAAAGACTTAAGGAGATTGAGGGGCGGATTGCCACTCAAAAGGCGGAGGTCGATGTTTTAAAAACCCATTGGCTTAAAGAGAAAGAGCAAATTCTTAAGCTTAGAAATTTAAAAGAAGAGTCAGAGCGACTGAGTGCGGATCTCGAACGATCAGAGCGAAACGCAGACTTGCAGCATGCTGCTGAAATCAAGTATGGAAAATTGCCTGAACTTAAAAAAACGATTGCTCTAGCTCAGAAGGAGCTTCAGGACATCCAGGTCGATCAAAGAGTTTTAAAAGAAGAAGTCGACGCGGAAGATATTGCTGGGGTTGTCTCTAGATGGACCGGAGTTCCGGTCTCAAAATTGATTCGTGGTGAGAATGAAAAGCTTTTACAGCTAGAAGATAAGTTGCGCGAACGAGTCGTTGGGCAAGAAGAGGCTCTGACGGCTGTGGCCGATGCGGTGAGGCTCGCAAGAAGTGGGCTTAAAGATCCAAGTAAACCTATTGGGTCTTTTTTGTTCTTGGGACCAACGGGAGTTGGAAAAACAGAAACGGCAAAAGCGCTTGCGGAATTTTTATTTGATGACGAACAAAGCATGCTTCGGATGGACATGAGTGAGTATATGGAAAAACATTCTGTATCGCGCTTTATTGGAGCTCCTCCGGGATATGTTGGCTTTGAAGAAGGCGGCCAATTAACGGAAGCTGTTCGAAGAAGACCTTACTCAGTTGTGCTTTTGGATGAAATAGAAAAAGCACATCCGGATGTTTTGAATGTGCTCTTGCAGATTTTGGATGATGGCCGCCTTACGGATGGTCAAGGTCGCTTAGTTGATTTTAGAAATTGTGTGATTATCATGACCAGTAATATTGGATCAGATTTGATTCTTGAAAACATCGATGCAGGCCGGGAAGTTTTGCAACAAAAATTGATTGAACGCTTGAGGCAACATATGCGTCCAGAGTTTATCAACCGTATCGACGATGTGATTGTATTTCGATCACTTGATAAGGAGCTTATTAGAAGAATCGTGGACATTCAGGTTCAAGATCTCAACAAAATTCTAAAAGATCGTGATCTCGCTGTTGAGCTTAGTGCCGAAGCCAAAGATCTTCTTGCGGAAGCCGGGTTTGACCCTATCTTTGGTGCGAGGCCTTTGAAGCGAGTGGTCTACAAACAGCTCCAAGTTCCATTGTCGAAAAAGCTCCTTACCGGAGACTTTCATGACGGAGATCGCATTAGCGTTGACGTGGGGACTTCCGAGGGGGGCGTCAAATCTTTGGTGATGAAGTCAAAGGCCTTGGCGTAATAGTAGTTGTTCTTTGTTTTTATATGATGCAGAATTTGTCATATGAAGCATATTCTTAGAGTCGCTATTTGTTTGTTAACTTTTACACTTTCTCTGCCCTCAAACGCAGTCGAAATGAAAGAAATTGATCTAAAGTGTAAATCGGCGGATGCAATGAGAGATTCGATGCTGAGCCAGTATAATTTGGAACTTGAAAAGTACGAAAAGATAACTCATGAGATAGAGAAAGCGCGTAAAAAATTAGAAGTTCTTCGGGCAAGACTGCTCGCAAAGGGCGTTGCTATAAAGATTGAAAAAATTACTGAATCTGAGCTGGTTGAAAAATACATTGGTGAATATGAAGCGGCAGATTTAACCGACGTTCAATCAGAATCTGCGGAGTTGCGTAATTTGGCGATCGATTTTTCGGAACAACAAACAATTATAAAAACGCTTGAGGCAGTCGCGAGCCAAAGCCAAATGCGGTACCGTCAGTATGAGTTATTTGGATGTTCTAAAAATGGCAAAGAGAGCCATCCCGATGGATCTTCAACTCACGAACTTTGATAGATTTCAAAATAAATAGACATAAAATGATAGCCAGTTGCAATTGGGCTTAACGTGTCTTTGCGGTGGCGTATATTTTTTCTTTCGAAATAGGGTCTGTAAATTCTAAGCTCCAGGCGTGAAGGCCTAGAGTTAAATGGGCGCCGTCGTCACTTTCGACGACAAGGCCATCTTCGCCACTTTCAGATTCTTCATCTTGCGCTAACCCATAGATGGGATCATTTGTGATAGGCATGTTGTGGCTCGCAAAAAAAGCTCGTATTTGATGTCTGGCCCCCGTAAGAAGTCGAACGCCCACAGTGTGTGGACTGAGTCCTAAGATTTCAAGTTCTTCCTTTGTCGCTGGGCATGGAATGATTTCGTGTTCAACCGTTTGCTTAGAGTGCCACTTCCTCGAAAGGATGGGGTCATCGCCATAAAGAAAGCGAACGGATTTTGATCGTCTGTAGCGACTTACAATAAATCCTTCGTGGCTACCAAGTAGTTGGTCGGCTAGCGCGGCCCCGGTGTCTGCTAAATAAATTTTTTGAATGTCTTGGCTATGAGATCTAAAAAGCTGAGTGTAATTATCGACGGTCTGGGGCGAGCAAACCAGCAAACAGCCGCTAGTTTTAAAGTCGAGCCTGTGTGCGGGAAGCCAGGTGGCAAAGCCTAACGCGCCGCATGTTTCCTTGGGGGACGTGTTCGATTTTTCGTCTAATAGTAGACCCTCATACCATTCATTGCTGTGACAGTCCGCCGGTTTGTTTACAATGGCTAGGTCTGGACTCTTAAGGAGGATTCTATTCATTTTTCTTTCTATTGCTCAATCTACTCGCTTGACACTCCGAAGGGAGCCTTTTAACCCGAGTTTGTTCCTTAAGCATAGATCAAGTGAGGGACATTACAAAGGTGAAAGGACCTGGAATGGCTACAAAGAATAAGACGGCGAAAAAAGCTGTAAAGAAAACTACAAAAACTGCAGCGAAAAAGGCGGCGACAAAGCCTGCTGCTAAAACGTCAGTTAAAGCTGCGGCAAAATCTGGAGCTAAATCTGGAGCTAAAACTGTGGCAAAATCCACAGACAAAAAAGCAAGTGCTTCAACGTCTAGTAAAGTATCCAAGAAGCCTGCTCTAAAAAATTCGGAGAGTTCAAAACCGGCTCCGCTAAAGCCGTCCAAAGCAAAAGCTATTTTGTCGGGGGACGATGACGAATTGGATGAGATCGAAGACCTAGAAGACTTTGACAATGATGGCGAGAAGTTTGGTGAGGGCCCTAGCCGATCGGCTTCTTCAAAAAGTATTTATGATGATGACGAAGATCTTGATGATGATTCGTTTAGTGCCAGCCGCTTTGATTCATTTGCCGACGAGGGCGATAGCGAAGATGACGATGAAGAAGATGAAGCGAAGATTGAATTTGAAGGGGAAGAAGAGGTTGAAGAAGAAGTCTCCGAAGGACCTCCTCCTTGGTGGAAAGACGACCCAACAGGTATTGAGGCGACTGAGGACGAAGAAGATAGCGATACCGATTTTGATGATTCCGACGAGTGGAGTGAGGACGATGAAGATTGGTCTTCGCGTCGAGGTTCCGACGACGGAGACGCCTGGTAATTTTGGATCAGATCAATTTTGATTGGGATGCTCTTTATGCTGCGACCGAAGGTCGTTCGTACGTCGACGTTCAAAAATTAAACATTCACTCAAAGCAAGAGGCTGCTCAGTTTTTGGAGTCCTACGGTTATGATCCGGAGTCTCCCATTGAACGAGAAGAAATTTGGAAAATTTATTTTGAGGCAGTCTCCTTTTTAAGAAATGCTTTGTTGAATGATGGCGAAGACATTCCTGAATCCTTTTTAACCAGGGGCAACCAAAGTGATATTCTTAGGCTCCTACAGGAGGCTTCAAAGAACACGCCCACGGCTGCAAGTCGCTGGAGCTGTGCTGTGCTTAGGGTTATGCATATTATTTCTCATCTGGACAACGATGTGAGGTTTGAGAATTTTCGCTATGCGAGAGAGCAAATTTTTCAGAGATTTGATCGCATGATTCAACCCGTTGCTGACGAAAGAAGATGGACCCTTGGCCAGGGTAAAAATAGCGTAAAGCTAGTTCGCTACCTTAAAAAAGAAAGAAAAGATCGCAATTCGACCTTGGTAAAGTTGCTTTCAAAGCCCAAGACCATGGTTGAAGCTATCTATGATCGTATCGGCTTTAGATTTGTAACTGAAACCCGTTGGGAGGCTTTTCAGTTAGTTCGGGTTCTCTTCGAAACTGGCCTGGTTTCGCCAACCAATATTCATCCCCAACGTTCTCTGAATACGCTTATTCCTACCGAAACTTTTCGTAATTTTGTCGAGGACATGGGGCATCAAATAGAGGCTAATGATCTTGACGAGGCATCGTTTCATTATGCTCTTCGAAAGATGGAGAATGAAACTGCGGTTTCATTGAAGAGTATTAAAAATAGATTCTCTTCATCGTGGTATAGAGCCATTCAATTTACCTGCCGTCAGTTAATTGTCGCTCCCGATCCGACATTCATGTTTTGGACCGATTTAAAGTCTCAAATTATTCACGAAAAAGGTGTTGCTGAAGCGTTAAAGCAAGTCCCTATTACGCTCAGGGAAAAGCGAACCTTTTATTACCCGTTCGAGGTCCAGATTTTGGATAAAGAATCCTATGTCGAGGCCATCGGTGGCCGAAGCCGGCATCGTGAATATAAGGCCCGTCAAAGGCTCATGGCTCGGAACCGTGTTCTTAGAGATTTGTTCTGATACAATTTAAGCTAATGCGGACCCTATTTGTCATATTATTTTTTGCCATGTCGACGAGTGCAGTTTCGGCGCAATCATTAGATCAAAAAAAGAAAAAAGACGGATCAGGGTTCTATGAGGATGTTGGGAGTTCTACAGCTGTTAGGCAGAAGGTTGTCAGCAAGCCTATTTTTAAAACAGGGCTTACGCTCAATCAGATCGCATCATGCCTTGTTATTGATCAGATTCCTTGGATCTCGAGGAAAACAAATCGAAAATCTAGATTGTTGGCTCGCGACAAAATGAGGCTCAATATTCAGAAAAGCTTTTCTGAATGGGAAATTCATCAGGTGATGGATAAAGAGGGATATATTTCATTTGTCTTTCGTCGGACACTTCATGATGGGCGAGTAGAATCTATTGTGACCAAGGAAAATCATTACAACAGGTTTGTTGATGAAGGTGGAAAGCGGAAGATCATCCAAGTCGAAAATTATATCAATTTAATCGATCGAGCCTCCATGATTTTTTACGCAGAAAATGGAAACCGTGTGGAATTTAGGCCGGGATTCACAGGGCAATCAACGTTTATTGTTTACTATACGGGCCAAACTCCTCCTATATATTTACAGGATCTCAAATGTGGTAGGGGAGACTCAGAGGGCGGTTCACCGTTTCCAACAAATGGTGGGGCGGAAGCTGAAGGTGGAAAATCGGCGTCTGGATCGAGTGATGGAGGCGCTGCCAAGTAAAGGGGAAAATCCCTTTTGGTGAAGCAGAAATTTATGGAGAAAGACGAATCAAAAATACCCTGTCCCCACTGGCAGGAATGCAGCGGGTGCCCTTTGATCCAACAATCCTATAAAGAGCAGCTAAGACAAAAAGAAATTATGGTTTTAGATGCTTTTGTGAATGCGGGATTTTCTGAATCTCAAATCAAAGAAAAAATGAAAAAATGCGTCCCTTCTCCTAAAACGTTGGGCTATCGAAATAAGGCTAAATGGATAATCCAGGGATCAAGCAAGTCCGAAGAAACGCTGAAGATGGGAATTTATAAGGCGGGAACGCATCAGGTTGTGGACATTCCCCACTGCTCGGTACATGCCCCTTTTATCAATGAAGTTTCTGCATTTATCAAAAAACACCTCATTCTACAAAGTGTTCCTGTGGCAAACGATGATTTTTCCGGTGCTGCTTTAAGGTATCTAATAGTTCGCTATTCGTTTAGAGATAAAAAAGTCATGTGTGTCTTTGTGACGACGCGAAAAACTGTTCCTGGCTTGTCGAAGTTGGTCGATGAATTGAAAGAAAAATTTGGAAAAGAAATTGTCGCTATTGTCCAAAATATTAACGACGATCCTGGAAATGTATTGTTAGGTGAAGCCAATCGCTTTTTGAGTAAAAATGCAGAGCTTACCGAGCAGATGGGGGCATTGCGTGTATCAATTGGCCCACTTTCTTTTTTGCAAGTTAACAGCGGACAAGCTTCAAAACTATATTTGAGAGTGAAAGAAATTGTTGGCAAAGGACCTTTTTCGCAGGGGCTAGATTTGTATGGTGGTTTGGGGCTAATGGGAATGCACTTGGCATCTAAAACTGAAAATGTTTTGTCGGTTGAAGAAGTTGGACCTGCAGCTTTAGAGGGTGTGACCGCTGCTCGAAGAAATAAAATTAATAATGTTCTGCATCTGTGTGCAGACGCACTCGAAGGCGTAAATATTTTTCATAAGGAATGGGGTTTGCCCGATTGGGTGGTTCTAAATCCTCCTCGTAAGGGGTGCGAGAAGGAAGTGCTTGAGCTCATTCTAAAAAAACCCGCGAAAAAAATAATCTACGTGTCATGCAATCCCAAAACTTTGGCTAGAGATGCAAAAATATTGGCGGAGCAGGGATACGTGATTAAATCTATCGAACCCTTCGATATGTTCCCTCAAACAGCCCATATTGAAACCTTACTTTTTTTGGAGAAAAAAAAGAAAAAAGGCCCTCAAAAGTCCGCAAAGCCCCCTAAAAAAGGCAAAGGGTCAAAAACTTTACACTGACCTGCGCCAAAACGTCTCGATGCGCCTCATTTTGCTGCAAAAATCTTGCCTTTATTAAGTCTTAAGTTGATGCAAGTCCGCAAGAGGCAATAGAATAGAGATATGTCGCAGACAGGTGGATTGGTAGCAACGTCGATTTCAAAAGTATATGGTGAGCGCGAAGTCGTTAGCGACGTTTCCATAACATTAAATCGCGGAGAAATAGTGGGCCTTCTTGGCCCTAATGGTGCTGGAAAAACGACAAGTTTCTATATGATGGTCGGACTTGTTTTTCCAACTCAAGGCGGAATTTTTCTTGATAACGAAGATGTAACCAATTTGCCATTGCCTCAAAGGGCGCGACGGGGAATTTCTTACCTTCCTCAGGAGGGCAGCCTCTTTCAAAAACTAAGTGTCTTCGAAAATATTGCGATGGCTCTCGAAGCTAAGGGTTTCGAAGGAAGCGAACTAGAGGCGAGATGTGAAAATTTGATGAGAAGATTTGGTTTGTTAAGGCTGGCTAAAAGTGCAGCGGCTACTCTTTCCGGTGGAGAGCGACGTCGGTGTGAGATTGCGAGGTGCCTTGCTATCGAGCCACATTATCTTTTACTCGACGAACCTTTTGCCGGCATCGATCCAATTGCTGTCGGTGAGATTCAAGAGTTTGTACGTGAACTTCGAAGTCAAAACATTGGAGTTTTAATCACGGATCATAATGTTCGAGAAACTTTGGGTACATGTGATCAGGGATTTTTGATGAAGGAGGGACGTATTTTCTTTGACGGAACCCCCCAAGCAATTTCTGAAAGTGAAGAGGCGAAAAAGTTTTATTTAGGGGAGTCATTTAGGCTTAATTGAGGCCGAAGATGAGGGAATAAATTATTATGGGATTAAAGCAGCAAATGAAACAAACGCTGGGGATGACTATGACTCCTCAGTTACAGCAGGCAATTAAGATATTGCAGATGTCTGTTGTTGAGCTTCAGCAAGAAGTCACGGATGCTCTTGTCGACAACCCCGTGCTTGAAGAGGGCGGAGATCAGGCTGAGCCTGATTCGAGCGTTAGTAATATTGGTGCCGCGGGAGAAGGCGAAGACCAAAAAAGTTCCGGAGAAAATGACAGTCCTAAAGATCAAATCACAGATGCAAATGATGACTTTGACTGGCAAAGTTATATCGAGCAAAGCAGCGGCAATCGCGAATACCTTCCAACGACAAAAAACTTTAATCCCGATGAGCTTCCAAATTTCGAGCAGATCTTGTCTAGGCCGTCGACTCTCTACGATCATTTGATGTGGCAACTTCGATTGACCGCAAATGATGAAAAAGAATTCGAAATTGCTGAAGAGATCATCGGCAATTTAAATGAAGATGGATATTTGGTGTTGTTGGTCGAAGAGTTAGAACAAAAGTGTGAAGTTGATCGAGCCGAAATTGAGGCAGTTCTTTATAAGATTCAACGATTTGATCCGCCGGGGGTCGCGGCAAGAAATTTAAAAGAATGTTTGATGATACAAGCCGAACAGCTTGAATACCATGATGATGTGGTTGAGCTTATCGAGAATCATTTAAACGAACTTGAAACAAAAAACTACAATGCCATTGCTAAAAAAATGGAAATGGACCTCGAAGACGTTATTGAGATGTGTAAAATCGTTCATCATATGGAGCCAAAGCCCGGACGTTTGTTTAGTAACTCCGAGCCAAGTTATGTGGTCCCGGACATTTATATTGTTCATAGCGGTGGAAAATTTTCGGTTGTCTTGAATGAGGATGGCATTCCTCGGCTAAAAGTTTCTAAAACCTATCAAGATCAGCTCAACAGCGGTTTGCTCAAAGGCGAGGCGAAGGCTTATGTCCGTGAAAAACTGAAGGGTGCTGTTTGGCTCATGCGAAGTATTTATCAAAGGCAGCGAACCATTTATCGAGTTACGGAATCAATTCTAAATCGCCAGATGGATTTTTTTGAAAAAGGACCTCAGCATCTTAAGCCAATGGTCTTGCGGGATATCGCCGAAGAACTCGAGTTACATGAGTCAACGATTTCACGGGTGACTACAAATAAGTTTGTTCATACTCCACATGGTATTTATGAATTAAAGTATTTTTTCAACTCTGCTATTAGTCGAGGTGACGGCGAAGAAGATTTGGCCAGTGAATCGGTAAAGCAAAAAATCAAAGAATTGATTTCGTCTGAAAATCAAAAGAAGCCATTGAGCGATCAGGCCATTACGACGGCCTTGAAAGAAAACAATATCAACATCGCTCGGAGAACTGTTGCTAAGTATAGGGAAGCCCTGGGAATATTGCCTTCTAGCAAGCGCAAAAAATATTTTTAGGGATTTGAGGGGGTAGAAGAAATGATAGATACATCAAAAATTGAAGCTCGTGTTGCGTTTAGGGGGATGGACTCGTCGGATGCCGTTCGCCTGTATGCCGAAAAGAAAGCAAATAAACTGGCCAAACATCTGCATAGTATGACTCATGTTGATTTTGTGTTTGAGACCGAAAAAAATGATCATATCGCCCAGGCACACGTTGTGTCGGGAGAGTTCGAAGCTAAGGCCGAGGCGCGTGGCGACAATATGTATGCCGCAATAGACGATTTGACAGACAAGCTAGTTCAACAAACTCGTAAGCATAAAGAGCGAGCTACCAATCATTCTGGCAAGGCACATCATGGTGGCACAAACGATTTGGAAGAAGAGTCAGAATAGTTACAAAACTGCTTTTCAGATAGGTAGAACTCATTGCCAATTGTGGCAATGAGTTCTATAAGTTTCTGCATGTCTGAACACCCGTCTCTTAGGAATTATTTTTTTAGCTCAGAATCGGTCACCGAGGGGCATCCAGACAAAGTCGCGGATTCGATAAGTGACGCTATTTTAGATGCTTATTTGATCGGTGATCCCGAATCTAAGGTTGCCTGTGAAACGATGGTGACGACAGATTTGGTAGTCGTCGCGGGAGAAATAAAAACTCTGTCCTCCCAGCAGGTGGATATCGCAACGATTGTTCGCAAGGCGATTGCTGATATTGGATATAATCACAAAGATTTGGGCTTCAATTCTGAAACTTGTCGAATAGAAAATTACCTTCACGAACAAAGTTCTGATATTCGCCAAGGTGTTGAAAAAAGTGATGAACTCGGCGCTGGAGATCAGGGAATGATGTTCGGATTTGCCTGTCGAGAAACGGCTGAATTGATGCCTGCTCCAATCGCTTATTCGCATAGACTCACGCAGGAAATCGCTCGTCTTAGAAAATCAGGAGAACTGGCTTGGGCTAGGCCAGATGCGAAAGCTCAAGTGACACTAGAATACGTAAACGGAAAACCGTGTCGGGTTCATACCTTGGTGCTTTCTACACAACATTCTCCGGACGTTTCTCAAGAAGAAATTGCTGAAGATATTAAAACTAAATTGTTTGCGAAAGTTATTCCACAAGAATGGATGCGGGAAACTCCGCGGATGTATATCAATCCAACAGGTCGTTTTGTGATTGGAGGCCCGCACGGAGACTGTGGTCTAACCGGACGAAAAATTATTGTGGATACCTATGGCGGGATGGCTCCTCATGGCGGTGGTGCTTTTAGCGGAAAAGATCCTTCGAAAGTTGATCGATCTGCAGCCTATTTGGCCCGCTACATCGCTAAGAATGTTGTGGCTGCTGGCCTGGCAGATCGCCTGCAGGTTCAACTTGCCTATGCAATTGGAGTTTCTGAGCCAGTGAGTTTGTTGGTTGAAGACTTTGGCACTGCGAGCGTTGATTTGTTAAAACTTGAGAAGATTATTCGGGACATTTTTCCAACTCGTCCCGGTCGTTTGGTTGAGGAACTAAATTTAAAGAGGCCTATTTATTCTAAAACAACTTGTTACGGACATTTTGGAAGATCTGATCCAGATTTTACCTGGGAGCAATTGGATAAAGTTGATGATTTAAAATCAGCCTTCAATTTGTGATCCGAATATGTTTCATGCGCTACACATATATCTAGCTTTCATTTTTGCAATGACGGCATTTCTTGCAGAACTTCATTATCGCGCGAAATCTGGAATGCATCCTGCCAACATTGCTGAATTTTATCGTTGGGGTCAAAAGCGAAGTACTCCTAACCCAAATTTTTCGGCATTCATCTTCGCATTGATTGCGATTTTCTTTTTTCAGGTGTGGGAAGCGTTTGTTAGATATTTGTTTTCAATAGGGCCATCAATTTGGTTGGTTTCATTTTCAAGTCTTTTTCTTGTTGTTTTGATTTTTGTGAGAATTAGGACTTTTTTGGATGAGAAATCTAATAAATCCTTGCCAAGGTGGTGGGTGATTTCTTTTTTAGCGGCAAATTGTTTGTTGCTTGGTTCGTGGGGCATGCTTATCGGATTGCCCTGGATTGCCTATAGATCAAAATTTCTTGGAAAATAGTTCAGACTGACTCTACAAACAGAATTTAAAAAACAGTATTTAAAATTGTCGCCCTTATTTGAGATAAGAGCCGCTCTCAGCTAAGCTCTGATCAGGCGAACACATATGCTTTATTGGCTACTAATTTCATTTCAAGACTCACTTTCTGCTTTTAACGTTTTCCGATACATCACTTTTAGGTCAGGAATGGCGGCCCTTACTGCTTTGCTTTTTGTCTTAGTCATGGGGCGACCCTTCATTCGCTACATTCAATCCAAGCAATATGGCCAAGCCGTTCGAGATGACGGCCCACAAAGCCATCTTAAGAAACAGGGAACTCCAACGATGGGAGGAGTTCTTATACTTTTGGGGTTATCATTGGGTTGTCTGCTCTGGGCTGACTTGAGCAATCCTTATATTTGGCTGTTGCTTGGAATCACTTGGGCGTTTGGGTTTATTGGGCTTCTGGATGACGCAAAAAAAGTTTTATACAAAGATCCCAAAGGCTTGGCGTCTCGTTGGAAAATGCGGCTTCAAGTTTTGTCGGCACTTTTTGTGGCTTGGGGCTTCTACGTCATTCAGTTTAGTAGTCCCATATCGGGACATCTCTTTTTTCCATTCTTCAAAAATATCACCCTTGATATGGGGCCCTGGTACATTGCTGTTTCAGTCCTTGTCATGGTGGGGACCTCGAATGCTGTTAATTTGACGGATGGCCTGGATGGACTCGCAATTGGGCCTTGTATTGTAAACATCGCAGCTTTTTTCATTTTGGCGTACCTAGGCGGAAATGCTGTTTTTGCAGATTATTTACAAATTCCGCATATTCCTCAAACGGGAGAGCTGGCGGTATTTTGCGCCGCGTTACTGGCGGCAGGTGTTGGCTTCCTATGGTTTAACACCTACCCAGCGCAAATTTTTATGGGAGATGTCGGTGCACTTTCCCTGGGCGGTGCAATTGGCGCACTCGCAGTTGCAACCAAACATGAGATTCTTCTTGTCATACTGGGCGGAGTTTTCGTAATGGAAACTTTGTCGGTGATCGTGCAGGTGCTTTCGTTTAAACTTACGGGGCGCCGCGTCTTTAAAATGGCGCCTTTGCATCATCACTTTGAATTATTGGGGTGGCCCGAACCAAAAGTGATTGTTCGCTTCTGGATTGTGTCGTTTTTGCTTGCGCTGGTAGCGCTAAGCACTCTAAAACTCCGTTAGTTCACGACACGAAAGTAAATAGGAGATCAGTAGAAGAATGTCAGCATCATTAGGCCTTAAGGGCAACAGAGCCGTCGTCATAGGAATCAACCCAAGCGGAATTGAACTCGTTCGATATCTTGTAAATCAGGGAGCCGAAGTAACGTTGGCCGACGCTTTGGCGTGTGAAAAGGCAAGAGCGCTTGTGGATGCAGAATTAGACACATCAAGATTTACTCTTGAGTGTGGTGAGTACAACCCAAAAACATTTGAAAATGCAACCTACGTTATTGTGGCTTCAGGCATTCCTTTGGATCTTCCTGTCCTGGAACTTGCGCGCACTTCCGGCGCTCGCGTGGTGACAGAAATTGAATTTGTTTCTTTGTATTCAGAGGTCCCGGTAATTGCAGTTGCGGGAACAAATGGAAAATCGACAACGGCCCACTTGTTAGAAAACATGTTAGCTAATGCTGGTAAAAAAGTATTTTCGAATGTGCATTTGCCTATGGCTAAGTATTTAAACACAGTTGAGCAAGCCGATTATCTTATAGCTGTTGCGACATCTTTTCAGCTTGAAGGAACAAGTTCCTTTGCCCCTAAAATGGTTCTATTTACTAACTTCTCTGAAGACCATTTAGACAAGTATCCTAATATCGAAACTTATTTTTCGGCTTACCGTGAGGTGTTTAAAAATGCCAATCAAGAAACAGTTTTGATTCTTAATGGACTAGACCCAAATGTTCAGCAAATGGTTCAGGGTGTCCCCGGAAAATTTCTTTACTTTTCTTCTCAAGGATTTCCCGACCACATGGCGGGCGGCTGGGTAGAACGCAATACAATGAACATTCGTAGATTTCCCGAAATGTCCGCTCCGCTTATAAGTTTTGATTTGAAAAATTATCGAATGCGCGGCACTCACAATAGGGAAAATGCTTTGGCTGCTGTTCTTGCAGCTGTAGAGCTTGGTGTTGAATCAAAGCACATTCAAGCAGTGCTAGAAAATTTACGAAGCTTGCCCCACAGAGTAGACTTTGTAAAAAAACTTAATTCAGTAGCCTTTTATGATGATTCATCCGCATCAAACCCAAATGCTACAATGAGAACTTTACAGGCCTTTGCAGAGCCCGTGATTATGATCGCAGGTGGACGAGACAAAAATGTAGATTATTCTCCGTTGATTCCTCACATTCGCCAAAGAGTCAAAAATCTTATTCTTGTTGGAGAGGCTAAGGAAAAAATCAATCGAGCTATTGGAGATTTTACTGAAACTTTTCTTGTTGGTACCGTTGAGGAAGCCGTTATTGTTGCTTATCAAAAATCACGCGGTGGAGACGTTATATTGCTTAGCCCAGCATGTTCGCCGGAAGATCAATTTGCGAGTCACGTCGAAAAAGGCGCCTATTTTAGGGAGTTGATTGGCCAAATTGCCATGCCTCGGCGTCCGAATGTTTTGTAAGTATGTTTTGTAGATAAAAACAGCGCAAACAAAAATAGAACTAGATTTTATAAAACGACCCAGATTCTTCGGAATCTGGGTCGTTTTTTTGATTAAGCGATTTTTATCTATTCATATCCCTAGGGCTTACAGCTGCATGTCGGGTTTTCGGTCTATGGGGCCCTATGAATTTTCCACGGTCTCGTTATAATGATTCTAGGGGACGGAGAATTGTTTTTGCAGAATTAGCTGCAATCTTCATTGAATTGAACATGACAAAAAATTTCGCTATTAATGATCGACTATTTTTTGCAATCGTAGTGGCGCTCGCCCTTTTGGGTCTTGTCATGGTGTATTCGGCTTCAAGCATCATTTCGTATGATAAGTTTCAAGATTCTTGGGTTTATTTCCGGCGGCAACTAGCCTTTGTAGCGGCGGGATTTTTTTGTATGGGATTGGCACTTGCGACTGATTACCATCGCTGGGTTCGTGCAGGTGGATATTTGCTCATCATTGCTATTCTAGGTTTAGTCCTCGTCCAGGTGCCCGGCGTTGGCGTTAAGGTCGGTGGTGCGACTCGTTGGATAGGTTTTGGGGGCTTTCGCTTTCAGCCCGCAGAGTTTTCTAAAATAGCTTGTGTGATTTATTTGGCTTGGGCACTTGTTCGCAAGGGCGATAACGTAAAAAGTTTTGCTTATGGACTTCTTCCCATGGGATTGGTGGGCGGATTACTTGCCGGCCTTTTGCTGTTGCAGCCAGACTTTGGAAACGCCGTTGTGATCATGGTGATGTGTGGAATTATGATCTTTTTAGCGGGCGGGAGAGTAGCCTATCTTCTGGGAAGTGTTTTGGTGATGGCTCCTATTGCATGGCATCTGATAATGGGGGCCGACTATAGAAAAAGGCGATTGCTTTCGTTCCTTGATCCTTGGGCAGATCCACAGAATACTAGTTATCAAATTGTTCAATCGTTCACGGCATTTTTTTCGGGCGGTGCCTGGGGCCAGGGGCTAGGTAATGGTCAAGAAAAATTGCACTATTTGCCTGAGGTGCATACGGACTTTATTGCGGCTGTTGTCGGAGAAGAGCTCGGTTTTTTTGCTGTGGTCCTGTTGATTGCTTGTTTTTTTGTACTTGTCTATAGGGGCTATCGAGTTGCTCTCAATGCTCCAGATCGGTCGGGCTATTTGCTAGCAGCGGGATGTACAACACTTATCGGTTTGCAGGCGGTGTTAAATCTCGGTGTCGTGATGGGATTGCTTCCGACTAAGGGATTACCGCTACCCTTGATTTCACATGGCGGCTCATCACTCATCATGACGTTTTTTGCATGCGGACTAGTTTTGGCTGTTGCGAAACAATCAAATCTGAAAGGTTATTGATATGTCTCAGAGAATTTGGATTGTAGCAGCCGGAACCGGGGGACATATTTTTCCAGGACTAAGTTTTGCCGAATTTTTTAAAGAACAAAATCCAAAATGCGAAATTGAGTTTTTTGGAAGCAAAGACCGACTCGAGTCAAAAATAATCCCGGCCCATGGCTTTCCGCTGACGTTTGTTAGTTCGGCTAAGTGGAAAGGGGGCGGTCTTTTTGCGAAAATGATCGGACTGTTTTTGCTAGCTTGGGGCTCCCTAAAATTTTTTGTGACTTCTTTTTTTGGACCCAAGGCTGATTTGGTTATTAGCGTTGGCGGCTATGTCTCTTTGCCGGTCATCTTCACGGCTGTTTTGCGCAAAATTCCTATTGTCATTATGGAGCCAAACATTCGAGCTGGACTTGCTAACCGATTGGCTTCACGTTGGGCTCGCTTTGCGGTGGCTTCACCGGGTTCTGATGCCGCTGTGAGATTTAAGTGCACCGTAACGGAATCCGGAATTCCTATTCGAAAACAATTATCTCCCTTAGGTTTGAGAGAACAGGGACAAAATATTTTGGTCTTAGGGGGATCGCAAGGAGCGAAGCCATTAACTGAAGCCATTTTAAAAATTGCTAAGCAGTTTGATTTCGCAAGCCAAAATTTGTTTGTAAAACTCCAAATTGGTTCGGCGCATTTGGACTATGCAAAAGTTCTTAAGAAAAATTTAAATTTAGGCGACGAAATTGAGCTCGTTGGTTTTATTGACGATATGTCCGCGGCCTTCCAAGGCGCAGATCTGGTGGTTGCAAGAGCGGGTGCCTCAACAGTGGCCGAGCTTGCGGCAGTCGGTTTGCCGACTATTTTTGTTCCTTACCCACAAGCGGCTGACAACCATCAAATGATCAATGCCAATTTGCTGCGAGACGCTGGTGCTGCCGATCTTGTGGACCAATTATCTACAAAATTTGAAGCGGAACTTGCGGATAAAATATTAGCTTTGACACAGCTTCCAGATTCATTTGCTCGCAGAAAGGCCCTTTCGGATGCCTTTTTGAAATGGGCTCGGCCCAATGCAGCGGCAGATTTGTACAAAATGAGCGAAACACTTATGTCGCTAGGAAGTGTTTGAGCCGTCTAAATAACTAGAGTACATCAAAGTTATGTCTATTATTGATCGAAGCAGAAAAGTTCATTTTGTAGGAATCGGTGGCGTTGGAATGTCGGGACTTGCCGAAATTCTTTGCCGATCAGGACATTCGGTCAGCGGAAGCGATATCACAGAAAGCGAAACCACCGATAAGCTCAGGTCATTAGGTGCACAAATTCAAAAGGGGCATAGCGAAGCAATATTTAAAGAAATTGTTCCGGACGTGCTCGTTTATTCCACGGCGGTTTCGAAAGACAATCCTGAATTACTTTTTGCAAGAAAAAATAAAATTCCACTAATTCGTAGGGCCGAAATGCTCGCTGAACTCATGCGCCTTCGTCGGGGAATTGCAGTGGCTGGTAGCCACGGAAAAACAACAACGACAGGACTGCTTTCGTTAATTCTTCGAGAGGCAGGGCTAGATCCGGCTGTTATCATTGGTGGAAAATTTGATGCCATTGGTTCGAACGCGACATGGGGTGAGGGCCAATGGCTTGTGGCCGAAGCTGATGAGAGCGATGGTTCTTTTAATCGACTGGCTCCAGAAATGGCTATTGTTACCAATATTGATAAAGAGCATCTTAATCACTACGGAAGTTTTGAGGCTACCCTGCGAGCATTCGAAGAGTTTTTAGACAGATTGCCGTTTTATGGAAAAGCTGTTTTGTGCGGCGATTGTCCGAATGTGCGTGAAGTTATTAAGACACTTAATAAGCCCTTTGTGAGTTATGGTTTTAATAAAAAATTAGATTTAGACTATTGGATTGAAGTTCTGGAAGATACGGCTACGCCATCATTTAAAATCTATAAGGTTGGTTCAAAAGAGATCTCTAATTTTGCTGAAGAACTCCTAATGGAAATTAAATTATCAGTTCCAGGACGACACAATGTTTTAAATGCAAGTGCCGCCGCCATAATGGCACTTGAGCTTGGTGTTGAAGAGGAAGCCATTTGTCGCGCGCTGCTTGGTTTTAATGGTGTCAGCCGAAGGTTTGACCATCGGGGCACTTGGAAGAACGGTCCTCTTATTGAAGACTACGCTCATCATCCAACCGAAATCGCAGCGACTCTCCAGGCTTGTTCTGCTGCTTATGCCAAGAAACCGTATGTTGTTTTTCAGCCGCACAGATATTCTAGAACTCGTGAACTGTGGGAAGAGTTCGGAACTTGCTTTGAGGGAGCTGAAAAAGTGTTTACGCTTCCTATATATGCGGCATCTGAAACCCGCGAACTATGGGTTGACGATTTGGATTGCCAAAATTTTTCGCGAAATATAAAAAATGTCACGGCTGAATATTGCGAAGATTTTGCTAAAGTTGTTTCGTCTTTGGGGTTGATCGCGAAACAAGAAAATAGGCCGCTACTTATTTTAGGAGCCGGCAATATTTTCAAAATTATTCCAGAACTATTGGAGTCCTAAACTTGAAAACGGTTCTTCAGCTTGAAAAGGGAATTAAAAGAAACATTCCTTTGAAGAGTTTTGTCTCCTTTAGGATTGGAGGTTGCGCCGACTATTTTGTGGAGCCCACATCAGAAAAGGAATTGATTGCGGTATTGGAGCGATGCCATCAACACAAGACTCCAATGTTTTTATTGGGAAGTGGCACAAACTTGCTCATTCGCGACGGAGGACTAAGGGCTGTGGTGGTCCACTTGGCCTCTGTTCAGGCATCTTCACAAATTAAAATATTGTCTTCGTCAGAGAATGAAGTCGTCGTTCGTGTTCCCTCTTTTTTATTAAAAGCACATTTGTTGGAATGGGCCCTCGCACATGAATACGAGGGGCTGGAATTTTCGGCAGGAATTCCTGGAAGCATTGGCGGCGGAATGTTCATGAATGCCGGCACTCGATGGGGGTCCTACGCAGATATTGTGGATTCCTTACGATTATGGAGTCCCGGGAAAAATTGTTTTGAATTACAGGCAAAGGATTTGGCGTTTAAATATCGGGGACACGGAAACCAAATTTTTAGTGATGGAGCCGTTGTTTTGAGTGCCGACTTAAAATTAAAAAAGGCTAAAAATATTTCTAAGTCACATTCTATTGTAAGTATGATTTTGTCTTATAGAGGAGATCGCCAGCCGCTTAGTTTTCCAAATTGCGGGAGTGTTTTTAAAAATCCAGAAAATTCAAAGATGGGTGCTGGTCGCTTGATTGAAGCATGCAAACTTAAGGGAACTCGTGTTGGTGGTGCCATGATCTCAGAACAGCATGCAAATTTTATCTTAAATGTAGATCAGGCAAAATCGACGGATGTTGAGGATCTGATTGCTCTTATGCAACGAGAGGTTCGTAAACAATATCAGGTCGATCTTGAGCCTGAAGTAATCGTATGTGGATCCAAGAAACGGTTAGAGGAAGAACTCCTCGATCTTCCAAAAGTTTTTTGAAATCAAAATGGAATATGACCGGAAAATGATCTGAGGGATTTGCATTTCGTTCCTCCCAAGTTGCAGGAAGTGTTTTGATATTGCCATTTGCATCCAGATATCTGTGCACAAAAGCCTTTTTTATATAGGGTTTTGCATTGGGAGCCAAAAGAAAGGCATCAATTTGGCTATATTTTGTATCGCCCTCTTTGGGGTGAAAGCTGTGTGTGATTCGTTCGGCATCCGTCATGGGAGGATTTGCCGCATCAAAAAGATCTATTAATATGTTTTTAAGGGGGGCGAATTCTGGTTCAACACGAACATCTCCGTTGAAGTCGCCTGCAACCATAACAACACTTTGGGGATAAAGATTCATTTCTTTTTCAACCACTAAAGCTGAAATTTCATTTTGAATTCTTCGTAAAATGCGGCTTTCCGGATCGCCGGGCTTGTCTCTTTTAGATTTAAAGTGTGTGCCAAAAAGACTCAAAAGTGGTTCGTCGTTATCACTTTGTTCGGGCGACCAAACACGTAAACCCGGGAGGTCGCGCGAATATATTTTTGTGACTTCTCCGGTGGCGGGATAAACGGCTTCCATGTCTTTGCTTGTTGTGACTTCAATCCTAAAAGGAAGATCTCTTTTAATAAAATAACCAATTTTGATACCGCGCGAATCGTTTGAATCGGCAAGAATACTTTCGTACTTATCCCCCAACCTAAACTGAGAGAATTGCTGCATCTCCGCAAGGTCATTAACTTCTTCGACAACAATGATGTCGAGGTCATTAGAAATAATGGGGCGAGCAAGGCCTTCTTGTTTATAGAGCGGTTTTTGATATTTTCCGTCGGCACTTCGTAATAAGTTGTAAGTATTATAGGTTCCTAGCCTTAGTTCTTGCACGTCTTCGAGTCTTCTTTTGGTAGCCCGAGGTGCAAGATCCGTGGGGCCCATGACGCTGACTAGGGCGCGAGTGCAGGGATCAGATGCCCAGACTGCGAAGCTAAAAAGGGCGAAGTACAGGCTAAAAATGATGCGTCGCACGGGGGGACTCTAACGTGCTGGACTCGTCGCGTCAATCGCCTAAGGCGCAAGATCCATGTTTGAACGGGTATATCAAAAAGTTATACTTTAAAATCAATAATTTAGGCTTGTGGGCTTGGTGGGATAAATTTAGCCAAAGAAACTAGTTGCTAGGTCCCATAGATCATCATCTACCGTTTTTAGTTTTCCAGTAGCCTCAGAGAGCTTTCGGGCCACAACTTTTGAGCCTTCGATGGCGGCCATTTGGCCCCACTTTTCTTGGTGAAGCAAGTCGACTGCAAAGCTGCCGAGTCTGGTTCCAACAACTCTGTCGTAAGCTGTGGGACTGCCACCGCGCTGAACATGTCCAAGGACTGTCACTCGACATTCGATGCCTAAAATATCTTCAAGTAAATTTGATAGAGCTTGGCCAATGCCGCCTAGCTGTGGACGTCCAAAGGCATCCGTGCGTTCTTTTGCCACCATCGCCTCTTGGCCTTTGTGTTTTAGAATGGCACCCTCTGCAACGACGACAATTGAGTATCTTTTTCCGCGACTTAGTCTGCGCTCAAGAGATTCAACAAGATCTTCTACCGTCATGGAATGTTCTGGAATTAAAACAGCATCGGCTCCGCCCGCGATGCCTGCATAAGTTGCGATCCATCCAGCATGTCGACCCATCACTTCCACAACCATGATTCGTCTATGGGATTCTGCTGTCGTTCTAAGTCTATCAATGGCTTCGGTTGCAATTTCGACAGCCGTATTAAAACCAACTGTGACATCCGTTGCGCTTATGTCGTTATCAATAGTTTTCGGTGCGCCTACCAGGCGCATGCCTTTGTTGGCCAAATGTTCTGAGACAGTGAGGGTTCCCTCTCCGCCAACAGCAACAAGACCATGTAGCGACAGTTCTTTGAAGGCATCAAAAGTTTTTTGAATGGTTGCTTCGTCTTTTAAAACGTTAGTTCTTGAGGTGCCCAAAAAAGTACCACCTTGGTGAACAAGTCCGCTAACGTCGTCGTGGCCAAGCTTTAAAAAATCTTTTTCAAGAAGACCTTTCCAGCCGGATTTAAACCCAATGACATCGTATCCATAAAAAAGCCCGCGTTTAGTGACGGCTCTGATGACCGCATTTAAGCCAGGACAATCACCGCCACCCGTTAATACTCCAATGGTTTTTTTCTGCGTCATATGGGGGCGACAATAGAGCTCAATGGCAAAATTTACAAGATAGAGATTGAATACCTTCGGTCAAAAAGTGCCTCGCATCTGCACCGGATCAAAGGTAATCTGGCAAAGTCGTGCGTATCAATAAAGATGTTATTCTTCTCAATAAAGCTGATTGTTTTGCCCCTCATAAAGCTGTTCTTGAGGCAGGTTCTGAGGGTGAATTTACCTTAAGAGAGTTATCCCCTATCGATAACTGTGCTGAAGATTTTTCTAAATGGCCTATCTTACATGCAGGGTTTTTTGATTCTCATTTGCACGTAAGTTGGTTGGGGGAATTTTCTACGCGAATTATTGGAGATTCTTTCGAATCTTCGGACGCTTACATTGAAGCCATCAAAGGACATCAGAATAAATCTGACGAAACTTTGATCTCCTATGCCTTTGATGAGCGGCGATGGGGTGTTTCGATTGAAGAATTTTATAAGAAGTGTGTGGAGCAGTTGGGGCAGGAAAAGTCGTGGATACTTTATCGCAAATGCGCTCATATGGCTCTTCTAAGTGATGCGGCCTTGAGGGAGTATTTGCCGGCGTCTTTAGATAATTCACAGTATAATTCTCAGTATAATTCTCAGTATAAAAATATTTTAGACGATAATGGAATCGCGGCTCTTCAAAAGGCATTGCCAGAGGCGAGCTCATTGACCCGTCGAGGACAATTCCTGCATGCGCAAGAGATGCTAATGAGGGCGGGCATTACGGCGGTTGGAGATATGAGCCTAGATCGCGTTGGTTACGATTGTGTTTTGCAATTGGCAAAAAGCGGCGATTTAAAGATGGACTACCAGGGCATATTGCTTGATGACGTTGATACACGTGATCTGTCCCCATTCTCGTTTGATTTCAAATGCGCGCTAGGAACACGGCGGGCAGAAGTTCGACATTGGAAAAAATATTTGGATGGCTCCTTCGGAGCTAAGACTGCAAATTTGACGGATCACTATGAAGATGACCCAAATAATTTTGGGTTGAAACTCTGGGAGACTAGGGAACTCATCGAAGAAGCTCGTGGCGCTCTAAAAAGAGGATTTGCGTTAAGTTTTCATGCTATCGGAGACGCTGCCTTTGAGCAGGTTTTAGAGTTGAGTGCGGCTTTGTCGAAGGAACTTTTGGAGCACTGTAAAAAAGCGGGTGGGCGAATTCATCGCATCGAACATGCGCAATTGGTAAAAAGGACACAGATCAAAAGATTGCAAAATGAATTTCCATTTTGGACTTTGGCGGTTCAACCCGAACATGAGATCGAAGATCGAAGGTTTTCAAAACAATATTTGGGTGAAACTAGATTAGATAGAGACGCTTATCGCCTCAAAAGCCTTTTAGAGGCTAATGTGCCATTGAGTCTGGGTAGTGACGCTCCTATAGTTTCTTTTGATCCTATGCGAACATTGCTCTCGAGTGCGAAGGAGCTTCGTGATGCTGAAAAAATTTCTTTTTTAGAGGCAGTGAAAATTTATTCAAACGGAGGACGCGAGGCGCACCTTTTGCCTAGGCGAGATCCTGAAGTCGGGCAAAGAGTCTTTTTATTCAATGATTGGCCTCTTTGAGCAGCGTCTTTACATCTCTCAATACGAATATGATACTAGTGAGAGTGAAGATAATTAATCAGCCCTTTTTGGGTGTTAGTATTTTGACTCTTTGTATCTGGGGATGCCTTTTGGTCAGTACGCCTTTACGTGCAGATTCTGAATCGACAAATATTGATGCCAGCCGAGATATGGAGAGGGCCACTCAGCTTATTCGGCTTGGAAAGGAGTCTGAGGCACTTGTGAGCCTTACTGATTTTTTAAGACGTTATCCGAAACACAAACTCACCGCTCAGGCGCAATTTTTATTAGGTGAAGTGGAGTATCGAAGAAGAAATTTTGAAGATGCTATTCGTGAACTCAAAAAGACTCTAAAATATAAAGGAATAGACGATTCAACCGTTGCAGATGCGTTTTTTATGATTGGTTTGTGTTGGGTCCATCTTGGGAGAAATGATCATGCGCTCATTGAGTGGCAGGCATTGATTAGAAAATATCCGGCAACGCCAGCCGCAGGAAAGGCTGAGAGCAAATTGGTAGAGCTTCTAGAGGGTAAAAGTTTTGAAAACTAAATTTCTCAAATTATCTATTTTTGTCTTAGCCCTTGCATTCTCAGGCCGTGGCTTGGCTCAAGACGAAGAATCGCCGTTTGAGGATTTTCCAGATCTAGAATCATCCGAGGATTCTGCCTCTTCAGCGACTGAAGAGGCCCAGAAAAATTCGAATATGGCAGAGGCACAAGAAGAAGTATCTGAAGCCGAGGAAGAATTGGGTGAAAGTGCAAGTAATCTGGAGGCGAAGGCCGACACAAAGTCTGACACGAGTGAAGAAGAAGCTCTTAGTGACGATGCACTTGAAGAAGAGTTTGATCAGATGGCCGATACCAAAGAGGCTAAATCGGATTCGGAATCCGAATCTTCTTCCGCTCAAACGGAAAATTTAGATGAAGAAGATCAAATGGAAGTCGTTAGCCCCGCGGTAAAACAGCCCGTCGCTCCAAGTCCGTTGCTAGCACAACCGACGAATTTGGAAGACAGCAATTCAGATGGCAGTGGTTTGATGGAAGATCCTATGGCTATGCCAGACGACATCCAAGCTTTAGAAAAACGATTAGAGCAAGCCGAACAGCTTCAGGCCGGAAGCCTTGGTTCTGATTTGTCTGATGAACCCGGGAATCAGCTGCCTCCTTCAGATAAATTTTGGAGAGTTCCACTGAGGCCACAGATGAGTGATGCAAACTGGGTGCGATGGGCAGGGCCTATGGTCGACAAGGAATACAACGTTCATCGGGGAGATAGCTTATGGAAAGTTTCGGAGAGGCTTTTTGGAACGCCCTTTTTATGGCCCAAAATTTGGCACTTGAATGCATCGATTACGAATCCACACATCATATCAACCGGAATGACATTGGATTTTAAACCAGGAAATCCAGGTTCCGCTCCGGAGCTAGCGTACAAGTCTGATATTTCTGATGCGAGCAATGTGGCGCTTTATCCCCTCACAAAAATGGATAAAGAAAAAACTCTTTTAGAGTTTATTGATGCAACTCTTCGGATGCAGATTCAGGCGCCTCATCCCCCTTTTCAATATTTTTTGTTATATAGCAAGCCAGATAGTGTTGGAGAGATTCCAAAAATATTTAATTCATCTGGGAAAATTTTCTATCGAGAGGGCGACAGCTTTAAGACGAGTTTGGCCGATGGGATATTTCCAATCGTAAAAATCAAAACCATTAATATTGATTTTTCGACTTATTATCGTGTGAACTGGTTGGGAACTTTAAAGGTTGAGGGCAATAGAGCCACGGTTGTTAAAGCGTTTCGAGAAGTTCAGGCTGGAGATTTGATCGTCAACCGATCGTTTAGAATTACTCCGCTGGCGATTCATGAAGAAACGATTGGTCCAGAAGAGCGAGAGCAAACCAGGTTGGTTCCATTGCAGGAGGGCGCGGAAGTCCATACTGCCGAATATGGTTTGATGGGAATTCGATTTCCATCGATTGGCGTAGGTCCTCGTCCTGGAGCTCTGATTACAATTAATGTGGGAAATTCTGCGAAAGCTAAGGCGCTGTTAATTGACCGCGATCAAAGAACCGGAACCCTTTGGATTGTTAACTCTGAAGAAGAAGTTGATGTCGAAGACAGTATTTTTTAACTGTTAAACAGCGGCTGGCCTGGGTCTTTATGATGTCGTGTGGGTGATGCACTCACAGTCTTATTGTTTGGCGCGAGGGGAAATGCTCCATTGTGCAGTTTGTGTCACATATGGAACCTCTAATGTGGAGCTTCTAATGTGGAGCTTCTAAATAACTCGACTAGTTTTTGCTTTTTCATAGCTACCATACGGACGTATGGTATTTAAATAGTGACTCGAATCCAAAGCAAACAGCAAAATTTGTTTCATTTCAAACAATTTAGCAAGACATCAATGTCATTTGGTGGCGCTCCGGTAGTTTGGGTTAAAGCATCTGGCGCTCCGGTTAAAGGCGCCACAGCATCAAATCCAAAAACTGCACGGCCCGTGTCGTGCAAACATGCAAATCATGTGGTGCTCAAGTCTTATAAGGCTATAGGGTCGCGTTCATTTCTCAGGAATGAAAGATGGATTTTAAATAAATCACGGTCGTTGGCGACAAGTAGAATCGTGAGTCTTGGAAGAAAATCCTATAAGTCGATAAAGGAATATTTTGATTTGAATCGTCTCGAAAAACTTGGCTATAGCAAAAAAGTTTCGCGCAAGAGAGGGCTTCTGAGGAACGTAAATATTTTTATAGGCGGCGGATAATTGGACATTTTATAAAGCGGATAATTGGAAGCGGATAGTTGGACATTTAAAAAAATGCGCGCTTTTGACTTAGCAGCTCGACTTCAATCGCACTATTTATGCGCATGATGGCTTCGGTGTAGGGCACATTACCCACAGCACATTGACTGACTGGCCTAATTATTGAATGGGGCTTTGCATGAAAGAAAATCTTCATGCACTAAGTTCTTTGTGTCCTAAAATTTCTAAACTTCGCGAGCAGTATCCCCATTTGTTAAATTGTAATGAAGTGTATTTGCGTGGTGATGCGGCGACTTTTAAAAGAAGCAATCTAAGACTCGCCATAATTGGGACCAGAAAATCTACCGAATATGGGCGAGCTGTGGTTGCGCAATTGTTGTTGATGCTAAGGGGGGCGCCAATCTGCATCGTTTCTGGTGGTGCTATCGGAATCGATGCTTGTGCACATGAAGAGGCGCTAAAAAATAATTTAGATACAAGATCCTGGTTGGTGGGGCCAATCGAGCGGCCTGGACCACAATGGAATGCAGCTTTGTTTAGTAGAATTGTAAATACTAAGGGATCAGCTTTGTTGGTGCCGAGGGTCCTACAATCTGCTGATGGCCTCCGAGCCAGGCTAGGACCTAAGGCATGGCTTTTGCGCAATGCTTGGATTGCGGCCGATGCCGATATTGTATTGATTGTAGAGGCTCTAAAAAAATCAGGTACTTGGCAAACGGCCAAAGACGCCGCCGATATGTCAAAATCTGTCTATCTGGTTCCGGGGTCAATCTTTAACAAATCTTCACATGGCATTTCATTAATGATTTCAAGGGGGCAAGGTGAGGTGTTGACGGATCTGGCGGAATTTGCGGAAAGCTTAGTTGCTCACGCGGCGCGCAATTCATATAATATATAAGTAGGGGTGTATGACTCCGAAAACCTATAGGCTTTGCTTAGGGTGTTCGGAAACTAGCAACCTATTGAAAGGGGGCATCAGTGGATACAAGAGTATTAGACGCCGTGGGTTTCATTGGCCAATATTTTGCAGATGTTGAGGACGAAAGTTTTGAACAAGACGATTTAAATGATGCCTTGGTAGACCAAGGATTTTCGAGCACCGAAATTAAAGAAGCTTTCAGATGGATAGAAGAAAAAACATTGGCTGAGGGTTTATCAAGAAAACGATCTCTTGAGACACAATTGTCTCCATCTTTACGTGTTCTTAGCCGCATTGAGGCGATGAAAATAACTCCTGAAGCACATGGAGTTATTATTGGGCTCCATACTCGAGGGGTGATTGATCAGCTAACTGTGGAAGAAATCATTGAACGAGCGATGGCGTTGTCTGGGCCGGAAGTTAGTCCTCGCTCAATTCGCCGTATTGCAGCTTTGACGGTTTTTGCAAGGATGCAGGCTGAATGGCGAGAATGGCTGCAGTCGAGCACGACTGTTCTTCAGTAGTTTAGCCCCAGTAGTTTAGCTCCAGTAGTTTAGCTCCGTTAGTTTACTCCGGTAATTCAAAAAAATTTAAAGACGCAATTCATTGATCTCTTGGATTGCGCATTTGCAATTCTTTTTCTAGCTTAGGCGACCTATGAATCACAACTTTTGTTCGCCTTCGCATAGACAAGCTTCGGTGTCTCACTTTTGGCTTATGTTTGGTTTTATGATCTTTGGGGCCACAATATCTGATATTGCAATTGCCAGTGCCTTTGGCGGCTCGAAAAACGCTTTTGATATTCAGAGCGGCGGCGCACAAAACTTTAACATGCCCCTTAAGTTTGAGCAGGGTGCTTATCAGGAAAAACTTACGGCCAAGTATTCCACCCGTCCCTTTGGACCGGGGGCGGCACCTTATTACGATATTAGATATCGAAGAGCAATGGATAGCAGTTTTTGGGGCTTAAACGATATGTGGTGGGGCATTGAACTTTTGCATCACAAAGTTTGGCTCAATAATTTGCCGGCGGCCGTTAGCGAATTCCGTATGACATTCGGATACAATCTAATTCCATTTTCCGTCGGTGCGAGTCTACTGCCTTGGTTAAATTTTTATTTCGGAGTGGGGCCCGTGGTGGTTCATCCCGTTAATACAGTAAATGGATTGACGCTTCCTAACGAGCCCATAACGTGGCCAACTGGAAAGAGATATTCACTCGTTGGTGCCGGTATGCATACCGGTGTCGAGGCGAGACAATTTTTGTGGAGAAATATTTTTGCCAATGCAGACCTCCGCTTCATGTTGACCAAAGCTATCGTTCCAATCGTTGGTGGGCGCGCTAGAGTTTTGCAAGCCTCTATGCATGGACATCTTGGCCTAGGCGTTGCTTGGTGAGCCAATGTCTTTCAGATATTTCAAATCTTTGTTAAAATTTTTACGCAGCATTTTTTTTGTAGCCGCATTTTTTGTCGGAAATTGTTTTGCTTTTGACCAGGGTATTCACGAAAAAATACAAAATTCAAAAAATGCTACCTTAGGGCATATAAGTGTCTATGGTGAAAGGTTTGGTGGCTTTGTAGCGCCTGCATTGGGTCTATTCCCTTATGCATTGTTTTCTCTGCAGGCGAGCCAAGGCGATTCTGGAAAAGAGTTTTCACCTCAGCTGGCAATGTGGCGAGATGCGACTCGAGCTTTTGCCGCGTCGACTCTTGTTGTTTGGACGGGAAAAACTTTGGTTGGAAGAGCACGTCCCTATTTAAACGATGGGGCCTATACGTTTAGGCCCTTTTCATTTACCGACTCTAATTGGAATTCTTTTCCATCGGGGCATACGGCTTCAGCGTTTGCCATGGCGAGAGTTTTGTCACATTGGGCTGACAATGTTGCAGTTAGCATTTTCTTATACGGGTCAGCCGGGATGACGGCCTATGCACGAATGTACGAGGGGAAGCATTGGTTGAGTGATGTTTTAATCGGCGGAGCCATCGGTTATTGGGTTGGAGAATGGAGTTTGGCACAGGGACGAAAGAGCGAGGCAAAATCTGGCAAAGAAAAGTCTGAACAAAGTTCATTTTATTTTTTCCCAAAGGGATTGGCAAAAATTGAAAACGCAAGTTTTAGTGTGGGTTATGTGAGGCGGTTTTAATGAGGGGTAAAATTTTTTGTGCAGCGCTATTTCTGGGAAGTCTGCTGGCAAAGGCAGGTGAAAGAGTAAAGGAACTTCCTGGAAAAGTAAGTGTGAGAATCGGAACCACTCTTCCCTCCATTCCCTTGGCCATCCAGGCCGATATTCCCTCTGGTGCAAATCCAGATTTTGAATACGAACAAAATCCAGCGCCCAAAGTAGGTGTTGGAGTCGATTACAGTTGGTGGGGCTTTTACGTTTCTTTGGCCGAAACTTCGCACCAAGATGATCCCTTAATCTATGGCGAAACCGAATATTTTGATTTTCAACTTCATTCCTACCTGGGAAAATGGGGAGTCGATTTCTATTGGCAAGATTTTACGGGCTATCATGTTAAGGGGCCCACTGTCATTACAGGGTTTGAGACAGCCTTGCTTCGTAACGATTTAAAGTCAGGCTATTTGGGTGCCAATATCTTTTATGTGTATCACCCAGAACGCATGTCATTAGTAGCTACCGGAAATGGAACCGCTATTCAAACAACTTCCGGGGGGAGTTGGATGCTCTTGGGGGGAGTGAGCAAACAAAATATTTCGAGTGATGCGGTACTGGCACCGGCAGGTTTTGAAACAGAGTATGGAACTCTTGGAAATATCAAGGATGCAGAGTTTAGCACCATCGCGTTTGGCGGAGGTTATGGATACAATTTTGTCTTAGGGGGTCCATGGTATCTTCACCTGTCTGCCATCGTGGCAGTGGGCCCACAATTTCAAAAATACTCTACACGTGACTACGGCGACGATCAAAAATTATCTTTTAGTAGTAAGGGCTCAGGTCGAGTTGGTATTGGGTTTAGTGGTGAAAAATACTTTGGTGCGATTTCAGTAGTCACAGATACGACATATTTTTCGGTTGATAGTGTAACTTTAGACTTCGTCTCAATGTTTAGTTTTGCTTACATTGGAACACGATTTTAGGGGGAGTTAAGGGCGTATCTATCTGGAATGATACCGATATTTTTTTTGTATTGAATCGCTTCGGCGATATGAAGTAAAATCTCATTTGTAGGTTTAGCACGTTTTAATATTTGCTGTACGTCGTAGCATGTCTCGCTGTCTGAGCATGTGACTAGATTGTGGTCCCAGAGGCTGCACTGGTAAAGGGTACGCAAATGAATTCAAAAAAAATATTTTCAATCACTTTTACTTTCTTAATGAGCGCTGTGTTGACGCCAATTGGGCTCGTCGCAGAAGCACGGGCGGAAGAGTGCAGCGATAGCGTCTTGCAAAAAGTGCTAATGGACCCGGCCGTTGACGGGAAAAAAGATGTCTCTTTGTCCTGTGATCTTAAATTAAGATCATCAGATGTTGTTAGGAAGCGAATTATTCTAAAGGGCTCCGAGGCGTCGGGAGTTACCATAGATTGTAATGGCGGAAATATTATTGTAGCCAATCGTCCGCAGGCGATTCTGATTACATCAATCAAGGGAGCCGGCAATGTTTGGGATCGCCCCTCTGACATAACAATTAGAGATTGTAGCATAAAGGGCGGTATACGAGTTCAGGGGATGGGTGCAAATGGTGAGGCACTTGAAGTTAAAAAATCTTCTCAATCCAAGGGGCACACCAAAAGAGCTCAGGATGCAGCACCTACACGAATTACTCTCAACAAGTTGCATCTTATTGCGGCAGGTGGCATTCCTCTATATGTTAGTCCGGGGACGACGCGAGTCAGTCTTTTGAATTCACTCATTGAGGGAAGTACTGATAGCGTAAATATATATTTGGATACGGAATCTGGATATAATGTGATCAAGAACAATCGCATTCATGCAAACTCTAGCAAACGCGAGCTAATTGCCGTTGATGGATCTGCCAATAACGTTATTGCGAACAATAAATTTTCAAGTTTGCATAACGGTGGGGTTTATTTGTATCGCAACTGCGGGGAGGGTGGGACCATCCGGCATCAATCCCCTCAATCAAATTTAGTTTCTAACAACTATTTTTATTATGATAAATTTGATGGAACAAAAAAAGAGTGGATCGTTGAAACAAAAAAAGTTTTTGGGATAACAGTAAAAATTCCAAAGCTTGTGACTGTTAACTATCCCTCGGTATATTTGGGATCAAGAAACGGAAATAGAGGCTATTGTGACCTCGACAAGGGGAAAAGCTTCGGTAGTAGCGGCTCTGACTTGGACTATGTTAGGTCTAACGCTGTCATTGACAATCAAATAGTCAAGCTTTCACCCTCTAAAATGATTCTTACAAACAACCCAGGTGTTAACTCAAACAATCTTTTAGATAAAAATAGTACGGTCGCGAGCTACATAAAGCGTGAATCAAGATGCTTTAAGGTAAATGGATTTCCAAAAAAGGTCATGAAGCCGTTGCAGGTTCAGCATCAGATCATTGATTCTCAAAATAATCCTGTGGAAACCAAGTTTTCTTATCAGTGTGACGACGGTGAGATCACGAATTTAAAAAACTAATATGTTTTTTAAATTTTTATCCATGTATCGCGAACTATAGAACGATGTAAAAACCTATCGAAAAACTCACGAGTGCTGCCCAGAGATATTTGGTCGGCCAACGCTTTTCCCAGATTGACTCGAACAGTGTTGCAAAAAGCGGCGAGGTAATCGCAATTCCAGATACTGTCGCAAGATGCCCAAATTGAAGGGCTTTAAGATAAAGTAAAAGAGACAAGAATGTTCCAAAGACACAACCGCTTAGAATGAGAAGTTTAATTTTTGGCGACCAATCTCTAAACTTATGCCATAGCTCTAAGGGCCTATAAAATTTTGAGATCAGGAAAAAGGCGACGATGCATCCGATGGTTCTATAAAAATTTGCCGAGATGCTGTTCATTTCAGGGGTTCGATCAAACGACCACCTTGTCATGAGAACGCCGATGGCATCAAGGGTCACTCCCGCTAGGGCCCATAGCAATCCTTTGAATTCCCAGGTTCCTTTTGTTTTTTTAGCCTCAAGGCTAAAAATGAACAAACAAGCTAGGAAAAATAATAGCCCCCAGAATTTTTGAAGGTCGATGGCTTGATTGAATATATAGAATGAAAAAGTTCCTAGGATAAGAGGTTGAAAAGCAAAGAGCACTAGCGTTCTACTGGCTCCAATAATTGAAAAGGCTTTAAGTAAAAACAAATCTCCAATGGCGAGTCCTAAAAAACCACTGGCAAAAAGCGAAAAGAAGGCGGGTGTTCCAATTGAGGACAAGCCTCCGCCAAGAAGGGCTGCTAGTCCGAATGCGCAGAAGGCTACAGTCGCCTTAAAGGCATTCATCCACAGACTAGAAACTTTGCGGCTATATTCTGTAAAAATAAGGCAGGCGAAGGCAAATGAGAGGTTGGCACCTAAGGCATAAAACAAAGTTTGCTCGTGGGTTGCCATCGGTTGTCTATAGGCGGGGTAAATCGGGCTGGCAAGGGGGGTGGCTTTTTGCTAGATGATAAGCGGTGAAAACTCAAAATTTAAGTGGAAGCTTTATGGGGCGTAAGATTGATTTCAGCGTGATTTCTGAATCAGGCAATATCTTAGATTTCTTAAAAGACGGCGCAACAATAAATCCTAAATATTTTAGCTTAGAAGGCGTGACCTTTTTGTCTAATGAATTGCTGTTAAAGACAGGTAGGTTGGTGACGTCGCTCGAAATCATTTCTACTGACAAGCCAGAGCATGCGGTCATCGGGCAGGCGGTCTTAGAGCGTGCTAACCAGACGACGTTTCAATTATGGAAGAAGAATCTTCTTTTGGGTCCGTTTAAATCGCAATTCCAAAAAGATATTTTGTTAGGACTTCTAAAGTTTAGTCAAAACCCTTGTAGGGTGCTTGATTACAGCGCTCTTGCAAAAAAATCTAAGCACGAAAAAGCGGTGCGTGCCGTTGCCAGTGTCATGGCCACAAATCCATGGCCCGTTATCTTTCCTTGTCATCGTGTCTTGCCGAAGGCTTCAGTAAATAAAGTTGCAGTTTCTAGAGTGCGCAAAGGTATGGGCGTCGATGTTGGAAAATACGGTGGATCCCAGTTTACAAATGGGCCTCAATTAAAAAGATCACTTCTTGAGGCCGAGGGACTGCTATAGTTCGGATGGATAGTTGGATAGACAGTCGCAGGTTTAAGCTTTCGGAGCCGTGTCGTATTTAATAACATCAACAGGACAGCCTTCTGCGGCGGCCACAATGGAGCCCGTGTTTGCTAGGGGTGCTCCTTCGCGAACAATGCACGTGTCTTCTAAAACTTGAAACACATCCGGGGCTTCGTTTTCGCAGGCATCACAGACAATGCAGCCTGGTTCAATCCAAACTCTCTTAATAAGGAAATCGAAAACTTGTGGAGCTGAGGAGCTGGCTGCTGGCCCACCGGCTTTTTTTGCCCCGGCATCAACTTCAACCACTTTTCTCCAAGGGAAAACTCTTGAATGCACAGACCAAGCATCAGATTCTTTAGGCGGCGCTAAATCCAACTCTTCTTTTTTTGCGTTGGTAGCCGGTGCTGCCATGGCTTCCATGAGTTTGCGTTTTGCTATTTTTCGTCTAACTGTTCGGCCGTCAGTCGTTTCGACTTCAACAATGACAGAGCTGCTTTTCATTTCTTTGATGTTTTCGGCATGAGTCAGGAGTTTGAGTTCATTATCAATAAGTTTTAGAGGAAGAACAAAGCTTCGTTTTTTGGCTTGTTTGTCTTCGAAGGTAAACGTTGTCGACAAAGAGCGTCCGCCTCGGAAGACTTCAACATATTCCAAACGAATTCGGCAGACTTTATAATCAAAAGTGTCGTTATCCCATCTGATGACAAGACCTAAGGGGGCACTGTCTTCAGCGGGGAGCCCTGTTGCGACAGGCTTTACCCAAATATTGCCGAGATAATAATTTAGTGCCCTAATAAGAATGATCAGTGTGACCGGCCCACCGATAATCAAAAGTGTTGTAAGGGTCGCCAATGGAAACAATTCTAGCGTCAACATTATCTATGGATTATCACATGATTTTCGGGTTTTCTTCAATGAATTATCAGAATCATCGTTAGTTACTTGGGAAGCTATTTGACGGGGAGACTCTGGTCGTAGTTTTTGATGAGGTCAGCCAAGTCTAAATGCGTATAACGTTGAGTCGTTGATAGCTTGCTGTGCCCAAGAAGCTTCTGAATTTCGGGTAGTTTGAGTCCTCTTTTGAGTAGGTGACTGGCAAGGCTGTGTCTTAAAAGGTGCGGGTGAATATTCAAATCACTTTCGGGGAGGAGGTTGGCCCAGCGGCTGCAGAGCCTCCGAAGCGTGCGAACATCTGGTCTGCCATTCCAGGGGCTTCCAGATGATTTTCCTATTTTTTTTATAAGCTTAACGGCACGCGTTGTGATCGGAACAAGGCGGCGCTTGCGGCCTTTTCCGAGTATGCGAACATTCTTTTGCTGAAGGTCTACGTGGCTAAGATTTAGGTCTAAACATTCGGATATCCGTAAGGCAGATCCATATAGCAGCTCAAACAAGAGGGCTTCATCGGAAGGGCATGATTCTTCAATCTGTGCGCGTAAAAAGCGAATTTGGTCTTCCGTCAAAATTTTTGGGCTTCGAACGGGAACTTTTGGCCGGGAGATCTGCAATCTGTTGGCATCAAGACCGGGTAACTGAGTCTGCAAAAAGCGAAGAAAAGTATTTAGCGCGCTGATTTTTTGTGCCATGGACGACGCATCTAGTGACGGCCCACAATTTTGCAGATGTAGGCTTAGATTCTGTTTGGTGAGAATTTTGAGCAATGATGGGGCCTCGATTTCTTTTTTGGAATCGTGGAGGAGGCTAAGGTCTTCGAGCAAAGTTTTTGAATGTTGCACGTATGACCTGCAAGTATGAGGGCTTCGGTTTTTGTGAATCTTAAGCTGTGAGTAAAAGTCGTCAATAATTTTTAAGAGGAAAGGCTCTAGACTTTGCTTCTGCGATTGAGTCGATGCTAAGCTAGGCTTCATGCTTAAAATAATAGCACGATGCCACTCAAATTTTATTCTTGTTAGCGTTGCTCTTCTGGCGTCTTTTTTAAGCGCCAAGCTTCACGCTGCGAGTTTGTCGGGTAGTTTAAGTATAGACGACGTCAAAAATATTACGGAAAAAATTGTTTTTCCTTCCAGTCATCGCTCTTGGACAGCACACTCTTTAAGTCCAGAGGGTCCATTGGGATTTAACTTGGGCCTAGAAACGGGCTTCGTTTTAAAACGAGACATATTGTCACTTGGCGATCAGCGCGCCGTGGCTCCCAATATCACACCTGTTCCTCGGTTTTGGTTGGGCGCCGAATTTCCTCATCATATCAAATTGAGTGCTTCGCTTGGTTTGGGGGGAGTTTTTGATGCTATTCAAACTTATGGATTTGGAACTCAATGGGCGTTTTATAACGACGAAGAAAAAGGTGTGGCCTTTAGCGTGGATTTTAGATTCACGCATGTGAATGTGTTTGGAGATTTATCTTCAAATGTTATGGGATTTGCGGCACAAGCAACGAAAGATTTAATTCTTTGGCAGCCTTACTTTGGTGCAGGATTTTTGGTCGGCAACTCAACAGCAAACTCTGAAGTGATAGCATCAGGCATCAGTGTAGGGCCGCATACCACGGCAACGTACCACATTTTTGTGGGAGCAAGAATAGACTTAATTGCGAAGCTTTCTATACAGCTTGATGTTATGGCGGCAAACCCAAGTTTGGGCGTTTTACTTGAAAAAAGTTTTTAGCAATATTTTTTAAACGCACCGTTTTTGTATTCATAAACCCAGGCTTCACCTGTTGCGATTTCGGTTTTTAGAATTTGCTCAGGTGTTAAATTTTCGATTTCCATCACGATAGATCGAAGACTGTTTCCGTGAGCTACGACTAAGATGGTTTGATCTTTCTGTAGCTCAGGCATAATTTTTTCATTAAAATACGGGAGCGTTCTTTCGGCCGTTGTCTTGAGGCTTTCACCATTCGGTGGGGGCACATCAAAACTTCTTCGCCAAATATGAACTTGCTCAGCGCCAAATTCTTCTGCGGTTTCGGCTTTGTTTTTTCCCTGGAGATCGCCGTAGTGACGCTCGTTCAAGGCTTCGTTTTTTGTAATGGGAATCTTGCAGAGATCTAGTTTTTTTAAAATAATATCGAGTGTTTTTTGTGCTCTCTGAAG
Organism: Bdellovibrionota bacterium; assembly: GCA_041750195.1. Classification (GTDB taxonomy): domain Bacteria; phylum Bdellovibrionota; class UBA2428; order UBA2428; family UBA2428; genus JBGSZX01. The sequence goes on along the minus strand of JBGSZX010000043.1, from coordinate 87,510 downwards.
CGCAGAGGTAAAGGCAATTTGTGGGTGATAGCCAGCGGCCTTAAGAGCGTCACCCGCTGATTCCGCTTCTTGAATACCTTTTTCCGTGAGGGGGCTGTCGATCCATCCTGTGAATCGGTTTTCGAGGTTGTATTGGGATTGGCCGTGACGGATCAAGATAAGTTTAGACATGGGTGTTTTGTATCTTTGCTACGCCCGAAGAACAATAGTTTTTTAAATTTTTTCTAACTTTTCTTAGAAGCTGCAATGATCTTTGTGCTTGAGTAGCCGTCCACAAAACCGGCGTAATGAACCCGGCCGCCCCATTCCTTGACGATAGATTCTTCTGGAATGTTTTTTCCCTTCCAATCAGCGCCTTTAACGTGCACATTTGGTTTGAGGGCTCTAAGAAGATTTTCGGGAGTCTCTTCCTCGAAAACACAAACGGCATCCACCATTTCGAGAGCTTCTATAACATAGGCTCTATCTGATTCAGAATTGATGGGGCGAGAAGGGCCCTTGATGGCGCGAACGGAAGCGTCTGCATTAATTCCTACAAAAAGAAAATCACCTTGTTTTTTGGCTTCTCGTAGATAGCTAACGTGCCCTTTGTGAAGCAAATCAAAACATCCGTTGGTTGTGACAACAGTTTTTCCTTCAGCATGAGCTTTTTGAGCCAAGTCGAAAGCTTTTCGCCACGATTCGGGTATCGATTTCGACATCGATGCTTTAGGGGTGGAATTCATAGTTAGAAGAATACCGCAGAATTAAGTTTCGGTCCAAGGCGCTCCAACGAACTGCCGCAGATAGGTGATGGCGCTAACACATGCGGTGGGCACCTTAAGTATTTGCGGGCCAAGTGCGAGTGGATAAATGGCTTGATGCGCCTCAATTATTTTACATTCATCTTTGGTCCAGCCACCTTCGGGTCCAACCAATAAAAAAATTTTTGATGTCTCGCGCAGAGATTGTGAGGTCGCTTGAATGTTCGGGATTCCGTATTGTCCTAATGATGAAAGGTTTTCGTTGGCCCAGACGACAAGCGAGTTTTGTTGAGACGAAATTTCCTTAAGAAAGGCTTCTAGTGATGCAATCTCAGGCGACAATTTCGGCAGAAATGGGGCCTGGCACTGTTCTGCTGCCGCTTCGATGATTCGTTGGCAGCGCGGGAATATTTTATCCATGCTTTTTATGGAGGGATCCGAATTCTGACTCCTTAAAAGCTGAAAGCCACCTAGGCCAATTTCGGTACTTTGTGTGAGGGCTTGTGCAAGGGCATCTTTTTTGGGCAATGCCAGCCCCAGGATTAAATTGGGGGAAAGCTGTTTGTACGAATGAGTTTTAAGAATCTCAAATTCGAAAGGATTGTGGTTTGTGCATTTGCAGAAACTTTTATGACCGGAACCACTTAAGAAGGAAATCAATTCGCCCTTTTTTATTCGCAAGGCACGCAGATGCGCCAAAGTTGAAGAATCAAAATCATTTTGTTCTAGTTTGCTAGAATTTAAGTGGGTGGCTGCTCCTGAAAAATAAAGCGCGTGTGCATGTCCCATGCTTGTTAATTCTCCTAATCCAAATCCAAGGCACTTAGCACTTTGCCTTTTCCGGTTTGTTTGGCTTTTAGGAGGGCACGGTCTGCCTTGTCTACAAGTTCAGTGGTGCTACTCGCGTCTTCGGGATAGGTTGCCACTCCAAAGCTCATGCTCACTTCTGTTGAGGCTCGAACACTTTGCAAATGGCGGGACGCAATTTCTATAGCTTTTGGCCTGGTCACCTCTGGAAGAATGATTGCAAATTCCTCGCCGCCATATCGTGCCACGGTATCGGCTCCTCGTTTCCCCATTTCCATGCATTGCGCACAATCATGGAGAACTTTATCTCCGTAGAGATGGCCATGCTCGTCGTTAAATTTTTTAAAGTCATCGACGTCGCTCATGATAAGTGAAAGAGGACGGCCGTATCGTTTGGCTCTTGAAAACTCGGAATCCAAACGCTCCCAAAAATATCTGTTGTTTGATACGCCCGTGAGGCTATCAACAAGTGCAAGCTTTCGGAGCTCGCGATTTTCCCGGTCGAGTTCGTTGCTACGTTGAGCATTTTCAACAATACCTCTGAGATCGTCAGGTTCCCAGGGCTTAGTCATTATAAAGTTTAGTCTAGCTTGGTTAATCGTATCAGGAAGGTTTGCAAGATCTAGAAAAGCAGTTAGCAAGATTCGCTGGCAATTTGGCTGAATCTCAAAGGCCTTTTTTAGCAATTCCAGCCCGTTCATCTTTGGCATTTTTAAGTCACTTAGAATGACTGAGTATTCATTGTGTTTGATTTTTTCTAAGGCCTTAAGGGGGTCGGTCTCATATTCAACAATAGCGTTACGCCTAAGATCCCTTCGTAGGGATTTTAGAATTTCTTCTTCGTCGTCGACGAGAAGAATGGGGAGCATCCCCGATGTTAGGCGCGTGCTGCTCATGATTATTCTTTTCTGGCCTCTAAGAGTGAATGCCAAGTTCCGATAGAGCTAAGTTCATAATCTTTTATTCTTGTGGAAGTTATTGCGACATTGCTGGGATACCACAGAGGAATGTAAGGAAGCTCTTTGGCAACAATATCTTGTGCTCTATAGTAAAGGTCGCGTCTAGCGTTGACGTCAGCTTCTCGAGCTCCGCGATCGACGAGATCGTCTAATTCCTTATTCGAAAAATAAACGCGATTTCTTCCAGGGGGAACTTGGGAAGAATGAAAGATTTTATGCATGATATCGGGTTCCGTGACCGCAACCCAGCGAAGGGAAAACATTTCAAAATTGCCCTTTTGTACGTCCGAAAAAAATGTTGCAAATTCATAGGGCCTTAAGGTGACTTTGATTCCCACTTTTTCTAATTGCTCTTTGATCACCATCATTATGGAGTTGATGTCTCTATCCGATGAGATTTTAAATTCAATTTCAAGGTTTTTAATGCCCGACTCTTTTAGCAAAGCTTTTGATTTTTCCGGATCATATTTGTAAGATTCTAAATCCTTTTTATAATAAAAATTTAGAGGCGAAAGGACCGATGTTGCTAGCGAGGCAAGGCCGTATAACTTGTGCTGAATGATGGTTTCGCGGTCGATAGCATAGGCGATTGCTTGTCTGACCCGAATGTCTTTGAACTTTGGAAGTCTTAAGTTGAATCCTAAATATTGAAACGTGTTGCCTGGCTTTTCGTAGACAACAAGGCCTTTTGTCGTCTTTGCTTCCAGAACTTTTTGCGGCGAAATAGCATTGATAAGGGCATCGATATCTCCAGAGGTTAATGAGAGCCATCTGGTCGTTGGATCTTGAACAGTTCGGATGATAAGAGTTTTGAAAAAATAAGGAGAGGTTATTTTTTTGCCATCTTTATACCGAGAAAACTTGTCAAATCGTTCGAAAATAATGTCTCTGTTTTCTCGTTTTAGAAATTTGTAGGGACCTGATCCAATGGGCGGAGCCTCAGTGGTGCTCAGCGCCAATTCCTTTGGCATAATTCTAACAGCGGGAACGTCACCGGCAAGAAAAGAAGCTTTCGGATTATTGAGTTCTATGACAAATTTTGTAGGACTAGGGCACGTGTAAGATTTCACATCTTCGAAGGCCGTTTTGATGCGAGAACCCTCACTTGAGGCTTGTTGAAAAGAGGCCAAAACATCATCACATGTTAGATTTTTTCCGTCATGAAAAATGGCATCACTTGGAAGTTCAAAACTAAACACCTTTGCATCTTTGACGTCGAATGACAGGGCGAGGTCGGTTTCGGGAACCATCTCGTTGTTTATCTGTAGAAGGCTTTGCGAAAACAAACTGATAACTTGAGAAGAGTTCATATCCATTGAATTTCGAAGGTCTAGATTTTTCACTTCACTTTCAATGCCTAGAATTAAGGTGTCAGAGTCACTTATTTTTTGCTTGGTGCATGAAAAAATGAGTGGAATCAAAATGAGGGTATAGAGAATGTTTCGCATAGACCTTAGAATAGCTAAAAAGTGTGCTTTAATGGAGACTTATGGAGGTTTTAATGAATCTTGTGATGCGGGGGTTCACAAAGCGAGCGTTTTATATATTTTTGCTTGTTTGTTGTTCTTCCTCAGCGACAGGGAAGGCCAATGCTACGGATGAATTGTACATTAAGGCTCTTCAGAGTCGTTTAAACTATATTTTTAAGAATGATAAGCTCGACAAGGCCTCTCTTGGTGTGCGGGTTTTTTCGTTATCACGTCAGGAAGAGCTATTTTCTATAAATCCCAAAGAGCTTCTCGTGCCTGCATCAGCCGTAAAACTTTTGACGGCTATCGTCGCGCTTAGAAAGCTTGGCCCTGATTTCACTTATGACACAAACGTCTACTTCGAAAAATCGCTTAAAGACGGGACTTTGAATGGAGACCTGTTTTTGGAAGGAAAGGGCGATCCTTCACTAGTGAGTGAGCGAATGTTTTTGTTGGCTAGTGACGTCATGAGAACCGGGATTAAAAAGGTAAACGGAAATATTATTGTTGATGATTCTGCCTTTGATCAAGAGCGCTACGGCGAAGAACGACTTAAGACGTCAACCGATCGCCCTTACAATGCTCCCATCGGAGCTCTTAGTTTTAACTACAATACCACAACGGTTTATTTTAGGCCCGGAGACAAAGAAGGCGATCCTGTAAAAGTATTTGTTGAGCCCGACACTGGTTATATCAAAATTAAAAATACGGCTCGAACAAGCGGAACTAAAACTAAGTACCAAATTGAGGCAAGGCGACGCGATGCTGGCGATATTGGAGATGTTGTCGAAGTAAAGGGCAACATGCCCTTAGGTTGGTCCGAGCAGCTTCAGTATTTTAATGTCTTGTCGCCAGCAATCTATTCTGGTTTCGCCCTTAAATATTTTTTGGAGCAGAAAGGCGTAGAATTTTCGGACTCGAGTAAAATTATTCGAAAAACAAGACCCTTGTCGGCAGTTAAGGTTGCCTCTAAAGGAAGTTTGCCACTGCGGGAAATCGTAACCTTGATGAATAAATTTTCGAATAACTTTATCGCTGAAGTCTTGATTAAAACTTTGGGAAAAGAAATCAAGGGAGCCCCTGGAACAGCTGAAAAAGGTCTCGCAGTTTTAAATGAAGAAGTTTTAAGAATGGACATAAAGTCAACGGGCCTCAAAGTAGTTTCTGGTTCGGGATTAACACGAAAAAATAAAATGAGTGCTAATCAATTTGTTGATCTGATCAACATGGCCTACTTAGATTTCGAAGTCCTCCCAGAGATTCTCTCGTCTTTACCGATAGCAGGCCGTGATGGCACGTTGAAAAATCGAATGAAGGGAAGCAAGGCCTTCGGTCGGCTTCGAGCGAAAACAGGTTCCTTGGATGGTGTAGCGGCACTTGTTGGCGTTGTTCAAAGCCAAGGCGGGGAGCTTCTAGCTTTTGCCGTTATGATGAATGATCTTAAGAAAAGCACCAGAGACCTTATGAAATGGCAAAATTATTTTGGACAGGCGCTTGCCGAATTTAATCGCAAAGCGCCAATGAGCGTAGAGCCTGGCGCTATCAAGGATAGTTTAGAGAAGGGCGCTCGATAGCATGTCCGAAAGATTGTTCGGGAGGTTGTCTGCTCTTGGCAGGCTCAGAAAATTTCTATTAGGAATGCTGGCATTGTTAAGCTCCGCTTCATTTTCCTTAAGTCAGAACTTTGTATCCGAAAGATTCATGCGAGCACAGACCGATTTGAGACGGCATAGAAGTCAGATGCTCCAGAATTTTGGACTCCCAAATCAAGCTTCTCCCAAAATTATTTTTAGTGTTGAACATGGAAGTCGAATTTTCTTACGTTGGTCTAAGCGTCCATCGCAAAAGCTGAAGGCACTGTCTGTGAAGCTGGTTTCGATTGATGGTGTCGAGGCTCAGCAGGACTTGCGCATTCCAGAAGGTGAGCAATGGGCGCTGAAGTGGTACTCCGTATGGTTGCCATATCAATCAAAAGATGTCTCAATTCTGTACGTAGAGGCTGAAGTTGAAAAGCTCGATTCACTTAATCCATTTGCTAGTAGCAAAAAAACAGTTTTTTATAATGCCAAACTTCCCATTGGTGCAGTTGATAGAAAAAATTCTAAAAAAATTCTCATGACACTCCAAAATAAAACACCCTGGTCTCAGAGTAGCTCTGCGGAGCCAGATTTGGTTTTAACGTCAATCGAAGACAATAAGGTTGGTGTCAGATGAGGCTCTTGCATCTTGTGGCCTTAGGTTTGTCGCTTTCTTTTTCGATGGGTACCTACGCGCAAGCTTTAGATCCCGTTTTAGCGGGCCTTGATGAGCTAGGGAAAAAAGGCTTGTTTGATGTGGCTCAGGCGATTTCCGAACTAAATATAGAAATTACTCCACAGGCGTCTCCAGAGCGTAGAATTCAATCATATTTAATTGCGGCTGTTGTGAGCGCTTATTCTGGAAAAGAAAAATCGGCGATATCATATCTTGGGCGAGCGAAATTATTATTTCGGCAGCCAAGTTTTCAGAAAAAGTTCGCAAGTTCTGAAGAACTTAAAATACGTCAACGCATCGAAGATTCTATTGCCTTGGTCGAATATGATATTCCTCAAATATTGGAGGGAAATAGATCATGAGGAGGGCTATTCCTGCTAAATCAGTTTTATCGCGATGTTTATCCACACAATTGTTGTTGGGAATGGTGCCGGTTGGCGCCACACTCGAGGATCACATCTCCCAATATGAAAATATGATCTTTAGTTCAAAGATTGAAGATCAATGGGCTCTCACAAGAAGAAACGCCCATTCCGATTTTCTTAAACCGCAAAGCGCCTTTGCCTCTCAGGCAAGTACAATTTCGTCGGATCAAATAAAAGTCGAGTGGTATTTACGAAAGGGGCCCCAGGGCGCGGCGCTGGTTCTGGGTGAGTTAAGGAAAGTTGGAGATCCTTCTTTGGTGGATGCAGCTCTTTGGGGGATTCTCCTGGAGTCGACGCAGGCAAATTTTTTTAGTTCGCAAGCTAGTTGGCCCGATCTTCTTCCAGTCTATTCTAGGTTTTTGCGCGCTCATCCTCTTCAAAAGGCGCTACTTTCTGAGGCGCACGGAGCATGGTGGCTTTGGATTTTGGGTAAGGCGCCTGGAGCAAAAGATGCTGACGATCTTCAAGCTGTAGCCGCACTGTTGAAGGCTCGTAGAGAATTACACCCCATTAAGAAGGTTGAAGGTTACGCCTTCTCACAGGCAATGATCAAAAAATTTGGTGATGATGAATCGGCAGATATGCTTGTCAAAGAATGGGTTAGTATTTGGGGAAGTTCAACGGAGAATATACGCCGTGTTTGTCGAGACTATTTTGAATCGAGCAAGTCACAGGGCCCAGAAGCGGGAAAAATTGCGGGAAATTTTATGATTTCTTTGGCAGAAGAGTTAGCGCGTGTCGGCAACTTTTCAGAAGCTGCCGAAATTAGGTCCTATTCAATTTTGCTAAAAATGGCTCGCAGTGAAACCATTGTGGCCAGTGAATTCTTTGAAGTCGCGAATAACGAGTATCATGGTATGCGGTGGCCTAAGGCGTATAGATATTTTTCTCTTGGCTTTGAAGCACCGGGGATGGAAGAAATTTCAGGTGAAAAAATTCTCGAAGCGAAGCTCAGGAAGTTAATTTCGGCCTCACGGATACAGGGAGAAGTACAGGTTAGCGTTAACGATTTTGAGGATCTTCTTGAGGAAAGCTTTAATTCTATTTATAGAGATGAAACGCTCTATGAGTTTGCGCAATATCTTCAAGGAAAAAAACAAAGTTTTGAAGCCGAGCAAGCTTGGGATTGGGTAAGGCGCTATTCTTTTCAGACGTCTCAGAGATTGGAAGCTGTGGGCCGTCTGATTGATTACAAACGTCAAAATTTAGAAAAGCTGACTAGCTCAGATCGAGTGCGTGATGTGCTACTTAGCGAAATTGAATACTCAAGTAGTTTGGCGCAGAATAGCGAACACAAAAAAAAGCTATTAGATCTTCTGAATGGTTATAAACTCAAAACAATTCGATTGAATTTAAACAAAGATAGAGTTGTAAAGGCAAGCTTATCGAGTTTTGAGAAAAAAATTTCGGGGCTTAGATGATGGCAAGGAGTAAACTTTATTTTTTATTTATTGCTTTTGTTTTTGCGTCGCTTGCAAGTGCAAATGGCGGCGAAGAAAGTTCTCAGAAACTAAGGCACCTCATTCAAGGGTGGCCCGGGTCTCGCTCGAACGAAGTAAAAAATAAAGATAATAAACTAAAAAGTTTCGAGTCAATCTTATTGAAATCAAAACTTATTGATATCGAAAACAGACTTTCGAATCTTTGGGGAGAGCTAAAAAAGGAGAGTCGTCCTGAGTGTGGTCAATCTGCCGCATTTGCCCTGGAGGCCTTGATACAGAAGTGGAGAGCGCAAGCGCCTAATGTTTTTGAGTGTCAGGAAAGTTGTCATGAAGCTCTTGATTCGGCTATTTATATTGGCAGTAAAATTGATTCTCTGGAACTAGCATTGGCACCTTGCATGAGTTTGGCCGATCAGCATCCTTGGTACTTTGAAGTTGAGTCTGGTCTAAATGTTAACGCAGAAATTCGATCTGTTTACGATAGAAATCCATTAAGTTCTTCCTTGGCTTCACAAGGTGAATCTTCAATAGCTAGTGATATTTCAGGAACAATTGAGGGAGTTGTTAAGTCTGCCTCAACTTGGCATCGCGCTAGTTTTTTACCGGAATATTGGATTGATCCTAAAAGAAAAAATGTATTTCTGTGGGATCACAGGCAGAAGCATGTCGTTTCCTTCTCTCCAGATACGGCACTTTCAATTGATGCAAAGTATTCAAAGGACCTTGAGTGGATTCCATCTGGGAGTGTGGCACAAAGGGCCGAAGTAAAAATTCTCGAAGGAAAGGCAAATGTTGGTTGGAAGGTCTTTTCGAGGCGTTTTGAACTAGAAGGACTTTATTCTCGAGAAACTTGGCTTCCTACTCTTTGGGGGCAGACTCGGATTGGAGGAAACAATAGAATTTACTTTCAAGATACGACGTCTTCTTCAGCGTTTCTTGAAATTAGTTATTCTAGATATTCCTTTCTGGAAGATATTTTAAGCGAGACGCTTTGGAATTGGGGCGCGGCTTATAATCTCATAGTCAAACAGGCTCGAGAAGGCGAGATAAATGTTCTGCTTGGCTTTATGGACAATCGATTCTCCGTAACCGGCGCACAACTTTGGCCGCGTTTTCATTTGGTGCTCAAGACACCAAGCATAGCATTTCCTAATTTGATGGCCATCTATAAGTTCCATATTGAACCCGAGGTATTGCCATGGTCAATTATGACATTGGAAATCGCGGGAAGTTTTGGGCTGACAATAAAATGGGAGAAGTTTGAATTTCCAGCATTGATGGGTTTAAAAAAGCAGATGCACCGTGGATTGCCTGGGACAAGGCGAGACGATAGAATTTTGTGGATGGAGCTTGGTTCTCAATACCAAATCGAAGACCAGATGGTCGCAAAAATTAGTTTTGAAGGCGAAAGGCGCTGGATTCCTGCCACTGTGGCTTCCGACATTCCGTTTCCAAAGGAGTCGTTTCAAAATTATAGGGTCGCAGGGAGTCTGAGATATGAATTCTGAAACATTTAAATTTTGGTCTTTGGGGGGCAGCGGCGAAGTCGGAATGAATTCATTGATGTATCAATTTTCATCGACACTCATTCCCGTTGATGCGGGAATTGTTTTTGCCAATGCTAACGATTATGGAATTGAATGCCTTCATGCAGATTATACAAAGTTCTTTTCTGAGCATTCGCCTAAGTTTTGGCTGATCACTCATGCTCATGAAGATCATATTGGGGCCGTTGCCGCTATGATGGAGGGGGCCATCAGCTCAGGTGTTGAGGTCCCTGTTATTTATGCTCCTCAGCTTGCCGCAGAACTTATTCGCCTTAAAGTGCTAGAAGATGTTAGATATCCGGGCGCACATAAGCATATTTCAAAAATAAAAAATGCGCCATTGAATGAATGGATGGAATTAGAGGGTGTCTCGATTCGGTTTATCGAAGGACGACACAGCACCGTTCAATCATGCTCAATTGCCTTCAAGTGGAGTGCCGCCGGCCATTCTCTGAGCCTTCTTCATAGTTCTGATTTTAAATTAGATGAAATGGAATATGAGGATGGCACTAAGGGAATCGAAATTTACGATGTTTTTGATGGCAAGCGACCTGACTTTTTAACTATTGATTCTACGAATTCAGAGAGAGCTGGAAAGACTATTTCTGAAAAAGAAATCATTCCGAATTTAAAGAACTTGATAGATCAACAAACTGGAAAAGTTTTTGTTTCTCTCTTTTCTTCTAACTTGTATCGCATTTCTTCACTTTTTGTTTTGGCTAAAGAATTGGGTCGAAGCGTTTGTCTGTCGGGACGAAGCCTTCAGAACGTTCATCGAATCGCTAGCGAGAATGGGTTTTATGGAAAGTTATGCAAAGAAATCTCGGGAGTAGATATTTTGCCCCAAGAAGAATTGTCTCGCCTTCCGGCTCATAAACAATTCATCATTTGTAGTGGAAGCCAGGGGGAACGACGGAGCGTTTTGGCTAGGCTCGCCATGGGAACTCACCGCGAGTTTAAGGTTTCTGACGGTGACGCCGTCGTCTTGAGTAGTAAAACAATCCCCGGCAATGAAAAATCTGTTTCGTGGCTTGTGAATAGTCTTTTGCGCGAAGGAGCTCGTGTCTATTGGGGATCTTACGCGACTCTTCAGGCTGGCGGGCCTATTCATGGAAGTGGTCATGCTAGACGGGAAGAGATCGCCGAACTTTTGTCGATGCTTAAGCCTAGGAATATCATTCCCGTTCATGGCGAGTTAAGGCAACTAAAAAGCTGTGCTGAATTGGCGCAACAGCTAATGCAAGAAAACGATTGGATTTCAAACGTGCATTTGAGCGAAAATTTATCGAAGCTTGAATTTTCATTCGAGGATTCTGAGTGGAATCTAAAAAGTCGAGAGTTGATTGAATACGAAGGGCGTATTTTGCGCTTCGAAAATTTTACAGCGCACAGTCTCGACCCCTTTTTAAGACATCGAAAACAAAGCGCTAAAGGTGGAGTGGTTTCGCTGTGCTTGGATTCGATGGGGCGAAGCAAGCTAAGCTTGTCTGGGGTTTTGCCCGAGCTTGGAGCTGACGCTAAAGAAGTATCAGAAGGACTTGAAGAACAAGTTTTGGATTGGGCGAGAGGTCGCTATAAGGCGCTGCAAAAAGAAGGTGTTTTCTCGCTTTCTGATAAAACAAAACATGAAAATGAGTTGGCCGAAGATTTGGCAAGGTACGTTCGTAGAATCACGGGTGCACGGCCGGTTGCCATTTGTCATTTGTTGGGGTTGTAGATTGTGAAGGCATTTGTTCAAAGAGTTTGTTCCGTTACGATCATTCGATCCAGGGAAGATCTGTCTTCAGATATTGTCGAAGAAAACTTTGTCGGAGTCGGAATGATTGTTTTGCTTGGCTGGGATCGCAACGATGAAAATCGAGTCGATTTGTTAGAGGCAGAAGATTGGATCATCAACAAAGTTCGCAAGTTTAGAATTTTTCCTGATCTTGAGGGAAAAATGAATTTGGATCTCGAAGCTTATATGAAACAAGAAAAAATTGAAGGTGGGATTCTCTGGGTTCCACAATTCACTTTGGCCGGTACTGTTGACTCTGGCTACCGCCCAAGTTTTTCCAAGGCCATGCAGCCCCTGCTCGCAAAAGCGCGATTTACTGGGTTTCAGAAACGTGTGGCCTCGAGCTCAAAGGGCTACCCCGATATTTTCGGCCGCTTCGGTGCCGACATGGAGCTAACCTTCACTAATTGGGGTCCGGTCAGCATGATGCTTGAACGCTAAATTAACTGTGCGCACTAAAGAGTTGCTGAATTCTCGGCAATAAATCGAATTTACAAGAGGTTTTGATTTGGCAGATTTGGGGGGTGCCAGTCCGCCACTAAATACTGATTTTTTGCTCTAATGTCTTGAAAATATTTGTCTTTCTATTCCCTGGTCCAGTGCCAGCAACTCTTAACTACGCGCAGTAAATTGGCAACAAAAAAGCCCCTTCCTTTTACGGAAGAGGCTTTCTTTTGAAAATTGATTCTAAAAATTATAACGCTGTTAGATCTGAAGGACTTGCAATTCCAAGACCGGCTTTGGCTGGAGTGAGATTGAAGTTTTTAACGGGTTCTCGAAGAACTCGTGAAGGATCGTTAGCGTATTCAATCATGTAAAGCATGGGCTTTAAATTCGCTTCAAAAGTTGGCTCAATCACACTTGGGCTGGGGTAAAAACCACCATTCCAAAAAGATGCTGGGCTCAATTCAAATGTGAACGCAAAAATGCCGTGCTCTCCGTAAGCCCAATCCGTAGTGTCGCCACTAGCGATATATAGGTCGGAAGATTGCTCTGGAGTGTAGTTATTCCAGCGAGCCATATCGCGCGCCATTTTCTCGAAGACGGGAAGGTCGGCAGGGTTGCCGCGAGTTTCACCAATTTTTTCATTGCTATGTCCCCATGGGTAAAGAATGAGCTCGGAGAATGTATGAAACGTTAGAAGCGTGGTCATGCGTGGTTGCGAATCTACAAAGAACTTTAAGTTTTTTGTTTCAGCTTCAGAAAATGGTTCAACGCCCATATAGGTATCAGAGCTAGGAGAAGTTGATGAACCGCCTGTTCCCCACTGGTATCCATAGTTTCTGTTTAGGTCGACGCCGAAAGTGCCGTCGCCGTTTCTGCGGCGATTTTTGCGCCACATGTTTCCGCGAATACCATTGCTATAGTCGTAAACGTGGCCATCGGGATTGATGACGGGTGCAATATAAATTTCGCGAGTATCCAACAAAGTTTTGATTTGAGGATTGCTCTCGTAGTTTCTCGCAAGATAAATCGCCATTCGTAGTGGGACTTCAACAGACAAATGCTCACGAGCATGATGGCATCCGGTAAACAAAACAACTGGAAGCTGTTCAGCTTCGGCTTGAGCCAAAGAACGTCCGCTAATTCGGAGCATGGTCATGTCACGATTCTCAAGACTATTTCCCATAGACATTTGTGTTACAAGACTTGGAAATTCATTTGCCAACGATATGAGTTGAGCTTTGGTTTCTTCATAAGAAGTAAAGCGTTGGGCATCAGGCCCTAAGCCCATTTCAAACCAACGCTCAGGAATGAGTTCGGCTTTAACGGGAACGCCAAGAGTTGAAAGTTTTTTTACATCAGCCTCATTGCCGGCGACATAAAATTTATCAGAACGAATTTCGTCAATCGCTAGACCCATTTCTTGAACCAAAGTGCGAAGGTTTTTGTCAGCAGATTTGATTTCAATATAATGAGTTTTTGTGCTCGCATCGTTAGCGGCAGATGCGGTTGTCGCAGCGAAAGTTGTTTGGCTTGCGATAAGGCCCAAAAAGAAAGATGCTGACGCAAGGCCTCGCATGGATGATTTAATAGATTTAAAAGTTAATAACATGTGTAATGAATTCCTCCCCAGTAGGTGCATCATAGGGGAATAAACGCTAAAATGAGAGCAAATGAATCTTAATTTTCCTGACATTCGTGGAATGCAGCGTTCTTGTGATTTTCTCCGGGTATCGGGAGGGGATGCTGTGCGCTTTTTGCAGGGCATGTGGACTAACGATATTCAGATACTTGCGCGGAATGCCCCGGCTGCCTCGAGGGCTCTTTTGCTCAACCTAAAAGCTAAACCTATAGCTCCAGCAACAATTTTATCGGGGTTTGAGCTTAAGATTGATTCATTTGAGGCCGTTTTGGACCTCGAAACAGCGGCTCCTCAGTTTATAATTGCCGTTCCTGAGGGCCGAGGAACGGCTATTTTTGAGGCACTCGATAAGTATCTCGTGGCGGATGATGTGGAGTTGAAGCTCTTTTCTGAGGAAGAATCGCCAATTGAGATTCATAGAATTTTTGGGGCTGGGCTTGGTCTCGCAGGCCATCACAGAATTGCGCCCTTAGTTTCTAAGGATGTGGCTAAAGCTTTTAAGGTTCAGATTGAGAAGCAAAATATATTGTTACCCATTGGCGCGATCGATCCCACTGAACACGAATTGTGGAGGCTCAAAGGCGCTTCGCCTTTGAATTATGCTCCGCTTGAATCTTCAGAATATCTTTCTATGAGAATTCAAGCCGGCATCCCCGAGTGGGGCGTAGATTTTGATGAAGAATCTTTTGTGCTCGAATTTCCATTTGAAAATGAAATATCATTTCATAAGGGCTGTTATTTGGGGCAAGAAGTTGTGGCGCGAGGAAGTTACCGTGGGCAAGTCGCCAAAGCATTTGCGCGCTTTGAACTTGAAGAAGCGGCTAGGGAGACCGGCTATGTTTTTGCAAGCGATGACGATATCAAACCGTGTGGAAAATTATCGACAGTTTGTGCTTTGAAGGCTCTTGGACAATTGCGACTTAGGGATTTTGAAAATAAAAAATACTATTTTCGCGAGGGTTCGCTCGATTCTTTGAGCAAAAAGAAAATTAATATTAAAAAAATTGATGTCTTGTCGTTGAATGTTCCGGGGTGAGTATGACGGTGGCGTTAGAAGATTTTTTGTGGTACCTGCAGTCCGAAAAAAAAATGTCGCCAGCCACAATTTCGGCTTACAAAAGTGATTTAAATTCTTGGCAACAAGAGGGATTTGATTGGTCGGCGCCAAATTGTGTTGATAAATCCATATTGGCTGATGCCATCGAAAAGCTAAATATTAAGGGGCTCAAAGAAAGCACGATGGCTCGTCGAATGGCCTCCCTTCGGTCCATGATCCGATTTAGAAATTTGATGCAGCCCAGTTGGTCGCAGCTCCTTGATTTGTTGCCCCCCGCAAGGGAAGAGGCGCCCTTACCTAAGGCGTTATCAGTTGAGCAGATCAAAAATTTTTTAAATATTGAGATTGATGGGTTAGGCGGACCAAGCCGCATGCGAGCCTTGCGCAATCGGGCCTTGCTTGAATTGCTTTATGCGTCTGGCCTTAGAGTTAGCGAAATAGCTGCATTGGCCTGGCAAAATATTGATGAAGATCAAGGTGTCTTGCGAATCATTGGCAAGGGGAACAAGGAAAGGTTTGTTCCCTATTCTGAGCGTGCTTTTGGCTGGGTCGAAAAATATCGAGACGAAGCAAGGCAAGATTGGGCCGACAGTGCTCCACATAAGTATAAGGATTTGGTTTTTTTAAGCCATCGTTCTAAAGGGCTTACCCGAATGGCGATTTGGAAGATTGTTCATCGCCGAGCACTGGAATGTGGACTCGATGATATTCATCCTCACGTGCTTCGGCACTCGTTTGCCACGCATTTATTACAGGGCGGGGCAGATATTCGTATCGTGCAGGCCTTGTTGGGACATAGTTCCCTCAATACAACAGAGCGCTATCTAAAAATCGATGATTCTGAGCTCCAAAAAGTTTTTGAAACCTTGCATCCTCTTAAGGAAGCGTAAATGATATCTTGATCCTGGGGCTCTTCGGTTCTAGGCTTTGGCCCATATGACAAGTACTCCCAAAACAACGGCGCAAATTCGAGAAGCTTTTTTAAAATTTTTTGAAGATAACGGGCATCAACGAGTTGCAAGCGCAGACTTAGTTCCTCATAACGATCCCACTCTGCTTTTTACGGCTGCAGGGATGGTTCAGTTCAAAGATTGTTTTTTGGGTGTTGATAAGCGTCCCTATGTCAGGGCCACGACCGTACAGAAATGTGTGCGAGCCGGCGGCAAACATAATGACCTTGAAAATGTGGGATTCACCGCGAGACACCACACTTTTTTTGAAATGTTAGGAAATTTTTCTTTTGGAGATTATTTTAAAGAAGATGCCATTCGCTTTGCCTGGAAATTTGTAACCGAAGTTCTAAAGCTTCCAAAAGATCGTTTGCGAGTCACTGTGTATAAAGACGACGATGAGGCTGCAGAAATTTGGCACAAACAAGAAGGCGTTCCCAAAGATCGCATTTTGAGATTTGGTGACGAGGACAACTTTTGGCAAGCTGGCGATACCGGTCCTTGTGGACCTTGCTCAGAAATTTTTTGGGATCAAGGCGAAGAAGTTGATGGTGACCGATGGCTCGAAATTTGGAATTTGGTTTTTATGCAATACGATCGTGACGAAAGTGGAAAGTTAAATCCATTGCCGAGGCCATCTGTTGATACAGGGATGGGGCTTGAACGTGTCGCAGCTGTCTTGCAAAATGTCCCATCTAATTATGACGGTGATTTGCTCGCCGGACTCATTGATGCCGCGAGGGAACATTTGGGAAAACTTGCTGGGAAAAAATTAAATTATGATCCCAGAAGTCGCGACCTCGAAAGTTCTGCGCTTCGGGTAATAGTAGACCATTTAAGGGCGACGAGTTTTTTGATCGCCGATGGTGTGCTGCCATCCAATGAGGGTCGAGGATATGTTCTAAGGCGAATATTGCGAAGAGCTTTGCGTTTTGGGAAACGACTAGGAGTGAGCGAGCCGTTTATGTTCGACCTAGTGCCTGCTCTTATTAAGCAAATGGGAAGTGTCTATCCTGAGTTGAAAACAAGAGAGACTGTTATTCGAAGCATATTAAAAGAAGAAGAAGAGCGGTTTTTGCAAACACTCGATATTGGCTTAAATCTTTTGGAAGAGGCTTTTGCTGGTTCTAAAAAAACCAAAACTTTACCTGGAGAAATTATTTTTAAACTCTATGATACCTTTGGTTTTCCAGAAGACCTTACGGCGCTGATTGCACGTGAGCGTGGCTTTGCTCTCGATCTTCAGGGCTTTAATGCTTTGATGAGTGAAGCACAAGAACGATCGCGAAAATCCTGGAAAGGATCTGGCGAAACAGCTGTTCTTGGAGAAGTTAAAGAATGGAAAAACCAAAATATTTTTCCTAAGTTTACGGCTTATGAGGTTAAAAATTCTGAATCTAAAGTTTTGGCGGTGACTCCTGGAAAAGAAGGAGCTTGGCTGGCGATTGATCCTATGCCGTTTTACGCTGAGGGCGGCGGGCAAGTCGGCGATACGGGTTTTTTGGAATTGAACGGAAAAAGATTTGATGTTCTCGATTCTCAAAAACCATACGATGGTGGTTTTGCAATTTATGCCAAGGCCGCTCCAGGGACATTCACGGTAGGTCAAATTGTTAAGGCTATAGTTGATGATCAAAAACGTTCGGCGACTCGAGCCAATCATACGGCGACGCATTTGCTTCATAGTGCGTTAAGAAAAGTGTTGGGAACACACGTCCAGCAGGCGGGGTCGCTTGTGAATTCAGAAAAACTTAGGTTCGACTTTTCACACAATAAATCCATTTCTGCTGATGAGCTAAATAAAATTGAGAATCTTGTTAATGATGCCATTTCAAAAGGAGTTGAACTTGAAATTGTAAACACCTCCTTCGATGACGCTGTCAAAAACAAAGGAGCCTTGGCCTTGTTCTCCGAAAAATATGGCGACAAAGTGCGAGTTGTTGATGTTCCTGGTGTGTCCACCGAATTGTGCGGTGGCTTGCATGTAAAAAATACGGCTGACATTAAATTGTTAAAGATCGTTCAGGATTCGGCTATCGCTGCTGGAACTCGAAGGATCGAAGCCCTAACAGGAGAAGGCGCAGTTGAGTATTACAAGTCACAAGAAAATACAGTGCGAAAGCTTTCGGAGTTGCTTCGCTCTCAGCCAGATGGGCTTGAGGAAAAAGTGTCTAAGCTTCTGCAGCAAAACAAAGACCTTGAAAATGAAATCAAAAAACTAAAAAAACGTTTGATCGAAGGTAACTCAGAGACAAGTGTTCTTACGGCAAAATTTGAAAATTTTCCGGTGCAGATTCATGCGCTTCCCGATGATGCCGACGTCAACACCCTGAGAGACGTCGCCGATACTTTGCGAAACAAGGAATCTGGATCCATACATGTGATTCTAGCTTCTTCAAATGTGCTCGTGACGGTTGATCCCTCAAAGCTTTCTGGGGCTGATGCTTCAAAATTGTTAAAAGGGCTTGCGCAGAAACTCGGTGGTCGCGGTGGTGGGCAGGCTCGTACGGCACAAGGTAAATTGCCCTTCGAAAAATCTTCGGAGGCAGCAGAGAAAGTTAGAGGCGCTTTATCATGAAAAACTATGCAGGATTATTTTCCCTTTTATTTGCGATGATTGGATGCACGGGAGAAGTGGCTCATGAAAAGTTTCCAGGTGGAGCTGGGCGCACTTCCGAAGTTTCACAAGCTCAAACAACGCAAGCCGTATTGGGAGGCATTGATTCGCTTAACAATCCTCTAGCGAGAGGTGACGGCGCTGCGCGAACTGGCGCAAAAATTTCAGGAGTTGCAACTCTTGCGCAAGGCGCTCAGTACAAAGAGGGCATGTCGTTTTTTATTTCTGCAAGACCCATTGGTGGCGGTCCTCCGCTCGCTGTGAAAAGATTGGGAAGAGTGACTTTCCCGTACGCATTCGAACTTAATGAGGAAAATACGATGATGGAAGGGACCGATTTTTCGGGAGAGGTGATTCTGTCATTGCGTTTAGACCAGGATGGTAATCCTCTAAGTCAAGAAGCTGGGGACCTGAGTGCAAAAATAAAAACCACTGTAGGGGCTGAGGGTTTAGAGTTGATTTTGTCGCCGTAATTATCGAACTGTAGATTTTTTTCGGATAATTTTTCTCGTTATAGTTCTGCTTCAAGACTGTCCTTGACTTTTCTGGTGAGAGGACTATGGTGCTTTGCACTAGCGGCTTATCTCATAACAACAACCCTTTATATAGCGTTTCAGAAACGTTTAAAAATTCTAGGAGATAATATGAAAAAAATATTTATTGTTTGTACTTTGTTGTTTTTCCATGCCGACGTGTTTGCCTTTGGTGGTAAGGGGCCCATTTTGGTTCCCGGAAATGGCGGGCGATATCGCTCCGAATCTATTGCGTGTGTTTCTATAAATAATAGAACGGGGCGCCATTTTGTAAGAAAGTCATACAACCAAAACATTGCAGAAAGTACGGCCCTTGATTCTTGTTTGAGTAGTTCTAATAGAGCTAGGTCTTGCTCGAATACTCGTTGTGAGCGTGAGGGTAATTTTACTCAAGCAAGCGTTAGAGATACTTATTCAGGACAGTATTTTTCTGGAAATGGTTATTCTAGGATTGAGGCTCGTGCAAATGCGATGAATCGCTGCTTGCAGTCTTCCCGCAGGGGTAATAATTGCCGCTTCGTAAGGTAAATTTATACTTACAACTGCTTAGTGTTAAATAAAAAAAAGCCCCCTCAGATAGTTCTGAGGGGGCTTTTTGCTTTCCACCGATCTCTCGATCAAATGGCTGCTTTAAAAACAATTATCGAAGAAAACGACAGTTGCTTGCGAAACGAGTGCCTCTCACGCAGCTGTTCATTGCATTAGCTCTAGCTTCAAGTCGAGTTGCTCCGTAACCGTTATACATTCTGCGGCTTGAAGTATTTTGTACGGCTGCTTCTTCGCGGCCATAGCGAGATTCTCGTTCGCAACGTGCGTTGCTACAATTAGATGCAAATCTTGTGTTGTCTAGGCATCTGTTAAGTGCATAGGCGCTAACGCGACCTTGGCCAGTTCCTTTTGCTAAGTAATGGATTCCAGAACTTTGATTCACAGATACACATGCAATTGTACCGTAGTCTCTGTCGTGATCACGTCCGTCGTCATGACCTCCACCGTGGCCAGGAGGGTGACTAGGTCGGCCTGGTGTAACAATGACGTCGATGGGGCCTTTACCGCCGGCTGCGAATGCGCCGCCAGAGATTAGGGCAAATACAAATAGAATTAGGGTTTTTTTCATGCTTCGTTCTCCTTAAAGTTATTGAGCAGAGTCTTGTGACGTGGCGCATTATAGCGAGTGTTAAAACTCAGGCAAGAAAAATTGATGAAGCTATAAGAGATTGAAATTGCAGACTAAAGGAGATGTCGCAAAAACTTGAGAGCTTCTTTGTTGTCGGGGTCAAGGCGTAAGACGCTTTGCCAGGTACGCTGGGCTTCTCCGCTTTGTCCCATTTCAAACAGTATTTTCCCCAGCAAAAGTCGCCCTTCAATCCACTGAAGTTGCTGTTCAATAGCTCGTCTCAGGAAATGGATGGCGTGTTGAGATTGTTGGGATTGATGATAGGCCCTAGCTGTTCCAAGGGCTGCGCTTTGGCTTGGGCACCATTCAAAAGATTCTTTGTAGCTACCTGCAGACTTAGCAAAAAGTTCTTTTTGATAATAAAGATCACCAAGCTCTAGGCATTTCTGCCCGAGTTCTTTTCTGGCTTCGGGGCTCAGAGTTTGTTCTGATAATTCATCTCGACTTAACTTTTTTTGATTTTCCTGGAGAGCTCGGTGATCATGGCCCATGACTTTTTTTAAAGTAGAAGCGTCTTGTTTGAGGGTGGAAGGAAAATCGGCAAAAAACTTTTGCGCCTCTTCATTGCCCGACTCAAAATCCAAAACTCTCCCGTATGCGTATGAGGCCTTTTGATATCTTTTAAGTCCGATGGAGGCTCTTGCTAGCCATTTAAATCCGTTAACACTTTTGGGCTCGACTTGAATCCATTGGCGAGCCCAATGCTCCATGCGCTGCCAATCACGAAGAACTAAACTTTCGCGAATGCGGGCGGCGAGCTCGTTTCTGACAAGCTCTTTGGAAGCATCATAATGAACACTCAAGTAGCGCGCCCTTTTTCAATTTTGCTTTGTAATTTTGTTAATTGTTCAGACGCTTCTTGGAGGAGTTTGGTCCCGACGTCGCTATCCTTGATATCGGCGTATTCCGTTAAAAGAGTCTGCCAGCGACGAATCGAGGCTTCGTAGGCTTCGCGCTTGGTGTAGAACCTGGCAACATAAGCTTCTTTTTGCGCAAGTTTTAATCTGGATTGAGCCAGAATTTTTTCGACGTCGGCTTTGTAGCTTGAATTTGAATATTTAGATAAAAATGCCATCGAAGTTGAGACGGCATTTTTTGCAGAGCTTTGGTCTCGTGCGATGAGGTCGGGCGCGGCATTAAAAAAGGAAAGTGCTTTTTTGTAGAGGGCATAAGGAGCTTCTGTGTGTCTTGGGTAGAGATCTACAAAAACGCCATAACCCGCGGCCGCTTCAATAAAATTGTCTTGGTTGAAATCCATATCAGCAGAGCGGAGCTCGGCTAAAACGGCAAAGCGACTTTGTGGAAAGCGTCGTCTTAGTTCTGCAAAAAATTCAGAAGCCTCTAAATAGCTTTTGTCTTCCAGTAAACGTATGGCTTCGTTGTAGACGATTTCTGGATTGTCAGAGTTCTTGAGCTCATTGCTTGCACAAGAGCTAAAGAGAGAGGTTGCGAGTATTAAAAGTAGTAGAATATTTTTCATTACTTTTTCCTTTTTCTGGGCCCGACAGACGGTGCTTTTTCTAAATGAGTAAGGCCGACGAAGGTATAAAGCTCAACCATCTCGTCATCGCCAAGTTTTCGGTAGGCACCGCGTTCTAGGCCATCAATAGAAATTCCAGCAAAACTCATTCGTCTAACTTTATCGACAGGGCGTCCAACGGCTTCAAACATTTTTCGGATGATTCTGTTGTTGGTGTTGGTGAGTTTAACCCTGATCCACTGTTTCCCATCAAGTTCTTTGAGGGCTTTGATGTCTAGGACGCGAAGAGTTTTGTCTTCAATTTTCATTCGACTTTGGAGTCGCTTGATTCTTTTTTCGTCTAGGTGCCCATCAATTTTTACTTTGTAGACTTTCGGAACCTCGAAACGTTCGAGGTTGAGTCTTCGAGCAAGTTCACCATCGTTTGTTAGGAGCAGCATGCCCTCGGCATCTTTGTCTAATCGTCCAATGGGAAATAGGCGCTCTTTCGTTTTTACAAATTCAAAAACAGTTCCAACTGACTTTGCTTTCGGCCCATCTTGGTCGCCGCGCAAATTTGAAATAAAATCTTTAGGCTTGTAAACGGCGTAGACCACTTTGTCCGTGGCCATTTGCAATAGTTTGCCACGCACTTTGATATGGTCCACTCCGGGGATAGCTTTGGCACCTACCTTGGCGGTGACACCATTGATGCTGACTTCGCCAGTTCGAATAAGTTCTTCAGCTTCTCGTCTTGAGGCGAGTCCAGCTTCTGCAATAATTTTTTGGACTCTAATGCCTTCGCTCATGGTGTTTCTTCTAATGCTCTTTCTTCAATTCCAAAGTCAGGATTTTCGATTTCTTCTTCAGAGGGTTCATCAAAAAATCCACGGTCAGGATTCGCCGCTAGTGGAGAATCTCTGTCAAAAAATTCGGCAGCTTCATTGAGTTCGTCAGAGTCAGGGCTCACGACATCGGTTTCTTCATCGGAGTAGTCGGTGCCTTCACTTTTCGAAGCAAATTCTCTGTTGAATTCTTCTAGGCTTGGTAGGCCATCAAGAGAATCTAGCGAGAAGACTTCTAAAAAGTAGGGAGTGGTTCCGTATAGAAGTGGACGGCCTGGGGTGTCGGCGTGTCCTGTGATCTTGATGAGGTTTTTTTCCATAAGTCCGCGAGTCAAATGGCCAGAGTCGACGCCTCTAACAGCATCGATTTCAGATCTGGATACGGGCTGCTTGTACGAGATGATCGAAAGTACTTCCAATGCAGATGCTGAAATTCTTACAGGTTTGTCTTCAAGTAATTTTTGCAAAATATCTGATTGAGAGGGGTGACTTCGGAATTGGTAGGTTCCTGCTACTTTAACAAGCTGGAATCCAGATGTTTCGTATTTTTGAGCGAGTGATTCTAGGTAGTCGGTAATATTCTCAACGTAAAAATCAAAAGAGCGCATTAAATTTTTGATACGTTTTAGCGAGATGGCTTTTGGGGAGGCAAAAATAATGGCCTCAAGTGCGCGTTCGATTTCATTGGCGTCAGTAATGAGATTCGCGGGAATCTCGGCAGTGGCTTCTGAATCGTCATCATGTTCTTGGGCGGCAAGCTCTTCTTCAATAAGGACTTCCTGGGCTAAATCTTCGTCGATGAAATTTTCTGGAGAAGCTTCAAGAGTTAGCTCTTCTGTGACAGCTGCCGACGTTTCGATTTCTGTGGCTTCAATTGTTTTTTTGCTTTTCTTTTTCTTTGCCATGGATTTTCCCCTGAAGCTGCTAGTTCCAGCTCATTCCTTTGATCATATTGTTCGCGCGATACATGTCTTCTTTGCTAACTTTGCGGGTTATGTTTAGAGAACCAAAAATATCATCTTGGCTGATTTTGAAAAACTGCATTCGAGTCATTTCTAAAATGGCGAGGAATGTCGAAACAAAATCGGGCGCGCGATAAGACTCTGGCAATAGCGCCATGAAGTTATGTTCTTCTTTTTCTTCGAATAGTCGTGAAAGACGTTCGACGGATTTTGCGATGGGCACTTCGTCCATATAGATGTTGTGAGTGTGAATTTTTCGACGTTCAATGAGATTTTGGTAAGCCTCTACAAGTTGAAAGGGATTCGTCATCGCGACTTCGGGTTCAATGCCTTCTTGAATTTCGTCTGCGCCTGTATTGCGACATGGAAAAATTTCTCTAAAAAGGCGCGGACGTTCGTTGAGATGTTTGGCGATATCTTTGTAGCACTTAAGTTCGATAAGTCTTCGGATGAGTTGCGTTCTGGGATCTCTGCCCGTGGCTTCGTCTTCATCGTCATCCTTAGGAAGAATGACCTGACTTTTCATGTAAGTGAGTGTCGCCGCCATGACTAGGTAATCGCTTGCCATGTCTAGGTTTAGCTCGCGCATGTAATCTAAATACGCCAGGTACTGTTTGGTAATCTTAGCGACTTCGAAATTACGAATGTCGAGATCATGCGATTTGATAAGGTGAAGAAGGAGATCAAGAGGACCTTCGAAAGAAGGAGTCTCAACTCTACAATCAAACAATACTTTGGAGTCTCGTCTTAAAAACGAGGGAATATTTTCGTTGCCCGCCACCTCTATAGACATAGCACGGTCAGTTTTCTGACGCGAGTCGAAAGGGGTTTATAATGCGGCGCGTTTACATGGGAATGTTGAAGCCAGTGATGAGAAGGCTGATAAAGGCAAAAACTGGAATGGTGAGGTACTTAATCAGCCCACCAAAGAAAATGAACATCAAAATAAAAAATCCCCAAGGTTCAATTTTGTCGAGGGAATTGGCAACGCCTGCGCCTCCAAGACCCGCGATGATTCGTGATCCGTCGAGGGGAGGAATGGGAATGAGGTTAAAGAAGGCGAGGAAGGCGTTTAACTGAATGCCCATCAACAAAAAATCTGCGACGGCTGCGGGCATTCCCTGCATAGATCTCATTTCACTTATTCCCGCACCATAATATCGAGTGGAATACGAAAGCGTTGCCGCAAGCAAAAGGGCAATCAAAATATTTGAAGCAGGTCCAGCAGCGGCAACGATGCCCATGCCACCTCTAGGATTTTTAAAATTTCTCATATCAACGGGGACGGGCTTTGCCCAGCCGAACAAAGGCGCGCCAGTTAACACCGCAATCGTTGGGAAAATCACAGTTCCCATGAGACTGATATGCGCAAGCGGATCGATGGTTAGTCTGCCCATATATTTCGCGGTTGCATCGCCCAGTTTGTCGGCAACTTTTGCGTGCGCCCATTCGTGAATGCTTAGGCTAAGCACGAGGACGGGAAGAAAAAGTAAGAGCATGCGAATAGAATCTTGGCTAAACATTTTGTAAGAATAGGACGTTGGTGGAGCCAGTCAATCTTTTGGCAATGTCAGCTTTGAAGTGTGAGGTCGCCTGCAAGTTTTCCTTGCAAAAAAAACATCAATAAAAAACCCCGCAATCCAATTTGGATGCGGGGTTTTTTGTAAGTACAATTCTAAAACTTGGGAAAGTCGATTCGGTTCTAAGCCTGAGCTTGTGGAGCCGATTTCTTGCTTTTTCCAGCCGTCTTTTTGCTGTCTGTATCTGTTGCTGTCTCTTTTGTTGCGTCTGGGCCAGTGGCTTCAGGAGCGGTAGCCGCTTTGGGGGCTTCGTCGCCAATGCCGTAGGCAGCAAGCGTTTCGCTTTCAACTGTTTTGCGAATCTCGTCGTTCTCACGAAGAAATTGCATAGAGTTGTCGCGACCTTGGCCAAGGCGCTCACCTTTGTAGCTGTACCAGGCGCCACTTTTTTCGACGATGCGTTTGTCAGCGGCTAAATCAAGAAGTTCACCAAGGCGGTTGGTGCCTTGTCCGTGCATCATGTCGAATTCAGCAACTCTAAAAGGAGCTGCCATTTTGTTTTTAACAACTTTTACACGTGTGCGTGACCCAACAACCTCTTCGCCATTTTTGATAGGGGAAGCTCTGCGGATATCAAGACGAACAGACGCATAAAACTTAAGCGCGTTTCCGCCTGTTGTTGTTTCTGGGTTTCCAAACATCACACCAATTTTCATACGAAGTTGGTTGATGAACATCACGCAGCAGTTGCTGCGGCTAATAGAGCCTGTGATTTTTCGAAGAGCCTGACTCATCAAACGAGCTTGAAGACCCATGTGCGAATCACCCATGTCGCCTTCAATTTCGGCGCGAGGAACAAGAGCTGCTACGGAGTCGATGACAAGAAAATCAATACTGCCAGAACGAACCAAGAGATCTACGATTTCGAGAGCTTGTTCGCCAGTATCGGGTTGAGAAATCAAAACGTCTTCGATTTTAACGCCAAGTTTGCGGGCATAACCAACGTCCAGGGCATGTTCAGCGTCTACGAAGGCAACAACGCCACCTTGCTTTTGGCATTCAGCCGCAGCTTGAAGTGCGATGGTTGTTTTACCAGAAGATTCTGGACCATAAATTTCAACAACACGTCCTTGAGGAAGTCCGCCAATTCCAAGCGCAATATCCAAACCTAAAGACCCAGTTGGGATAACCTTAACGTTGTCGTTAATGGCTCCACCGGTGCCTAGTCGCATGATGGCACCTTTGCCGAATTGTTTT
Organism: Bdellovibrionota bacterium; assembly: GCA_041750195.1. Lineage (GTDB taxonomy): Bacteria > Bdellovibrionota > UBA2428 > UBA2428 > UBA2428 > JBGSZX01. The sequence goes on along the minus strand of JBGSZX010000043.1, from coordinate 61,625 downwards.
TCGATGCTTCCTAGTGCAAGGTCGAGTGCTTTTTGTTTTTCTGCTGTCATTGCCATAATTTTTCTTCCTCCTGATCGGGGACCTCCCCCGATGATCTTTTGCTAGCCTGTCCTTTGTTGTTTAGACAAGCTGGCTCTTATAAATTTGGACCGCTAAAATTGGACCGCTAAAATTGGACTGCTTAGGTCTTAAAAGAGCCTTTGCATTTGTTACGCCAACTCAATGAGCCAATGTAACCATACGTTTGTATGGAGCTCAAGATGTCGGGAGAAATAAATATGGACCTCTATATTATATGCGGTGCGTCTGTGCTGACTGATCAGACCGAGCGCTCGCCGCCAGAAAATTGTCTTTAATTGGCGTGGCAGTGTAGAACTATAGGTATTGCTCACCTGGGAGGTACTCATGCTTAGACGCGTCAAACGACATTTCGATAAACTCATTCAAATTTTAGTTCTTACGGCTCCAGCACTTGTTCGTGCACAATCGGATTTGGGAAATCCCGAGGTTGGATTTTTCGATAAATTCGACACCATGATTGGATCGCTCAACGCAGTTATTGGAGATGTTTTGTTTCAAGACATTATGCCTGGTGAGGGCAAACTTCCTTTCATTGTTGCCTGGTTAGTTTTTGGTGCGGTTTTTATGACTTTCAAACTTCGCTTCATCAATCTAAGGGGCTTCACTCACGCCATCGATGTTGTTCGTGGTCGTTACGATAAAAGTGATGATGCTGACGGCGATGGAGAAGTTTCGCATTTTCAAGCTCTCACAACAGCGCTTTCAGCGACGGTTGGTTTGGGAAACATTGCAGGTGTGGCCATCGCCGTAAGTATCGGCGGACCGGGGGCCACATTTTGGATGATCCTTGCGGGCTTTTTGGGAATGAGTACTAAGTTTGCGGAGTGCACACTCGCTCAAATGTATAGAGAAGTTCGGCCCGATGGAACGGTTATGGGCGGAGCGATGGAATATCTTTCTCGCGGGTTAAAAGAAAAAGGATTGCCAAAATTGGGTGCCTTCCTAGCTTTTGCCTTTTGTGTGCTTTGTGTCTTGGGATCACTTGGCGGCGGCAGTGCTTTCCAGGTCAATCAATCTCTCAACTCGTTTGGCGAAAGTTTTCCTTGGTTCATGGATCACCGCTGGGCTTATGGACTTATCATGGCCGTTGCTGTTGGAGTCGTTATCCTTGGTGGTATCAAACGTATTGCAGAAGTTGCAGAAAAAATTGTTCCTTTAATGTGTGGAATTTATGTTCTCGCGTGTTTGTGGATCTTAATTGTTCACGCTGGACAATTGCCTTGGGCCTTTGGAGAAATCATGAGCGGAGCGTTTACGCCGGCCGCAGGATACGGCGGATTCATTGGTGTCTTGGTTGTTGGTTTTCAGAGAGCTGCGTTTTCGAACGAAGCAGGCGTTGGTTCGGCCGCCATTGCTCACTCGGCGGCAAAAACCAAGTACCCCGTTCGCGAAGGTATCGTGGCATTGCTGGAGCCCTTCATTGATACCATTGTCATTTGTACCATGACGGCCCTCGTGATTGTCATTTCTCGCGCGTATGAAAATCCCGATTACGAAGCTCTTCGTGCGGCTAAACAAGGAGCAGCTTTGACGTCAAGAGCCTTTGGAGAGGTGCTTTCCTGGTTTCCATATGTCTTGTCACTATCAACTGTCCTGTTTGCGTATTCCACAATGATTAGCTGGTTCTATTACGGAGAGCGTTGCTTTACATATGTGGCTGGCGAAAAATTTACCATCATTTATAAAGTGGTCTTTATTTTTGTCGTGTTTATTTCGGCAACTGTAACGGCAGCGAATGTCTTAGACTTCTCGGATTTGATGTTGCTTGGAATGGCCTTCCCCAACTTGATCGGTGTTTACTTCATGATCGGAAAAGTTTCGGAAGCGACTAAGGAGTATATGCTTAAACTTCAAAAAGGATTCAAAGCTTAATAGTTGATCGTAAATAATTTTATATCAAATAGAAATCTCGCCTCTAAGTTTTAGAGGCGAGATTTTTTATTTCTTTTTGACGGGTGTTCGCTTTGGAAACTTTGAAGTGGGTTTTGGGGGGGGAGCTGCCTTGGTTGGAGTTGCTTTAGTCGCAGACTTTTCCTTAACAATGTCTTGAACAATATCATCCAAGAATTCTGTGCGGGGCTTGCTGCTAAGTGCTGGCGATTGAGGATCGATCGCCTTCTTTGGAGAGCCTAATTTTTTAGGCATGTCTTTTGTGGTGCCTTTGGCCTTCGGTTTAATGTCGCCTTTACTTGACGGCTCAAGTAGCTTCTCTTTTCGAAGCATACGGAAGTGCCATAAATTCCGAATCACTAAAATTGGGATGAGAGCGTATTGGGCCCAAAGAATATAGGGTGAAAGTTTTAAATTATCGCGAGCCCAAACAACTAAGATGATCCAAACGAGAATAAAAAAGCTTTCGAGCACGGGGCCTCTGACGAGAGGAGTTTTTTCTTTTTTAGGCTTAGACTTTACAACCATTGAATTTTTTGAAGACTCCAAACAAGGAGAGCTGCATAGAGTCCTGCAACGACATCATCCATGATCACACCGAGGCCAGAATCTTTTTGATCAAAGCTTCGGGCGGGAAAAGGTTTAAAGATGTCGAAGACTCTGAAGGCAATGAATGCGACAATGACGGCATCCCAGCTGGGCGCCACGAATCCACCTGTCGCAAGTTTTTCTAAACGAATGACTCCGCGCAATCCTAGGAGTGCGATAGCTTGTCCAAGAACTTCGTCCCAGACCACTCGGCCAGAATCCATTTGGCCCCAATGTAAACAGGCTCGTTCAACTACCGGCGCAGTAATGAAAACCAAAACCCCTATAAAGATTCCGGCCATCCAACCGGGGTATTGTAGTAGCCAAATTCCCAAAGGAATTCCCAAGAGTGAGCCCACCGTTCCGGGGGCAATAGGTGCGTAGCCCACGCCTAAAGCCGTGCTGAGTCCCAAGACGCCAAATCTTTTAAGAGGATTTTTTATAGGTTGGGCTTCAATTGCTTTTTTCATCGGATACCACAGGCTTTCAATGTTTTTTCTAAGACAGTTTTTGCAACATCTCGAGCTTTTTCTGCGCCGTTAGCCAGAATGGCATCTATTTCTTTGGGGTGATTCATGTAGTACTCATACTTTTCTCTTGAGGGAGCAAAGCGCTGCTCTATTTTTTCGAGTAAAGCGAGTTTTGCATGGCCATAGCCGTAACCGCCTTCTCGATACTTTGATTCCATTTGAGCAACTTCATCGGCACTTGCAAGCAATCGATAGAGATTCACAATATTGCAGTTGCTGGGATCTTTTTTGTCTTCGAGTTCTTTGGAATCTGTAACAATGGCCATGACTTGCTTCTTTACTTTTTTCGCTGGTTGCAATACGTCGATGCCATTTCCTGTGCTTTTGCTCATCTTTAGACCATCGATGCCAGGGACAAGGCCTACTTCTTTATGAACAATTTCTTGTGGCTCTTTTAAAGTTTCACCAAAATAGTGATTGAATCGTTGAGCCATCGCTCTTGCCATTTCGATATGTTGAATTTGATCTTTTCCTACGGGAACAACGTCGGCATCATAGAGGATAATATCTGCGGCCATCAATACGGGATAAGCAAAGACGCCCATATTTATTGAGCCTTCTTCGCCTCTATCTTTGGCTGCCTTGTAGGCGTGTGCTCGGGTGAGGTCACCCATAGATGTGACGGTTCCTAAAACCCACATGAGTTCATTGACGGCAGGAACATCGGATTGTTTGAAAAAACATCCTTTGTTGGGATCAAGACCAAGAGCCAGGTAAGTTGCGGCGACATCGTAACAATCACGCCTGAGTTTGGCAGGATCGCGAACAGATGTGAGAGCATGGTAGTCGGCCACAAAATAAAAAGTTTCGTGCGTTTTTTGAAGTTCGATGGCGGGAAGAATGGCCCCAAGAATATTTCCGAGATGGGGATTATGAGTAGGTTTAACCCCGGTCAAGCTTCGTTTCATTATCTTAAAGACTAGGCCGGCTATGCTTTTTTATCAAGGTTTCGACGCCGCCAGAAATCTTCAACCTTAAGTCCAACATATTCTCCAAAATCCAATTGGACGTTATGTGATCCTGCTGGGATTTCAATGTACTCGGCGTCACATAGGCCCTCAGCTAATTCTTTTTGCTCCGAAGGTGGCGTAACTCTGTCTAAGGCTCCGGCGACCACTGCTGTGGGAGTCTTTATTTTGGGCAAAATGTTTTTTAGGTCTCCGCGGCTCATGTCTTCAAGCAATTTAAAAAAAGTTTCCGAATCAACGTCGCTTACGGCTTCGGCATAGGCACTCATGTCTTCGCGTGTGCTCGTGTCAGTATTGAAGCCTGCGACATAAGAGATGGCGTGGGTAAGTTTGGGATAAGATTTAAAGAAATGCCAGGCCTTGTATAAGGGTTGAGGGTATTTGTTCAGCAGATCAAAAAGTTTTTGGCTTAAAAGCTCTGGATATTGAGAGCCAAACATATTTGCAAAGGGGCTATTCGGAGTTCCGCAGCATAGAACCAGGCTGTGACATTTTTCTGGATAGGCCAAGGCAAATTCAAGAGTGACATTGCAGCCCATACTATGGCCCCAAACATGAACTGGCTTTTTAATTTCTAAATGCTCGATGACGGCGTTAAGGTCTTTGGCCAGGGCTGAAATATTCAAATAGGCAAAATCCGATGGATTCCCAGATTTGTGGTGGGCTCGATAATCGAAAACAATGCACGGGTGTTTTGCTGAATAGCGTTCTAGCTGCAGGCGCCATTGGTTGATGCTGCAAACTAGCCCATAGCAAAAAGCCATAGGTCTTTTTGCCTTGGGATCTGTTAGCGCAGGGCCATGAAGCTCCCAGTAAATGGGGGTTCCGTCAAAGCTATTGGTGTAACCGCTCTCGCGAGCTTCAGGAAGAAGTCTCATATTAAATTTTCATGAGCCAGATGACCCGCTTTCGCTGCTGCTATCTGCTGGTCCGCGTAAATTCATAATTTTTACCATATGGCTGAGCATTGGATAGGGATTGATAAGCTGCGGAGCAAAGGGGAGAAACTTTTTAAGTCCCTGAACTATGATAGCTTCTTGAATGGGCTCGGGTGCTCTCGCCAGCGCAAGTAAGAATTCTCCTACCAATGAATTTTTTCCGTTTGCTTCGTCAGACATTGCAGCCCCCTTCATTTAGTCCTAGTTTATAATTCGGTCATGAGGGTTTGGATTCTTAATTTACAAATTGAATTTTTACTGAGCAGAGCGTTGTTCTGTGCGCTGCTGAGCATTTTGCCAAGTTTCTCAACGCAGGCGCTAGCAAGTGAGGTGTTGAAGCTCGAGCTGATATTGCCCCTTAGCGGGGTTCAAGAGACAAAGGGCAAAGATATGCGTCTTGGGATAGAGATGGCAGCTACCTACTTAAAAGCTCATTACCAAATCGAAACTGAGCTGACATGGCATGATTCGACTTCAAGCCATCTTGAGGCCGGTAAATTCGCGAAACAAATTCAAGAGCAAGACGAAAAACCACACGCAGTTATTGGCAGCGCCAATGATTTGTCAGCCGCGGCCATAAAACTTCACCTTGAACAGGCTGGAGTGCCCATGATTTTTCCGCTGCTTCAAAATCCTCAGCTCTTGAGGGGCAGTCGCTTTGCTCACACCATGTCTGTGGGGCCATCAAGTTGGAGTCTTGCTGCATGGGATCTGTCTAAGAATCATCTTCGAGCTCAAAGGGTATTGCTCTTGATGCCAATTGTTCAGGGAGGCATAGATGAATTTCTTGCCGTATTCCAAAAGACGATCGGGAAAAAAGCTAAGCTTAAGGTGCTCTCTTACGGTGGGGTGGAAAACATTGAAAAAATATTGGATGAAGCCACCCAATTTAAGCCTGATGTTGTATGGCTGCCGTGGATCGATTCTAATTTTGAAGCAATTTTAAAGGGATTTCGAACGCGTTCCTGGACCCGCCCTTTTATTGGCTTTGAAGATTGGGATTTTAAAAAAAGAGGGCAGGCACTTGGGGCGGCATGGACTGGAAATTATATGCTTCGAATGTACTCGGCCGATTTAAAGACCGATTTGGCCAAGGCTTTTCAAAAGCTTATTCCTAAGGAAGAAGCCGCTGTGGGTAAGGAAGAATTGCCAAAGTCTGCTGCGCCAAGAATCATATCCGATGATACGGCTCTTGCCTTTGAAGCGACGCTTCTCGCTGGCTTGACCCATAAAAAGGCAGCCTATCGCGCAAAGGGATTGAGTTTCGTTAAAGTCCTCAGGCATAGCGGAAAATTTGAGGGGCTTGCGGGGACCTACAAGATTCGTCCAGATGGGCAAATCGAAAGACCTGTGCTTAAAGTTGAGACGACAAGCAGTGGCGAATCATTGCTTCTTAAATAGCAACTCTTCCGCACGCACAGTAGATTTTAAGCGTAGATTTTCAAACTGACTAGATCTCAAAGTTGCTGTCTAAAATGTAGACAGCAAGTGTCGAAAAGCGCGAAAACAGCTTTGCCATAAGCAGCTGATTTTATGGGCATAATTTAAGTATTATTCTATTCTTAACATTGGCACGTAGTCTGCAACATCTTAATTGGGAAGATTTTAAGGGGGACTATATGTTCAAAACGAAACGTGCCACGACAGTTAAATCTAGGGATCGATCTGTGTTGGTTTTTTCTATAATGTTTTTTGCTGTGATGCCTTTTTCGAAGGCAATAGCAGGCGAGCTAAACGACAACGATCCAAACATCATTGCAATCTGTAATTGTGTTGAGAACGAGCAGACGGCTAAAAGCTCAAACTGCCAAAACCTATTTGCGGAAATGTTTCCGGAAAAACAAAATAGAAATAGCCAGAGCCCTCGGGTACCGGCATCGCATATAGTGCAGCCGCCTATTCAAGGACCTACAGGTAGCAGATAAAAGTATTTACTTGATGAAGAAGTCGCTCTGACAATTAACGAGCCGCTTCTTCAGCTTTGTTCGAATTTTTATGAAGAAGGGCCTTGAGCCCTTTTTCTATTTTTTCTGAGCTCCATGTTACGGGCAGGGACATTGCCCAAAACCAATCCTGAAAACCGTCTGAATTTACAAAAGAATGGTAGCGACTCTCTAGGCTCCGTTCTTCCCACCTTACCTGGCCAATGGCCGTGACAATTGCCAGAATTAGAATTGCTCTCGTTAGGAAACTAATGATGAACATAAGATAATTATAGTATAAGTTAAAATTCTTATGAGACCAGAGCTATACATAGAAGACATTTTTAACGGCAAACGTCAGGAAAATGACGAAGTTGAGCTGAGTGGATGGGTTTATAGCAAACGCTCCAGCGGCAAGGTTAAATTTCTCATGCTTCGAGACGGAACAGGGATCATGCAGGGCATATTGTTCCCAGGTGATTCGAGCGATGCGGCCATTGAAGATTTCAATAAGTGCAATCAAGAATCTTCTGTAAAAGTTAAAGGAAAAATAGTCAAAGCTCCCAAGGCGCCTGGCGGCTGGGAGATTCAGGTTAAAGAACTTAGCGAGGTGGGGCCATCGGTTGAGTATCCCATTACTCCCAAAGAACATGGGCCAGACTTTTTGTTGAATCACAGACATCTTTGGATTCGTTCCAAAAGACAAGCGGCAGTGCTGCGCATTCGAGCGGAAGTTGTGCGCTCAGCTAGAGAGTTTTTTGATAACCAAGGCTTCATTGGTTTTGATGCTCCTATTTTTACGCCTAATGCTTGTGAGGGAACGACCGATCTTTTTGAGGTGAATTACTTCGACACCGACAAAGCTTATTTAACTCAAAGTGGCCAGCTATATGGAGAAGCCGGAGCCATGGCTCTGGGTAAAATTTATGTTTTTGGGCCTACCTTTAGAGCGGAAAAATCAAAAACACGCAGGCACCTGACTGAGTTTTGGATGCTTGAACCCGAAGTCGCCTTTATGGATCTTGAGGGTTCCATGGATTTAGCAGAAGGCATGATGTGCCATATCGTTCAGAGCGTTCTTAAAAATAGAAGGCGTGAGCTCGAAACTTTGGAGCGTGATATTTCAAAAATCGAAATGATCAAGGCGCCATTCCCACGCATTCATTACAATGAGGCGGCCGAAATTCTAGAAAAAGAATCTGTTGATGGATTCAAAAAGGGGGCTGATTTTGGTGGCGGCGACGAAACCATTCTTACCAAAAAATTCGAGACGCCTATTTTTGTTCATCGTTTTCCTAAAAAGATCAAAGCTTTTTACATGAAAGAAGATCCCGAGGACGACGTCTCAAGTTTGTCATTTGATATGTTGGCACCCGAAGGTTATGGCGAAGTCATTGGCGCCGGACAGCGCGAAGAAAGCATCGAAGTTTTGGAGCGCAAAATTAAAGAGCACGGTCTCGATAGAAGTGTTTTTGATTGGTACCTAGATTTGCGGAAATTTGGATCGGTTCCACATTCGGGATTTGGTATTGGTATTGAGCGTTGCACAACCTGGCTATGTGGCATTCAGCATTTGCGAGAAACCATCCCCTTTCCAAGAATGCTCAATCGAATTAGACCGTAAGATTTAGGGCTTTTCTATTATGACGCTATGGCCGTAAGTGATTGATTTTATTTAGTCTTAACCTTCTTTTAATCATAACTTAACATGACGTTAATTAACCAAATCATTATAATGGGAATATGAACAAGGTAAGCAGACTAATATTGGCTGGTGTTTTTTTACTTTCTACTCTGGTTGCTCGTTCCGCAAACGCAAGGATCTGTGAGTACGTGCCTGACTCCTCCTACACTCTTGTAAGGGACCACCTTATTAGAACAGTTAAGGAGAAAAATCTGCGGGGATATGCCATGCAGTCGCAACTAAATATCGCGGCAAAAAGTTTAGGGATGATGATGGCTGAAAGCGGAGGAGACCCCACAAAAATCACGATTCATGGGCGTGAGTCCGATAGGACGCCTGACTACGATTATAAAAATAGAAATGACAAAGTTAGTATTGGCGCTGTTGAAAAACATTTGAAAGAATATCTTGGACGTTCACGCTATTCCACAAACTTTGGAATTTTACAGAAATCTCCCGACACGGTTATTTATAATGGAGACAGTCATAAGGCCGGGCGTGAACGTATGTCGACGTTTCAGAAGTTGGCAAAAGCTAAAAGTTCGGAGGAGTTAACGGAGTACTGCTTGGCTGATAGGGTCTATAAAGAAAATGCTACACAAATCGGGGCGCAACTGAAAAAGCTGGCCGCGTGTAATTTTAGGTTAGATGTCAAATTTGGCAAAAAAAGTACGAAAGTTATTGAAAACTCTGCAACTCGCTCGTGTTTCGCGAAAATTGCAATGCTCTGTCCGGCAATACAACTAGACTGGATTGGTGACTTGTCTGTAAAAGAGCGAGGCAATTATTTCGGAACTAAAAATGCCTCACCCCTTTGTTCAAAAACTCTTAAGGGAGATTTGGAAAATGCTCTTAAGGCTAAGGATGGAAATGCGCGTGGAAACGCCCACAACGATCGTTAAGCTGAACGCTTCAACAAGGTGCCCGATTGGCTTTCGGTTTCGCCGCTGATTCTTTTTAGGTAAAGCTCAACAACATGAGGGGATCGTAAATCGCGAATGACTTTGCCAGATTTATCTATGACCACAAAATGTGGTTTGTCGTTTTCCATATGACGTTCGGCGCGCAAGTCGCTTCCTTGCAGTGTTTCTAATAATGCCTGGAAAGCTTCTTCAATTTGAGCAGGACTTAGAATCATTTGTTCTCGACGGCGTTGTTGCTCGTCTCTTTTTTCGTCCCTATCGGCAGACGAGTTGACAGACCTAGACTTGGCATCAATGATACCTCCTAGGAAAGTTTGAACTCGGTCTATGCCTCTAATGCTCATGACTATAACTTCGGAATCTTTTGTTAATTTCTTGAGAAGCCAGGCTAAGATCCTGTTATTGTTGCTCTGTCCTTGCGTCAGTCCTTCCGCCAGCGCTGACGAGCTGCGGTATTTTTCAAGAGATTCTTACCTAAAAAATGATCCGACGGTCGATGGAAAGATACAAACAAAAATTAACAAGGGCGCATGGATCAACGTCTTTAGTTGCTCAGTCGACGGATGGTGCTACGGCCGAGTTTATGGTTACGACGAGGGATGGGTTGTTGCCAGAGATTTACAAAGTGAAAAGCCCGAGACGGATAGACCCAAAGATTCCTTTGATTATGGTGGAGCTTGGGGCGAGGGGCACAATGGTGAGCGTGCGCACCATTTACAAGATTCAAGGAAAGATTATTTTTTAGGCAATGTTTCGTTTGCCACGGGAAGTGGAACGCTTTCAACTGCAGATTTTAAATTATTAAAGAGGAACGATTTTAATAATTTTTTGATCGGGTGGGGCCAGCATTTTTCGGTTAGCAACAACAAAAGGTGGAGTCGAGAATTTACACTATCAATTTCAACTTTATCAAATCGTGTCTCCCATGAGAATAAAAGTAGTGTCTTAACTTCGCTGGATCTTTTGCTCGGAGCGGGCCTGCTGAGAATGGAGCCCTATAGTCCCGATTATGGCTGGGGCTTTCGAGGGCGTGTCTATTTGAAAACTTTTCGGAAAGCTGTTCCGGACTATGGCACGGCACCTCCTTGGTATTTATTTCAATTGGGAATGGTGGTCAGTCATGGGCTCGGAAATCTAAAAAATCCAAAGCGTCTTGAGTGGGATGTGATGACCTTAGTAAACCACAGGCAAGCTATGCTCGGTCTCGGGCTCAACGTAATATTTTAATTTAATAAAATTTCGAAAAGACGTAAGTCACTACAAAATCCAAAATGATAATTGTGATTGAATTTCCAACGACAGCATTGGTTGTAGCCTCGCCGACACCTTCGGCACCATGTCTAGCATGAAGTCCACAGTAGGCACTGATCACGGGTATCACGATGGCAAAACAGGCCGATTTTGTAGTCATCAAAATAAAATCAAAAGGACTTAGAAAAACTAAAAGGCTGTGAAAGAAGGGGCCCGTTGAAAAATTTAAGAAATAGACGGCCGACCCCCAAGCACCAATGACCGTGATGGCGATGGCAATCATTGTGAGGCAAACGTTCGCAAAAATGGAAGCAACTAGTCTAGGAGCCACATACAAATCTACAATATTAAGTCCAAGCAATCGGTAAGCATCGATTTGTTCAGAGTTCTTCATGGCCGCAAGTTCGGCTGCGATACTCGCGCCCATTTTTGATGTGATCAAGAGTGCCGTCACAATGGGGGCCAGTTCACGAGCAAGCATGATCATCACAAAGGCAGGAATCATGGAATCATTTCCAATAACAAGCTTCATGTGAAAGCTGTATTCGGTCACCAAAATGATGCCCATGAAAGTTACGCAAAGGGCGACAATGCCAAAGGTTCTGTTTCCAAATTCATAGCATTGCTGCCAGAGGTCTTTTGCAGAGGTTTTGAAACGAAGCAAAACACTGAGGCTACGTACTAAGATTAAAAAAGTTTCTTCAATAGGATGAATCAATTTGTAAAACATCAGGCCCACCCAATAAGTCTAAAGATAGTTTCGAGAATAGAGGTGATCGCAAAATCGGCAATGACAATGGCGACCATGCTCTGCACGGCGGTTTTGCGGACAGACTCACCGACTCCAAAGGTTCCCCCTGTGGTCTGATAGCCATGGTAGCAGCAAATAAGTCCCATCAATATTCCAAAGGCCACTGACTTTGTTGTGGCGAGTATGAGCGAAGTATTGCTAGCAAATCTTGAAATCGTTAATAGGTATTGATCGGGGTTGACTCCTGCGATGGCCCAAACGGCCGTCATTCCACCCAAGACAGAGATAACCAGTCCAAAAATTAAAAGCAAAACGGCAGTTAAGGCAACAGCGCAAAATCTTGGCAGAACAAAAAAAGTAATGGGGTCAATGCCGAGGCAGCGCACGGCCTGAATTTGATCGGTTACTTTCATGCTTCCAAGTTCTGCCGAAGTATAGGCACCCACTTTACCCGCTAACATAAAGGCAATGAGAATGGGGCCTACTTCGCGAATGGTTCCTGAAGTGTTGAGTCCGCCTAGCACTGATTCTGCGCCAAAATCTTTGAGCTGCAAATGAAATTGTAGAGCGAGTACGGCACCCGTAAAAATACCTGCTGTGATGGTGGTGCTGAGTGAGCGAATTGCGACGTCAGCAAATTGCAGCGTAAATTCACGACGCTCTTTCCATAGCAAGGGCATGCGTTTGATAATCTCGCCAAGAAAAGCAAGCTGCTTGATAGCCGTGTTCATCGCAGGTCCTCCAAAAACGATTTTGTGAGGGGAACCTGGCTATTAAAAATATCGTCTGGGCTTCCTAGGTCAATGACCTGTCCGGCATCCACAACGGCAAGTCGATCGGCTGTTGCAATGGCATTGCGCATGTCATGGCTTACAACGATTGAGGTTTTGTTTCTTTCACGTGAAATAGATTTTATGAGATCGTGAATTAATAATGCGTTCTTTGAATCGAGCCCCGTCGTAGGCTCGTCGTACAGTAAAATTTCTGGATCGGGTAAAAGTGTTCTCGCTAAGGCTAATCGTTTTTGTTCGCCGTAAGACAGTGAGGGGGGAAAGCGTTCAAACATTTCATCAAAGAGATGTGCCATTCCAACATCTTCTAAGGCCTTTGGAATTAACTCTTGTTGCTCAGAAAATGTTTTAGAACGAATGCCAAGCACCAAGTTTTCGTAGAGGTTTCGTGAATCCACAAGAGCGGGCAATTGAAAAACCAAGCCACATTTTCTGCGGATGGGCTCAAATTGTTTTTCGCTATATTTAGATATTTCTTCGTCTTCAATCCAAATTTCGCCTTCGTCAGGCGCAAGCAAGCCAACAAGGTGTTTAAGCATGACGCTTTTTCCGGTTCCAGAGCAGCCAAGTATAAAAAACACTTCGCCTTTATTCACTTTCAAATTGATTCCTCGCAATACCTGCTTGGTGCCAAAGCTTTTTTTGACATTTTTAAATTCAATCATAGCGGCGGCTCGATTTCTTTGTGGGCTGTTAGCTGGCCGTTTGTTAGATCAAAAATTTGTTGACTCCATTCCTTCGCACGATCTTCGTCGTTTGTGACAATGACTGAAAGGGCAGGGTGCTCGTCTAGAAGACCTAGTAAAAGTTTAGCGATTTGCCGGCTTGTGATGGGATCGAGGCCTGCAGTGGGGTCGTCAAAAAATAAAAAATCTGGTTTTAAAATGAGGGTTCGCGCAAGTGATAAGCGTTTTTGCATGCCCCCAGAAAGTTCGTCAGGGAAAAGACTAGCTATTTGTGAAAGGCCAACCTTGTCGAGCCATGTCATGGCCAAGTCTTGTCTTTCGTTTTCTTGCGTCATGGGGAATCGTTGTCTATGAGGAAAACATAGATTTTCGAGACAGCTCATAGAATTAAAAAGAGCATTGTTTTGAAAACAAAAGCCCATTTTTGAAAGAAGCTCTGTGTTTTGATTGAATCTACCCTCGAGCCATAGGGGCGTGTTTGATATTTCGAGTTTGCCGCTCTGTGGCTTCCAAACACCGCCAAGGCTTTTTAAAAGCGTCGATTTACCGACGCCTGATTCTCCCATTAGGACAAAAATCCCAGGCCCCTTCCAATCAAGGTCTACTTCAAACAATGGGCGCGATCCCCGTGCTGATCCAGCGCTTTGCTTAAGATTTTGGGCCTTGATACGAAGTTCCATAGATTTATTATACACATCTTGAGGTGCAACTCATCACCTGAGCCACTCAAAATCTTGTTAACGGGACTTTTTCGCAGAGCACTTAGGGAGTAGGGTGTTTGATACAATGTCAGAAGTAAAAATTTATAAAGATGCAGTGGATCGTGGGCTTGAAGGTGTTGTGGCATGTACAACCGAGATCAGTAGTATTGTTGGGACAACTCTATGCTACCGCGGCTATACCATTCAAGATCTAGCCGAAAACTCGACTTTTGAGGAAGTCATTTGGCTTCTGTGGAACGGGCAATTGCCGAGATTGGCAGAGCTCGAAAATTTCAAAAAAGAACTCTATGAAAATTCAAAATTGTCAGATGCCATGAGCAATCAGCTCAAGGTCTTGGCTGATAATTTTCCTAAATCTGGACATCCTATGGATTATCTTCGTACGGCTGTTTCTATGCAGTCGTTTTTTGACGAAGAAACTGCCGATATTAGCATTGAAGCAACTCGTCGTAAGGCGATGCGCTTGACAGCCAAAATGGGAAGCTTTGTTGCGGCGTTTGAAAGACTTCGCAAGGGCAAAGAAATTTTGGAACCCGTTGAAGGACGTGGTTTAGCTTGGAACTTTTTGTATCAGTGTTTTGGCACTGAGCCTTCAGATGAGCATGCGCGTATATTTGATACCGCCTTGGTTTTGCACGCGGATCACGAAATCAATTGCAGTGCCTTTTCTGCAAGAGTGACGACTTCAAGTTTGAGCGATTTGCATTCGGCAATTGTGTCGGCCATTGGAACTCTTAAGGGGCCTTTGCACGGTGGGGCCAATGAAGCTGTTATTAAAATGCTTCGCGAGATTGGGACCATTGACAAGGCAAAAGAGTTTGTAGAAAACGCCTTGGCCGGAAAACAAAAAGTCATGGGTATCGGCCACAGAGTCTACAAAGATGGCGATCCTCGTGCTGCGATTTTAAGAACCATCAGCGAACGCTTGACCAAAGAAACAGGTCACGAAGAGTTATACCAAATGAGTGCTCTCATCGACGACACCATGTATGAGAAAAAAGGCTTGATGCCCAACGTAGATTTTTATTCTGCGACGGTTTATTACAGTATGGGAATTCCAACAGATTTGTTCACACCCATTTTTGCAGCCAGCAGAATCGGTGGCTGGTGCGCTCACGTGATGGAGCAATATTCCAAGAATCGAATTTACAGACCTCGTGGCGAATACACAGGACCAACGGGCCTCACTTGGAAGCCCGTTGCTGCGAGATAATATTTTTACGGCTGTTTAACCGCTTTGAAGAACCATTTTTCTGAGCCGCGACGATCTTCTTTTGCGACACAGGCCGAGGAATTCGCCTGAGCACCTTTGGTCTCCATGATGAGTTCAATAGTTGCTGTGCTGGCATCGCTTTGAACAATGGTCATGCGAGTGCTTTCGGTAAATTCACAAGAAGCTTTTGTGTCACACTCGTTACTTGCACCTTGAGTTCCCGTACAAACATCGAAGTTCCAAGTTCTTCGATCAACCAATGTTCCAATGTTTCCATTGAGGATGACCTCACCAAACATAAATCTTGATTCAGGTTCATTGCCAAAGCGAACGCTGTTGCCGAAATAAGTTACGTCGTTTCCATCCGTAGACGCATCAATTCCGGTCCATCCGCCGCTGTAGGCAGGTGTCGTGTTGGTATTGGCAAGGTTGGTGTTGAATCCATCCCAATCCACTTCATATCGACCGGCACAAGCGGGGCCATCCTCACTTTTGTAATAATCATGTGCTCCATTGACGACACACATGAGCTTACATTGGTTGTCCGAGAACTGACCACCGGCTGGACTTCCCCATCCGTCGTTAGGGTCAGTTCCTTCATCTGTTCCACCATTTACAACTTGGTCACACGTAGTTGCCACGTTATCGTCGCAAGTTCCGTTGCCACCATAACTTTGCACATTCACATCTGCGGGGTCAGGAAGCAATCTCTCTAACCCATTCATTGATGTCGTTAGTGCTCCTGATCCAGAAGCTGCACTCCATCCTGCAGGAAGATCGGCACCTTCACCACCGCCACTGCCAAAACAAGCTGTTTTTGCGGAAGAACTTTCCCACAAAGCAAGACCCGTATGTGCTTTGTTCGCGCCATCTAAAGCTCCATATTGTGCAAAGTGAATAACCATATTTTCCATAGGTCCATCACAGTCTTCTTCGGCTGTACCGACAGGGCACGGACCAATGTAGCCTTCTGGAACTTTGGCAACAGATTTGAGTTGCCAGTTTCCAGTCATGCTGGCCCAGGTTCCGCTAACTTCAGCTTCGCCGCCATTCTGAGCAACAACGTTAGCTTTGGTAACTTTCGCTGTGCCTTTGTCTTTATCAATCGTCACAGTTTTAAAGTCGAGTTT
Source organism: Bdellovibrionota bacterium (assembly GCA_041750195.1). GTDB lineage: Bacteria > Bdellovibrionota > UBA2428 > UBA2428 > UBA2428 > JBGSZX01. The sequence continues at coordinate 45,557 of JBGSZX010000043.1, read as the reverse complement.
TGTCGTCCCAGAAGATGGAGTGTAGGTTCCTTCTTCGGAATTGTCACCACTCATACCCTCTTCATCACTTTCGAAGGACATCGAAGCAATGATGGAGGTTCCTTCCAAAACAAAACATCCAATGGGACTGTTTTCTGAATTGTCTATATTTAGGCTAAATTCACCAGCATCATCAGCATCGCCTTCGCCCGCTTGGGGAGTGCCCGATAGGGTCACACAACGTACAGAGTACGAGCTAGCCATAACGCCTGCTTTTGCAGAGGCATCCATGACGGAACTTACTCAGCTTGTTACATCTAGAGTTCCTGCAATTTCTAGAAGCGATGATGCCGCGCTATCTGAAGCGCCAGCGCATCCTCCTAGGGTTAGAGCGCTAGCCCCAACACAACATAGAAATGATAATTTAAATTTGTTCCCATTCATTATTTTTGATTCCTCCATTTACGTGCTACTCAAAACGTCTATTTTGCCGGTATCGAGAAGCTACCTGCTGTCATCGGTGTCATATTTTTGTTTCTGCAGTTAAATTCTCACGACAATCAAAAGTTAACATACGTCAGTTTTGCGCGGTGTTAATTTTATGCGAGCCTGCAAATGAGAGCATTCTCAGAGGTTAATTTTTTGTGAAGTTTTTAAAATGATAGTTCAGATCAAAAATAAAAAAACCTCTTTCACCGTTTAAGGCAAAAGAGGTTTTTCATTTTAGCAAAAGCTAAAGATCAATATTTTACTGTTTAACTCCAAGGAAGAAGAACATTGGGAAAACCCCGTCGCCATTTGCTACGTCATCGGCGCCATTACAAGCTACGAGTTCTTCGCCTGCGACTGATGAGTAAACACAGTTAAGCGGTTGTGCGCCGTTGGAGCCTTCGACTGTCCCAGTAATAATACCCTTAAGGCCTGATTTTGCAGTTAAGCTTGCGAAAGTTACGCCTTCATCGGAAACTGCGTTATTTTCAACATCGGTGAATTGTTTGCCTGTTCCGCCACCGCTACCGTTGAGAACTACTTTTGCAGGAAAGGTTCCATCTTCCGAACTGTCCGAAAAAACGAGACCAGAATAGGTTCCTGCCCAATCGCTTGCGGTCGGGTCAGCACTGCCTTGAGGAGCCGCGAAAATGATTCCGCTTCCCGGCTTAACAAGGGCGCCACCGTTGGCTGTCGCATAAAATATTCCCTCATCATCTCCATTTGAGAATGTGTATTTTCCTCCGGAACATCCTGTAAACGGCATGCCATCACTACTGTCGTCTCTACTAACGCCATCCTCAAAGAAATATGATGCAATGGTGCCGGTTGCGGTAGTCCCTGAAATGGCAAATGATGCCGTTCCAAAACCTTCGGTTCCGTCATTTCCAACATGTTCTGTGGGAGTTTGAGTTGGTTCTTGATATTTCGCAATGATCCAGTTTGCCACGTAGTCACTTGTCGGGCACGATCCCGCTTGCAACATAACGATGGGTTCGCTGCTCCCGCCAATTGGCTTTAAGAAAAAGGCAAAGCCAGGAATTTCTATTCCGTATGCTTCTTCGCCAACATCAGGAGCATCCGTTCCAGAGGCCGAAGTTACTGTAAGTTTTTTAAACTTGTTTGAGTATTCAATATAAGTTCCGCTAACTGTCATATCAACAGTTCCGTCGGAATCAGTGTCGTGAGTGATTGTAAAATTTCCTCCGGCTAAGTTTGCTGTCCAAATAGACCCTATCCCTTGATAGCTTCCAGTAGATGCGGCGTCGCTTGATGATCCAGAACAGGCGTTAAGTCCTGCAGAAAGTGCAAAAATTCCTAGCGACAATGCGCCTAAAGACTGTAGTTTTTTCATATTTATTTAGCTCCTTGATGTTATTAAATTAGTTGACCGTTTTTGAGTCGATGTCTCCTTCGGAGCACGTCATTGATGTCCTGAATATTTTTTTATATAGAATTTGTTAAGGAATCCAAGTTATTGGTTTTTGTCGCGACCTCACGTGTCGTAAATGATAGTTCAGATCGAAATCACATATATAAGGTCAAGTTTTTGACAAATAGCTCCGATTTATAGATTGCGATGGCAATGTATAAAACGACTTTCTATTTCTTGCTCCTTATTGGGACAATAGTGGGATTGCATTATTCCGACTTAGAAATGTACAAGCCGGTGAAAGAACATGCCTTGTACAAAGACTTTATTACTCCGGCCATAGTCTACGTTGAAGTTAATTCAAAACCCGTCATCGATAATGCCAAACCATTTTTAGATAATATGGTTTCCGAAATTATGAGCATTCCTCAAATTGCTTCATTGTTTGGAGTCGATCCTGCCGACGTCAAAAATATTGATGGGGGAAATCTAAAAAATGGAAACTCACCAAGGCCGGGTGCAAAAAAAGTTGAGTTCGCAGACGCAAACGCTGCGCAAAAACGGCAAGGTCGAGGACCCGCTTCTGCTGGGCCCAATTCGCATGGTGGCCTTGCTTTCTATAAGCCTTCGCAGATGAAGTTTTCTTTAGCAGAAGCTGGAGTAAAAATAGAAAAACGAAGCATTCTCTCAACCGAGGGTGAAGAGGCTACTGACTTTGAATTGCCAGATGGCTCAATGCTTTGGCTTGCGCCTGATTCGGTTGTTGAAGCAGGTTGGGTGTCGGGCAAAACTGCTAGTGACCCAACTATGTTAATGCGAGTCGAGACAGGCATATTGCACATCCACAGAAATATAAATTCTAAAGGAAAATTATTTTTGGTTAGCAATTCTGGTATTCGCAATGAAATTAAGCCTGATGATGCTTGGTTGGCTGCTGCACAAATAGGTGCGGTTGATAAAAACAATTATCCGGATGCTTCGAGAGTCGCGAAAAATCATTCAAGTGATTACGCGAGACGCGCAACAATCGAGGAAGCCAAAAAGCTTGTTCCTTATATTGTGGCCGATACGAGGCGAGAACAAATGCTATTGCAGGATCAAATTAGAGAAGGTGCTGATCTTGAGGAATTGCATAAAGATTCCGTGGTCTCTAAGAATCCTATTATAAATGAGGAAATTGAAGCTATTCCTATGCATATACCTTCTCGCTTTGAGGAAGAAAATCAAAATTACGGAGGCCGAAGTCCGGCATCATTAACGGAAGAAGATATAGACAGTTTTCCAGCTCGTCGGGCACCTGCAAGCGTTGCCGCGGGGCTGGACGACGCAACGGCACGATCTACCGAATTCCAAATCAATGCTTATGTTGAAAACGAGCAGTGCTCAGCCGCACATCATGTTTTCAAAAAAACTGTTGAGCGTTACGACCTTCAGCGCGGTGATCGATGGCGAAACAAAGTGCAGTCAATGCTTCGCAAAAAATGCGCTCTTTAAGTGAACGCCGTACTAGCGCGGACCATAAATGAGTTGATGAAAAAAGGGTACGGCATCGGTATGGCCTTGCATGATCAAAAAATAGACCGAGCTAGCAATCAATAAAACAGAAAGTACAAAATAGAATTGTTTGCGACGTTTGTTTCCTTTTTTGTGTGTGAGCGCTACGGCGATCAGAGCAATTCCTGTGGGAAAAGCCCAAAACGGGTAGGTACGAATAAATATATAAATCCAGCCCACGTTAGCAGTTTAGCGAATTACTGAGAAATGTTTAACCAGCGCTCAATAATTTCTTAAATTCTTGTGTCAGAGCGGGAACCACTTCAAACAAATCACCAATGGCGCCGTAATCAGCTTTCTGAAAAATAGGAGCATCGGGGTCGGTATTGATCGCCACAATGATTTTAGAAGTTTTCATGCCCGCTAAATGCTGAATCGCTCCGCTAATGCCACATGCAATATATAAGGAAGGATTCACGGTTTTGCCCGTTTGACCTACTTGCATTGAATGCGGTGCCATTCCGGCGTCTACCGCGGCGCGGGATGCTCCAACGGCAGCTCCAATAACATCGGCGCATTCTTCGATGATTTTGAAGTTTTCGGAGGCCTTAATGGCTCGCCCAGCGCTTATAATTTTATCGGCTTCAGCAAGGTCAGGTCTGGAATTGTTTCCGCCGCCAGAGAGTTCTATTGTTTTGGATTTCATTTCGCCGGAGATTGCCAAGTCACTAACAGCTGCTGTCGTTCCGCTATCGGCACCAATTCCAATTGAGTTGGGTCTGATGGTAACAACCGCTGGAAAAGACTTGAACTTCAAAGTCGAAAAGTATTTTCCTGCAAGCAGGGGTCTCTTTGCCTTCAGGGTGCCGCCTTCAACTTTTATTTCTATACAATCAGGAGCAAGTCCGGCGTCTAATCTTGCCGCCAACGTTGGAAACAAATCTTTTGCGGATACCGATGCGGAAGAGGCTAGAATGTCATAGGCGCCTGCTTTGAATTGAGCAGCAAGCGTGCTGGCAAACAGATCGGCTTGATAAAATTTAAGATCGGCATTGTTGGCGATAAAAAGTTTTTTAGCGCCTTGTCCGCCAACCATTTTTGCGGCGGCATCTTTGTTGGCAGAAGCGTCGGGGCCAAACGCCACGGCATCAACATCGACTCCTTGTGAGGCGAGGGAATGAATAGCTTCTAAGCTAGCTTTTTTTACGGTCGATCCTTTGAATTCAATGAGGACGAGTGCTTTTGTCATTTTGTTCTCCTAAAACTTATTCATAGCTTTATAGCTATTTTTATATAACCTTGGCTTCGTTGCGAAGGTGTTCAACAATTTGTTTGGCAAGTTCGGCAGCATCGCCTTTGAAAATTTTCCCAGGTGCTTTTTCTGGGGGAAGTTCGAAGTTTTCATAGGTAACTTTTGCTGTATCGGCTGTGACGCCAAGTGCAGAAGCTTCAATGACTTCAATCTTTTTTTGTTTTGCTTTCATAATTCCTGGCAACGAAGCGTAGCGAGGAGTGTTGAGCCCTTTATGGGCTGCGATCACAGCTGGCATTGCAAGCTCAATCACTTCTTCGGCACCACCTTCAACTGCTCGGTGCGCTTTAATTTTTCCAGCTTCAACTTGAAGTTTTGTAACCACAGTTGCTCTTGGAAGTCCTAAAAATTCTGCAACCATTTGAGGCACGGCAAGTGCATCGTCATCAATAGCTTGTTTGCCGCACAAAATTAAATCAAATGATTTATCTTTAATAGCTTCGGCTAGGGCTTTGGCCGTCGCAAACGAATCAAACTTTGCAAGAACATCATCGCTAACTTTGACATGAATGCCACTGTCGCATCCCATGGCTAGGCCCGTTCTCATGGCTTCCATCACTCTATCGGGACCAAGTGAGACCACTATGGCTTCGCCGGTGTTTTTGTCGCGAAGTTGGATGGCTTCCTCAATCGCAAATTCATCGTAGGGATTGAGAATAAATTTTACCCCTGTGGAGTCTAATCCAGTGGCGCTGAGCTTTGCTTTTGTTTCGGTGTCAGGTGTTTGTTTTACGAGTACGGCAATTTTCATGTACTAAAAGATTAGCCTGCCCTGCCAAAAAGGCCAATAACCTTCGTTGCTTTGCGCGCGGCATTATAGCGCACGAGGTCTATGCGCACCCAGAGTTATTGATGCGCCGTGTCTGCAAGAAAATGGCGAATAATTTCTTCATTTTCCGAGTCATTATGTCGATAGCTTAGAGGAAGGAGTGCGTTAACGAATGCTAACAACCCGACTAGCTGATGTTTTGGTAGGCGGAAAGCTTATTGATAGCGCACGCCTTGAATCAGAAATTGTCATCGCCAAAAGTCAGAATGTTCGTCTGATGGATCATCTTTTGCTCAATCACATCATTGACGAAGCAGATCTCCTAAAAGTTTTGGCCCGATCCTACAAGCTCACCATCATGGATATCAACGGTATGGAGTTGGACTTCGAACTCGTTGCTTTGGTGTCACCGCAACTTTGTAAGAAACATAAAATCATTCCGGTTGGCAAACGAAGCTCAACTTTGGTGATCGCAACTTACGATCCTACAAATGTTCATTGCATAGATGAAATTAGATTTCAAACTCGTATGCGTGTCGAACTGGTTTTAAGCTCGCCTTCAGTCATCAACGAAATGATTGAACGTGAGTGGGGCGCCTCGTCAGCAAATCATATCACGGACATTGCGACATCACTCGCTTCCGATGGAGCCGAGGGCAGTGTTTTAGGTGATGACGATGCGGGCACGTCAGAACATTCAGAAAACGATGCTCCCATCATTCAATTTGTTTCAAGCGTTCTAACCGATGCGGTTCGCAAGAAGGCATCTGATATTCACGTCGAACCTTATGAGGGAGAATTGCGAATACGATTCCGTATTGACGGAGATTTGGTTCCTGCCGCTCGGCCACCTGTAAATATCAAAAATGCGCTTGCGGCCCGAATAAAGGTTATGGCAAGAATGCGTCTTGACGAAAAACGTTTACCTCAAGATGGTCGTATTCGATTCAAAACTCCCGATGGGAAAGTCATCGATTTTAGGGTGAATACTTTGCCAACTGTTTACGGCGAAAAAGTAGTTTTGCGTATCTTAGACAAGGCTGCCGCAACTGTAGAGCTCGAGGAATCGGGTTTCGAAAAAGACGATTTAGAAAAATTTATGAAGGCCATTCAGCGCCCTTGGGGAATTTGTTTGGTGACGGGAGCCACGGGCTCAGGAAAAACAACCACTCTTTACGGAGCGCTTAACAAGCTCAACAAACCAGATGTGAATATTTCTACCATTGAAGATCCTGTGGAGTATAACTTCAGGGGCATCAACCAAATGCAAACGAAAGAGTACATAGGACTTACGTTTGCTGAGGGGCTTCGGGCCATGCTTCGTCAGGATCCGGACGTCATTCTACTCGGGGAAATTAGGGATAAAGAAACGGCAGAAACCGCCTTCAAGGCGGCACTAACAGGTCACATGGTGCTTTCGACTTTGCACACTAACAACGCAGCCTCTACAGTGATGCGCCTAAAAGACATGGGGCTCGATGCCTTTATGATCAATGCGGCTGTTCATGTGATTGTGGCGCAACGGCTTGTGCGAAGACTTTGCAAGCAATGTGCTGAAGATGACACTCGATATGGCCCTGAGGATCTTAAGAAATTGGGATTTCCAACTTCCATATTGGCGAAGTTCAAACCAAGAAAAGCGGTTGGCTGTCCGGCTTGCCGAAACACTGGCTACAAAGGACGAGTGGCAATATTTGAAGTGCTAGAACTTTCAGAAACACTTCGCGAGAAAATCGGAGCCGGCGCTAGTGCTCACGAACTTAATGCTCAGGCCATAAAAGAAGGCATGCGCACACTTCGAACCAATTGTATGAGAAAAATTGTCGCAGGCGTCACCACCATCGACGAATTGCAAGGCGTGGAGTGACGGAGGGGCTATGGCATTTGAATTATCTTCTTTATTAAAGCTAATGGTCGAGAAGGGTGCTTCTGACCTTCATTTGACCGTGGGTTCTCCGCCAGCTCTTAGAGTCAATGGTTTGATCATTAGAGTTAAATCCGATCCGTTAACACCAGACGATGTTAAGTCCTTGGTCTACCCATTGCTTGATGTGCGCCAAAAAGAAAATTTTGATCGAGATAAAGAAATAGATTTTTCGTTTGGTTTGCAGGGCATTGCTCGTTGCCGGGCTAACTTGTTCATTCAACGTGGTGCTGTGGCTGCCGTTTTTAGAAGAATCAATAGCGATATTCCAGAATTGTTTTCATTAGGACTCAATAAACAAATTTGCGAACTTGTTAAGCGTCCACATGGTCTGGTTTTGGTTACGGGTGCTACAGGTTCTGGAAAATCGACTACCTTGGCTTCATTCATAGACAAGATCAACCGCTCGATGCGCTATCATGTTGTCACCATTGAGGATCCGATTGAGTACACTCATTCGCATGAAATGTGTATTGTGAATCAACGCGAATTGGGAACCGATTGCAATTCTTTTCACCGCGCACTTCGCCAGGTTCTTCGCGAAGACCCGGATGTTATCATGGTGGGTGAAATGCGAGATCGTGATACGGCTGAAGCGGCTATGTATGCTGCCGAAACAGGGCATTTGGTGTTTTCAACTTTGCACACAAATGGGGCTATCAATTCTATTACACGTTTGGTTCAGCTTTTTCCGGCCGATCATCAGGACTACGTACGTCTTCAGCTTTCCTTTTGTTTGGAGGCTGTGATATCGCAAAACCTAATTGCTCGAACAGATCGCAAGGGCAGAGTGATGGTCTATGAATATCTTGCCATGACTCCCGCGGTCAGAAATTTGATTCGCGAAAACAAATTGCACCAGGTTTACGGCCAAATGCAAATGGGCCAAGACCAAAGCGGTATGAGCACCATGAACCAAAATCTTTTATATTATTTAGAGCAAGGTGTGATTTCTAGAGAAGATGCCTTTGCGCATAGTCCAGATGTTGAAGAATTTGAGCGCCTAGTCGCGAAGAGTCTTAAGCTGGGGGGTAGAGCCGCGTGAAGATCAAATACCAAGGCTACGACAACACGGCAAAAAAAGTGTCGGGTGAGATTGAAGTGCCTTCGGCTGCAGAAGCGCGCAACCAACTTCGGAGTCGTGGAATACGCGCCACCAAATTGGTTGTCATTCAGGGGGGCAAATCTTCTGCACCCGCTCAGCAGAGCGGGGACGCCACCAAGCCCGCCATTGATTGGAATAATCTTGGTACGGTCTTCGAACAATTTAGCGCCTCAGCGCCAGGGCTTGTAGAGTTTGCAGCCTTTATTCGTCAAATGGCGGTTATGCAATCGGCAGGTATCTCAATGGTCCAAGCACTCGGAGTTTTGGCAGATACCGTGGAGACAAAAGGTTTTGGACGAGCTTTGGCTAATATCAAACGAAACGTCGAAGAAGGCCAAAGTTTTACAGATGCTCTCAAAAAATATCCTAAAATATTTGACCGGATTTTTATTAACCTCATTGCGGCTGGTGAGGTATCGGGATCGCTCGATAGAATTTTGGGTAGGCTTGCCGAATATTATGAGAAAACTTCAAAATTAAGAAGAAAAATTGTTTCGGCCATGGCGTATCCCGTTTTTATGATGGTTTTGATGGTGGTCATCGTTGCCGTCATGCTTGTCTTTGTGGTGCCCACATTTGCCGAAATGTTTTCATCAAATGGCGCAAAACTTCCAGAGTCTACGCAGTTTATCATGGACGTGTCCGACTTTTTAGTTGCTTATTGGTGGGCTGTTTTGGGCGGCGGTGGAGCTTTGTTTGCGGCGTTATACATGACTTGGAAAAACCCCACGGTGCGTAATTATATCGATCCCTTTCTTGTTCATTTACCATTGATCGGAAATTTAATTTCAAAAGTATCAATCGCGCGCTTTGCTCGAACTTTTGGCACGCTCATTCAGTCCGGTGTGCCCATCTTAGAGGCTCTTGAAATCACTGCCAGAGTCGCAGGAAACTTTGCAGTAGAGCGCACTTTATTGTCTATTAAGGACGAGGTGGCACAGGGAAATTCGATTTCAGCACCTCTCACTAAGTCTAGTCTGTTTCCAAAAATGGCGACAAGTATGATTGCAATCGGAGAACAAACCGGTGCCATTGATGCGATGCTCGAAAAAATTGCAGATTTTTATGAAGACGAAGTTGATGCTGTGGTCACAGGAATCACATCTGTTATTGAGCCTCTGATGATTGTTATGGTGGGTGCTGTTGTTGCGGGAATATTAATTCCCATGTACATGCCCATTTTCAAAATGTCAGAGGTTATGTCGGGAGGTTAGAAATGACCCTCTCAAAAACTATTTCCCACGATGAAAAAATATTTGTTATTAGGGGATTGGTTTACACGCTCTTTCTTTTTTTAATAGGGGTATTGGCTCCTTATATCGTGCTAGATGGCGCAAGGTTTACAGCTTCAGAAGTTTTTCTGGTTGCCAGCATCATTACAATCGCTCAGTTGATCAGTTTGTATCTTCCCATCCGCCGGGATTCAATTCTGGCTTTGTTTTGTTGCGATGCTATCTTTATTACACTTCTCGTTCGGGTTTCTGGGGCTAGTACCTCGCCTTTTCTTGTTATTTTTCCGTTGCTCGCTGCCATGGGGCCGGTTGTTTTTAGGTCGCATTTGTCTTTTATCTTGATAGGAATTTGTTTATTCTTTTCAGCTGTTTCTGTGGGCTGGGGAATTAGCATTGTAGTTATTTGGACCGCAATATTGGCTGTTGGTTTTTTAAGTTTTTATCTGATGAAACTATTGGTTAAGTCAGAGGTTTCACTCGAGAAATCAGAAATCGCTCGTCGGCGACTAGAAAACCTGCAAAAAGTTATTTTAGCAAATATTCCCTCAGGCCTTGTGAGTATTGATTCCGATGGTTGTGTGATTCAAATAAACACCGTTGGCGAAAAAATTCTTGGAGTGCAAGAGGCCACCTTTTTGCGCAAGTCTATAGACGATTTATTGCCGGGTTTGTCATTAGAGCAATATTCTTTTGATGCCAGCGCGCGGAGTCGCGAAGTTTTAGACTACGTTTCAACTGGGGGCAAGCTTTTGAAGCTGGGCTATTCGACCGCAAAACTTGAAGACCCAGAAGACCAACATATTTTAGGAACCTTGCTGGTGTTTCAGGATTTAACATCTGTCATAAAGATGGAGCACGAATTACGAATGAGTGAAAAACTTGCGGCTGTCGGAAAGTTGGCCGCAGGTATTGCCCACGAAATTCGCAACCCTCTTGCTGGCATATCGGGAAGTGCGCAGCTATTGATGGGATCTAGTGCTTTGCACGAGGAAGATACGCAGTTGTTAAAAATTATTCAAAGAGAATCTACGAGGCTAGACGGGCTCATCACAGAATTTTTGGAATATGTGAAACCACAAGATTTAGACCTTAAAAAAATTGACTTGGTGGCAATCGCTAAGGAATCTGTCGAGAGCGTCAAGGTCAATTCAAAATGGAGAGAACTTGGTGCAAATATTGAATTAGAAAGCGACGCTGAGCATTGTTTTGTGGATGGCGAAGCCAATAAAATCACACAGGTCTTAATGAACTTAATGTTCAACGCTGGGCAAGCTGGTGCAAAAAAAGTGAAGGTAAAAATTGAGGACTTTGGCGCCATCTCAATTCTGGATGATGGCAGCGGCATCACTCGCGAAAACATGGGGCGTTTGTTTGAGCCGTTTTTTACTACCAAAGACAAAGGAACTGGTCTGGGTCTGGCTATTAGCTATCGAATGATTGAGGCTATGGGAGGCCGCATTGATGTCAGCAGTCCGGCGGAAGACTTTTGTCAAAACGGTGGTAGCATATTTAAAGTAATCCTTAGGAGACCCAAATGACATCAAAGAGCAAAGCAAAAATTTTAGTTGTTGATGACGAAGCGAGCATTCGTGAGTTTCTACAGATCATGCTTAAGCGTGAAAAAATGCAAGTCGAGCTCGCTGAAAACGGCAGAATAGCATGGGAAAAAGTTCAAAACGAAGATTTTGATCTAATTATTTCCGATATTCAGATGCCTGAAATGTCGGGAATAGAGTTGCTTGCAAAAGTTAAAGAAAAAGACCCAACGGCGTTGGTGCTTATGGTCACGGCCTTTGGATCGACCGAAACGGCAGTCGAGGCGATGAAGCTTGGCGCGTTTGATTACTTAACAAAACCCTTTAAAATCGATGACGTTAAAATTCGTATCGAAAAAGCTCTCGAAAACAAAACTTTGGTTCACGACAACATCCGACTTCGTAAAGAAGTGGGCGAAAAGTATCAGTTTTCAAATATTGTAGGCCAAGCGCCTTCGATGCTTCGCATTTATGAAATGATTCGAAGAGTCGGCCCCACACCTTCAAACATTTTGGTCACTGGCGAAAGTGGGACGGGTAAGGAATTGGTCGCAAAAGCTGTTCACTATAATAGTGGCATTTCTGATGGTCCCTTTGTTTCTGTTAACTGTGGAGCTATTCCAGAAAACCTTATGGAGTCCGAAATGTTTGGACACAAAAAAGGATCTTTTACCGGAGCCATTGCCGACAAACGTGGATATTTTGAGGCGGCAGATGGCGGCACACTTTTTTTGGACGAAATTGGTGAGTTGCCACTACACATGCAAGCTGCCATGTTGCGAGCTATTGCCGATGGAACTTTCCATCCGGTTGGCGGCAATGAATCTGTACAAAGTAACGTGCGTATAGTTGCGGCGACCAACAGAGAACTTGAAGAAGAAATCGAGAAGGGAAATTTTAGAGAAGATCTCTATTTTCGTTTGAACGTTATTCATCTTAAAGTTCCCTCGTTAAAGGAGCGCAAAGAAGACATTCCTTTGCTTGTTCAACATTTTGTCGAACATTTTAGCCAAAAATTTGGAAAAGAAATCAAGTCGGTTTCGCAAGAAGCTTTGGACTTGCTTGGTGCTTATCATTGGCCAGGAAACGTGCGTGAACTCGAAAACGTAATTGAGCGAATGATGGCTTTGGAGAGTGGGATGGCTTTGGTGCCAGAGGGCTTGCCAGATTTTATTCGTGAACCTTTGAAGCCTAAGTTTGAATCTTTGGGGGAGGCTATCACCTGGAACGCAAGTGGCGTTAGGCTCGATGATGTTTTGTCAAAAGTTGAGCGTGAATATTTGTTAAAAGCATTGCATCAGACCACCGGCAACAAACGCGATGCTGCTCGTTTGCTAAATATTTCGATGCGTTCGCTGAGGTATCGATTAGAGAAGTTTGATCTCGATCAAGGCGATGACGACTAGGTTTTGGTGGTTGGGGGCTAGGTGAAGAAACTCTCTAAACTTTTTCCTTTAGGAATCGTTTTATTCGCCGCGCTCTTGTTGAGTCTTCAACATGCGCTGAGACCCTATTTTTACAACGAGGACACCTACGTCAAAGCTCAAAAGCAAAAAGAACAGGAATCTTTTCGCAGGCGATTAAGCCGTGGACTCGATCAAGACCTGCCGTGGCCTGGCATGAAAGCCGCGCAGGTTTCATGGGCCTGGCTCGAACTTTTGCAAGGCGTGCATGTGGAATCTAGTTATGATGGCGACTTCTCGTGGATGTTTTCTAAACTGTATTTTGTGGCTCAAAATGCAAATCTTTCCGAAATTCGTTTTCTGGCAACTCTTGCTCCCTTTTATTTTGTCATTGCTACGGATGGCGCCGGAAGCTCACTCTTTGTCGACGAACTCGTTCGAAAAGCTCCCGATGATTTCAATGTAAATTTTTGGTCTGGTTATCATGCGTTTGAAAATCTAAGCATCCCAAAAATGGCTGCCTATTTCTATGAGCGCGCTTCGTTATCTCCACGTGCGCCGCCTTACTTGGCAACGCTTTCGCAACGATTAAAGTTAGGCGGCTTTGATGGACTAACTCACGATCAGCGCCGCGACGCTCTCGAAAAAACGGCGAACCCAGAAATTTTGGAACGCATAAAGAAAGCTCATCCTGATTGGTTTTGATTTTTTTTGCGGATTTGTGAGTTTCTGTGGGGGGCCATTGGTAATGCTCGATGTGTATAAACTTTAGTGTGGCGTTCACTTTTTACTAAGGCGAACTCGGTAGCCGAGTGAGGCGCTTCAGTGTGGCAAATAGTTTTTTGGTTTAGCCAAAACCCGCCGCAAGCAAGCTTCGATTAATGGGAATATCCCCCGCCTTAATGGCCGATTGAATTTTTTCAAACATAAATTTTACCGAAACGCGATTGAGCCCCGTCATTTCGGTAGAATTTACAGTTAAGTATCTCAGGACATTTTTTAAATCACGCCCTAGGCTGACAACTCGGGAGAAGGGCCGGGCATCCCAAAATTTTTGATTGAGCGTCGAGGAACTTCGATTGAGCGCAGGTGTTGAGGCGGAGTTTTTGTGTGGCACCTTGCACAGCAAAATCAACGCGCCCGCCCTTAACTTAACCATTCTAGCAATGTGCCCACTCACAGCCCGCAAAAAGTTGGATTGATGCTCACGCGACGGTGCCTTCACCAATATGTGTAAATGATTGCCCGCATTGGCTACAGACATCACTTCAATTCCATGCGTTTGCGCGTGTGTCTGGAGCAGTCTCGAAATTTCTTTATTAAATCTTAACAAAGAGAACGCGCCGCGAGCCCCTGATGATTTTAAAATGATGTGCGACGGCAGCCCTTTGACAAAGCGGCGTTTGATCTTGGGGTTGGAACGCCCTTGCAAGCTTCCGCCAAAGGCGAAGCGGTCTTTGGCCCAAGTTTTTGTGACTAAAGCCAGTTGTTTGGAGCGCATGCCCATATATATAGTAGCGATGGTCTGAATTTGCAAGGGGGCACAGGTGGATTTGCGCCCTTTTTGCGTAAATTATTTGAGAATTTTTTGTCACGCAGGTCCCAAAGAGAACTGCGAGGATGGCCCCCTCTATATTAATGGGTCTATAGTGCTTGTGCTTGTGTGTTAAAAATGAGGAAACCAAGATGCCTCTTCTCTTTGTTTAAACGCGCATCTTCGTCCGCGTATCTTTGTCCGCGCATCTTATTCCGCGCACCGCGCACCTTCGTCCGCGCAACTTTGTTTAATCGCGCATCTTCGTCCGCGCACCTTATTCCGCGCACCGCGCACCATGCTACAGAAAGCATATTGCGCACCCGCGCACAACTTTCCTTAACCTCTTCTTCACAAAAATGTTTGCCACTTAGACGGCGCGCACTTTTTGCGGACCAAAAATGTGCACACACTAAGAAACTCTCATTTGTGCAAACAAAAAGTTGACACTTTTAGCGCTGCGAAGGCTTTTGCGCGATTTAAAACAAGCAAAATGTCGGAAGATTGGCACTAGCCTTGCAATTAATCCTTCAGAAGCTCTGTTCATGTGCCGAAGTTTTTATAAACTACGTGTCATGGCAGAAATTTCTGTGAGCGGCACGTTTTTGGATAGTATAAAGAACGTTTGTTCTTGGGGGAATAATTTATGAAAACAAAAAACAATATAATTATAGATAACGGATCTAAAAACAGCAAAGCGGGTTTCTCGCTAGTAGAGTTAATGGTGGTTGTTGCCATCATCGGTATTCTTGCAACCATTGCAGTACCTAACTTTCAAAGATTCCAAGCTAGAGCAAAACAGGCGAATGCGAAGACCGAGTTGACGGCTATTTACACCGCACAAAAATCTTATTTTGTTGAGCACTCTTCTTACACTCCAGATCTACAACTTGCAGGCTTTGTTCCTGAAGGTTTGGTGCTTGATGGATCTGCCGGTGGCGGTGACATCACACAGGAAGAAATTGTAGACAATGCTCGGATGTACGGATCTACGGCAGGGACTGTTGCTGCGGATGGTCTTGGAAATGCTCCTGTTGCCCCCGCGGCACTACCGGGATGGCCGGCGGCTCTTTCACCTACAAACCTGCTCTATGCAGATGTAAACTTGATAGCTTCAGCTGATTATGCTGGTACCGGCGGGTATCCCGCTAAAACCATAGCCTGTGGGGTTGCAGACACTGCCGGAGAAGTGCAGGCTGCTTTTGGTTTATATCAGGCAGGGGTAAGGCAAGATGAGTTTTTAGCAACGTCAGCCGGTTGTCCTAAGGGGAACAACGCGACTGCGGCTGGTGGTGAGGACGTTTGGATTATTTCTCACAATCGTCAGCTAATAAACGCTCAATCAGGTATCTAATCCTGATCGCATAAATTCCGCGTCTAAAAGCGTATAGACAAAAACAAGCAAAGCCCTCTTTCCTAACCGAAAGAGGGCTTTTTTATTGTCGCTGTTCAAAAACCAGCGCGCTCTCCAAGAACCATCAACGAGCGACAACTCTCGATAGAGACATTTAACTTTCTCCCCATCAACACTCAACAAAACCCAAAAGCCACGCTAAACTCTAATGGTGGCCACAAACGAAACCGTTATCGAAATTAAAAATCTCACAAAGATTTACAATCCGCCACACCCCACACTCCAAGATATCAACATCTCCATCGAGCCCGGACAAAGTGTTGCCCTTGTCGGTGCGAACGGCGCCGGAAAATCCACTCTTATCAAAATCATTTTAGGACTCGTAAGGCCCACCAAAGGAGAGGTGAAAGTTTTCGGTGCCGAGCCTGGCGATCAAAATGTGAATGCCAAGATTGGATACCTCCCCGAAATGGCGGGCTATTGGGGCGAATTGTCGGCGCAGGAATTGTTGCATCACCTCGGGGCCATGAGCAAAATCAATCCATCAACGCTAAAATCACGAAGCGAAAAATTACTCGCGCTTCTTGGCCTAAAAGTTAGAAGCGCAAGAAGAATGGGCGGCTATAGCAAAGGCATGCTTCAGCGCTCTGGTATTGCGGCATCTTTGCTAAAGGACCCGCAACTTTGGATTTTAGACGAACCTATGAGCGGACTAGACCCACGTGCTCAAGAAAAATTTAGAGAACTTATCAAGCGCCTCAAAGATGAGGGCAAAACAATCTTCATCAGTTCGCATGCGCTTGAAGACATTCGCATGCTTTGCGATAGAGTTCTTGTGCTCGAAAAATCAAAGCTCATCCTAGATGGCCCCTCAGAAGAAATTCTGCAAACACTTACGGATAAATACCGAAGCTCGGAACCTTGGGATGAGGACCCGCTGGGTGAATTTGCGGAAGGCTGGAAACTCTAATGCTGGAGTGTTTACAATGACCTCAGTCTTCCACATAGCCATATTGCGCTGGCGCCTGTTGCTGAGGCAAAAGCTTGCGTGGATCACTCTTGGCGTAGGTGCCATTCTTATATTTTTATGCTTTGTAGTGGCCAACGTTTCTTTTGTATCGCCTGCAAAGATATTCTGGGATTTCGCGCTGGCTTTAAGCTTTGTGGCCCAGCACACGCTTGCCATATTGCTAGCAGCAACGCTCTTTCATGAGGAATCACAAAAACGAACACTGCATTTGCTGCTCGTCAACGGCGTCAGCCGAGGGGGGTGGCTTATAGGGAACCTCATAGGCCTCTTTGCCGCTCTATGCCTCGCAGATATTTTTTGGTTTTTGATAAGCGCCATCACCTCAAAAATGTTTTTTGGGCTTTGGTTTCATGAACTTTTTATTCAAATCAAGTTTTTGCAAGCGGCCTCGGTTCTAATTGTGCTCGCCATCAGCCAGCTGTTTTCTATTTTGCTAAAACCCATGCTCGCCACAGTGTCGGCCATCGTCATGACCATGTTTTTGTATAGCATCAGCGCCGTTAAAAGAGTTTTCTTAGATGAAACGGCGGGCCACTTGATTGATGCCAATTGGAGTTTGGAAGTGATCAAACTAGCCAAATTGCTTCCTCCATTGGAATGGTATGATTGGAAAATCTATGTTGGCTATGATCACAATCGTTCGTGGGCCCTGGTGGCGGGCTTGCTTCTTTTTTCAGTTTTGTGGGCCACGCTTTTTTGCGCCATTTCCAAATATGCCTTTGCCAAAAAGGACCTTTAATCTATGAACCCCGATTTATTTTTTCTTTTCATAGTCACCTTGTTGGGGCTCTTATTTGCGTCGTTTGCCAACGCGGCAATTTTCAGAATTCCCAGGGAAATCCCGTTAGGATTTTTTTCGCATCAAAGATCCAAATGCCCTGAATGCCAAACACAAATCAAGGCCTGGCATAACATCCCCATCATTTCCTATTTGTATTTAAGAGGGCGTTGCGCCAGTTGCTCCAAAAAAATTCCGCTTCGCTACCTCATTGTTGAAATTTTAGGGATGCTTTTGTTTTATGCCGCCGCATCATTTTACCTCGAGTTCAAAGGATTCTCATGGGGATATGATGTGCTCAGCTGGGAGCTTGCGGCCTTTGCGATTCAACTCTATTTTTTGTGGTCGCTTCTTGTGGTCACAGTTATTGATTTAGATTTTAGAATCATTCCCGATAGATTTTCACTTGGTAATTGGGGCGTCGCTATTGCAGCAGCTTTAATTCTTCACGAACCCGACATCGTCAATTCTTTGGCAGGCGGACTTCTTGGTTTTGGAATTTTTTTCGCGCTCGCTTGGGGCTACGAAAAAGCAAAAGGCATCGAAGGCCTTGGTTTTGGAGATGTGAAAATGATGGGATGGCTCGGAGCTTGGCTCGGAGTTGAATGGGTTCCGTTTATGATCCTTCTTGCCTCGCTCAGTGGACTTGTCATTGGATTGATCGCCGCAAGAAAATCTGGCTTAGGCATGCAAGCCGCTCTTCCATTCGGACCTTTTCTTGCGCTCGCGGCCCTTGTGGCTTGGATCATGAAAATTAGCGCGTTTTCCCCCGCCGGACATTGGTTTTTAGACTGACCTAATCGAGAGCTCATCTGCTAACTTCGCAAGTGTCCTGCCGAATCAAAGTTACACTTTGCTTCGGCCCGATGGGAAAATGGAAAAGCCCGCAACTCCTGCGTTAGAACTCCTAACGTTATCCCTCCAGATAGCGCTTCGGAGTTCTGCCTTGTATTTGCAGGCTTTTCCCTTTTCAGGACAGTTGCGAAGTTAGCAGATGAGCTCTAAACTTAAATTATCGTATTTATTGGGGGAGGCTTGTGTTTGGTTTTTTAAGCTCTGGTGGCAAACGCTTGATCGGGATCGACTTTGGTGCAAGCGCACTCAAGGTGGTGTCGGGCCGCATGCAGGGATCAAAATTTGCCGTTGATGCGATGAGTGCCATTGCGCTGTCGGGTCGTGCCATTGATGATCGCGGCATCCAAGATGCAAACATAGTCTTGAACACTTTGCTTCAGGCGCTCGAGACCTCGAATAAATTTACCGCGAAAGCAGCCTATGGAGCGGCCATACATGGAAGCGGCGTTTATACAAAACGAATCACGTTGCCTAAAATTCCAAAAAAAGAAATCCCCGAACAAGTTCGTTGGGAAGCCGAACAAGTTTTTCCGCAAGATTTGTCCAGCATTGTTGTTGACCATGTTTTGCTTGGCGAAGTTTCTCAGTTGCCTAGCGCTCCAAAGGGAACCAAAGGCTGGGAACTTTTATTGGTTGGCGTTCACAACGAAGACGTCCTGAGTCTTCGCGAAATCGCTCAAGAAGCGGGCATCGATTTACGATTGATTGATCTCGACAGTTTTGTGGTCGGAGATTTGTTAGAGAACATGCTCAAGGTAAACAAAAAACATCCTGTTGCCTTTGTCGACATTGGTGCCAACGCCACAAGAGTGAGCGTGAGGCATCATGGCAACACCGTATTTATAAGAGAATTTCCATTGGGTGGATTTGCCTTCACTGATGCCATTTCATCTCAGTTGGGCTTATCCATTGAAGACGCCGAGTTTCTAAAAGTTCAAGGAGATGAAGACGCCTTCCCCCAGGAGGCCATCGATGCCGTTGCGGCTACAATCCAAACCTGGAAAGACGAAATTCAACAAACAGAAGATATTTTTGTTTCTCAAGAATCTGATTCGACCATCAAAGAATGGCATTTGTTTGGTGGCGGATCATTAACTCCTGGATTGATGGACGCGCTAGACGATGGATCCTTCGAAAAGAATATCAAATTATTTAATGCAGCTAAGTTTTTTAAAAGTGCTAACAAGCAGGTGAGCAAAGATGTCCTGCAATTGTGGGCGCCGCGTTTGATGACGGCGGCAGGCCTTTCATGTAGGAGCGCCTGATGTCCGGCATTAACCTCCTAAAACAGGTAGACAAGCGGGACGCCGATGTCGAAACTCAAGACAGCGGTAGCTCTGGTGGTGGCTTTGGCGCTGACTTAACTGTTGCAGAAAAAATTCAACTCTCCTTGTTGTTGCTCGGGGGAGTAGTTTTTTATTTTTCTACAAGCTATCTCACAGAGACCTATTTGCCGCAAAGACTTGCGGTTCCTCAGGCCGAGCTGGCTCAAGTCCAAAACGAAATGGCTCAGGTCAAAAGCAAATTAAAAGAATTAGACGATCTTAAAAAGTTTATTGAACAGCACAACATTGATGTCGAAGAGCTCAAAAGAAGAATCCGTGCGCTTATTGAAATTAGAGAAGGGCAGCGGGACCGAGCGGTCAGAATGGTGGACTACATCATTGGTCAAATGCCCGATCCCATATGGATTGAAGATCTTCAGTTAGAAGTTAAATCGGGACAACCGGTGACTTTAAAGGGCTACTCCAGAAATTATCAAACGATCAGCACCTATTTTACTCAGCTTGAAGAAGGCGTTTATTTTAAAGACTGGGAGCTTATCAATAGCGAGCTAAAAGCCTATACGCCATCCGGAGAGGGCGCAAAGTCTGTGACGGCATCGTACTTCGAGCTCAAATCTACTTCATCAGAGGTGCCTCAATGATTAAGCTACTGCTAAAAATCAATCCGGTACTTTGGGTCTTTGTCACGGCGGGGATGATGTACATGGATTATTCGGATTGGGAGACCAACGTTTATAATCCTCTTCTTGAGCAAATTAAGGGCGAGAAAATGGCTCTAGAAAACTTAAAGGGAAAACTTGCCGAGATCGAAGCTTTCCGAGCTCAGAAAGACGAAAAGATTGCAGAGATGGATGAGCTTCGCAAAAAGCTTGTTGATGCTAAAAAGGAATTTCCCATTCGTCCTGATTTGCCGGCGCTATTAAAATCCTTAGCCGATATTTCCGAAAAAATTGGTATGGAGTTTTCATCTTTTAAACCAGCGGGTACGCAAGAGGCGAGCGAAGGATTGCGATCGGCAAGAATAGATGTGAAGCTCAAAGGTTCTTATGTGCAAATCATGACGTTTTTGGATTCGGTCTCTAATCTTAAACGTATCGTCAATTCCGAAAAAGTTATTTTAAAACCATCATCCAAAAATGAAAACACTACCTTTCGATCGCTTGATGCCGACATGGAACTTCAAACCTATTATGGGGGCGGCGCTTGAAACGCACTTTTCACATCTTACTTGCTTTAGTCTTTTGCTTGCCCACGCTGTTACGGGCGCAGGGGAAGTTGGAAGATTTTACCTTCAATCCGCTTTCGGTAAAGCGTGATCCCTTTACTCCGCCCGCTATTGAAACCAAAGGAAATGAAAACGAGCTTATCAAGTTTGATCTTTTGGAAATGAAACTTGTTGCGATCATGACGGGGTTGGGAACGCCAAAGGCTATGCTTGTTTTGCCAAGTGGATCCTCTCACATCATTCAAGAGGGCGACCAGCTTGGAAAAAACAGGGGCTATGTGAGTAAAATTTTATCAAAGGAAATTACGGTTGTTGAAAGCTTTAAAGATTTTAGGGGCCGAACAAAGAAAAACTACGAAAAGCTGACGATTGACTGATGGCTAAAGCCGCGTCTTTGGGGGACACTATGAGTATGGGAATTGGGCAAAAAAAACTATTAGGAATTTGTTTGGGGGCTCTTTTGTTGGGCTTACCTGTGCTCTACTCCAGGGTGATCAGCGCGCAAGATTTACAGGCTGAGCTCGATGCCTTGGATGAATTGCCAGAAGACGATTTAGAGGGATTCTCTCCTGCGGAAGAAGGCGAGCCAATGTCTAATTCGAGCAGCACCTCTTCCTCCGAAAATGCTCAGACTCAAAATCAAGAAGCACCTCCTCCGGCATCAGCCATGGATGATGAGGGCGAAGCTTCTACGTCAGCGCGCGAACTTGGTGTGGGTGATTTGGACTTGCAGGGCTTGGAGCAAGAATTAAATTTCGATAGTTTTCAAGATGGTGGAAAGCTCTCCATCAATCAGCTCAATGAAGCCCCAGAACAATCTTTAGGAGATGGGGTTAAAGGGCTCGTGACAGGATTAGATTTTAAACAACTATCTGATCGCGTCAGGTTGGTGGTCAAAAGCAATCGCCCTATCAATTGGACTCGAGAATTGCGTGCACGTCGACGGCAGGTGATTGTTGAAATTCGCAATATGGACCTTTCAAGAGAAATTTTAAAGCGTGCTCTTGATACCGGAGAATTCGAAGGACCTGTTGCTTACATTCAGGCGTTTCCCGCAAAAGTTGGCGATGGTGATTCCGTAAAAGTATTATTCCAGCTGCGATCTTTTGTTGACCCAACAATCCTGAGCACAGGAAACGATTTGGTTATAGATTTTCCGATCGTGGGCGGAGATACTTTGTTCCGCTCCAAAAGTGCCACTCGAATTATCATTCCTAAGACATATTTATCGGCCAACGACATCAGGGAATTTGTGGGCGCTCCTATCAACCTCAATGTGAAGCAGGCCGATCTTGGTGATATTTTAAAATTCTTATCTGCAAAATCAGGCAAAAACTTTGTCCTTAGTGAAGGCGTCGGAAGCGATAAAAAAGTGACTGTCGGTTTGAACGGTGTCCCCTGGGACCAAGCTTTAGCTATCATTTTGTTCAACCAGGGTCTTGGTTATCAAGATTTAGAAAATGTTTATAGGGTGGCAACGATAGCTGAACTTCAAAAAGAAATTGATGTCGCGAAGCAAGCCTTTGATAAAGCAAAAACCTTGGTTCCCATAGAAACAAGATTAGTTCCCCTAAGTTACACTCGGGGAGATGATGTCACGGCTAACATTAAAGACTTTCTAACAGAGCGGGGAAAGGCGTCTGTCGACAAACGAAGCAACACGCTCGTCATCACCGATATCCCCGAAGTCTTAGAAAAAGTAGACCGCTATGTAAGATCCATTGACAAGCAAACTCCGCAAGTGCGAATTGAAGCTAGAATTGTGGAAGCTTCAGAGGGCTTTTCTAGGTCTAAGGGTTTTGTTTGGTCTGCGGGTACAAATCCAAAGCTTAATTTTGGCGTGGACGCTTCTGACAGTGAGACAGAAGTTGTTGGTGGCTCCTCGTCGCTGACTTGGGCAAATCTTGGAGGCTTTCAATCTGTCCTTGCTATTTTAAGACTCGCAGAAACAAAATCTCAGGCACGAACAATTGCCAGTCCTTCTGTGACAGTGCTTGCCAATGAAACTGCAAACATCAACCAAGGTGTTCAGGTTAAAACAGAAACTATCGATACAAAAAACAATACTATTACGACTCAGTTCGTTCCCATTACCACGGGATTGCAGGTCACCCCACAGGTGACTTCAGATGGCTTTGTTGTTCTCAACGTAGACCTTAAGCGAGATATTCAAGAAGACCCAGACGGACCCATCGGAACACGTTCTGTGAACACCAAATTGATTGTAGAAAGCGGTAAAACAGCCGTTCTTGGCGGATTATATACTCTCGATAAAACACAGTCGGAGTCGGGATTGCCTTGGCTTCAAGATGTTCCTATCTTTGGTAAGCTGTTTCAAAACTCGAAAAGTACGGTCGAAAAGACCAACGAATTGCTGATGTTTATCGCGCCTACCATCATTAACCGTGGCCTGTCGCAAGTAACCGGAGGTTCGGAGCTCAATAACAGCGGCTTTTCGGCCGAAGTCGACGCGTCGGCGCGATAATTTGACGGTTACTGGGTAGGTGTCAAACAGCTGGCTACTCTTTTTGCGCCGCTTCGTTAGAATGAAGATGTGCTCATAATTTGGATTTTTCAGATTTTATTGGATGTTGCTTTGGTATCTTTGGCCGTCGCCTATGTTTTACAGGGGCGCAGGCTATTAGCACTCGAGCGAGATTTAAGGCGCGCACTGCAATTCCTAAGTTCACAAGCAAAGGCTGCCGTTCAGGCGCCCCAGAATCATGGAGCAACGGAGGGCGGGACTAATGCCGCATCGGCCATGAAATCCTCTGAAAGTTCCTCTGTTAATTCCAGCGTTAATTCCACTGCAAATTTTTCTGTGCCTAACGAGTCGTCAGGCTCTTTGTCCATAAACACACCTTTGGGGTCCTCAATATCTACGCTCTCCGAGCGAAAGGCTTCTGAAATGAGGGTTGATGAGGTGACGCATTCAATCGCATTATCTCAGTCTTCAAAATATGCTTTTGCTCGAAGGTTGTTGATGGAGGGCCAACCTGTGCACGTTGTGGCGCAAAAGTCTGGACTCAGTGAAGCAGAGCTTTCGCTTCTTGGAAAAATCTCATCTAGCACGAACAAAAATAACAGGATGCATTAACCTTTTATTGTCTCAAGCCAGTCTTGACTTTATAGGGGGCACTGACTAGAAGCGTCATATGCGTGATTTGATGCCTATTGGACAAGAATGGATTGTGATCGCAACTATTGTAGTTCTCCTTTTTGTTTCAGAGCTCGGGACTAAGTTCTTGACTTTGTTCCGAAAAAAGAAAGAGGCAAAGAAGGCGCTTGAAGCCTGATCCTTGAAAGCAAGAGCTTTTAAGGCGAAAGGTGGCCAAGTTTTAAATAAAGCTCTTGTAAATACAGGGCATTGGTGGCTAGAAGGTGGCTGAAGCGTTGCGAAAATGCAGCGCATGGTTTTTGTCGAAAAACGATCTTAAACCAGCGAAGCCTAAAAGCTGTGGTTAAAAACTAAAGTAAAAAAGGCGAGAGCCGGAAATTTAGATCGGAAATCGAAGGGGGAAACGAAAGATGAACGAAGGGAATAAAATGGAAGCGAACGGAGTACAAGCAACCAATCAAGCGGTCAACCAAGCTGCTAATCAAACTGCTAACCAAAGCGGTGCGGCAACTGGTCAAGGAAGTGGACAAAACAAAACTTCAAACCAAAGTTCGAGCCTTGGCGCGCTAGACAATTCTGCAGAAGCAACAGCTCGCGCTCAAAATGTAAAAGTTATTAAGCGCTACCAAAACAGAAAGCTATATGACACGCACCAGAGCTGTTATGTAACACTCGATGAAATTGCTGACATGATCATGCGCGGCGAAGAAGTTGTAGTTGTTGATAATCGCACTAAAAAAGACATCACATCAAGCACATTGACTCAGATCATTTTTGAAAAACAAAAACGCTCCAAGTCAATCATTCCTGTGAGCACTTTAAGAGATATCATCCAAGTTGGCGGAGGTACGTTCTCAGGTTTCCTTGCGAAAACTGCAGATAGTGGAACTGGCGTCTTGAGCAGAGCCAAAGCAGACCTTGAAAAGAGTTTTGCTAATGAAGAAAATCTTCGTGGAACTTTCTTGATAACTCAAAGAGCTGCTGAAGATCTTCGTAGAGCTATTGATGAGAAAGCTCAAAATTCCGGCCTTAGCCGTGAAGCTTTGACTGCTACTCAAACGCAACTTCAAAACCTTAACAGTCAGCTCTCAAACCTTGAGAAGTTGATCGAAGTTTTTGAAGCTCGTGCTAATAGCAATATGAATGCTTAATTAAAGCATCGCTAGAATTTTTAGAAAAATTTAAAACCCAGGCTTGTAATGAGTCTGGGTTTTTTGCGTTTATCGGCTGTCGCCGTCGATGGCTTTATTGAGCAGCGATAGAGCATCATTCTCATTATTTTTTTGGATGAACGAGCGAATTTTTTTGAGGCGGTCAATGTTTTTTTGATCGTTTGCTTCGAGCGTAGTCATAGCTCGGTTGTAGGCGCTGGCCAAAGAGTGAAACTCATCGCCTTTACGTAGGCTAATATTTTGGGTTGAGCCTGAAGTGCTCAAGTCCTGGAGGCGCTTTTTTAGGGAAAAAATAGGTCCCGCAATTTTTTGGGTGTACATCACGCCAAGAATAAAAATACTGGCCATAAATATGAGCCAATTTCCCATGATAGCTAAAGACAATGTGCTGAACTCTCCTCGCAATTTTTCTACCATTTCGGGCATGTGCAAAAGAGCATTTTGAATAAGCATTTCGTAGCTAAGCTTTATGAAGAACAATGCCGTTCCAGCAAAAATGGCAAACAATACCCCGGAAATCAAACAGAGCCTAAAGGTGAATCGATATTGAAAGTCTTTCTCGATGAGATATTTTTTTCGTCTCTTGTATGAAGGTCTTGGTAAGTTTGATGTCATTCTACTGGGCACTCCTCGAGTCCTGCGGCTGTTGCATGCAGCTTAGCAAGGAAATGATATATATATTTTCCATCGAGTTCCTCTCTGGGGCAAGTATTACGAATTTTTGGAAAGGGTCTTTGTTGACAGGGGTCCAAGCTGGAGCCAAGTGGCTCTAAAGCGCCACCTGGTTGATTTAAATTCTTCCATTGGGCCCGTGGCCCCAGATTCTCGTGCAATCTCATAAAGCCACCAATCGGAAGCCCGTCGATCATATAAAGGACCGGTTCGGCAGCCACGTTGCTGTTGGGGTCTTCGGGATTTTTAAGGTATTGAAACACGGTCGGAATGGCTTCTTGAAGAATGATTTCTGAGATAGGGACAGACTCTTTGCCTTTTCTCATCTTATTTTGCTCCGAGCGATTGAGTTCTAATATGGCCTCAGGGGTATCAATTTGCAAAACGCCCATTCCATAGGTGCCGGCGTTGTTTTTCAAAAAGAGGCACGGTTTTTCAGAAACATCTCTTTTTTTGTATTCAAGTTCTAGATTGCTAAAAAGTAACTTGGCCTCGGTGAAAAGTTTTTTTCTATCATCTGGGTTTTCGATGTTGATGTGAGTCACTGTTTTGGCTGCGGCACTAAAATACCATGGATCAAAGAATTCAAATTTTCGTTGGAGTGATTTTAAGAGCGCATCAACAATTTCGAAATGCATGCTTTTGCGACGTTTGTACCAGCCAAGATTGGGGCTGGGAAAAACGGGAAGTTTGTTGCCCTCCAAGAAACTTGGTAACCCACCACTCAAATCATGGTTGAGAACTAAGGCATCTGCTCCATCGAGAGCTTGTTCGACTGGAAGATATTCGATGTCAAAACCCTTTAAAGTTTTGATGGTCCAAGGTTTAGGGATGGGGCTCCCGCTCCAGGCAACCCGCACTTCTGCTCCTGCTTTCCTGAGAATGGTGCAGATTCCCGCTAGGTTTTCTAAATAGCCTTGATTGTTTGTGTGAGATTCAGGGATGACAGTGATCTTCCAGGGAGATGTTGTCATGAGTTTCGCCGATAGAAATTGCCCCATGCGTATGGAAGCTCGTAACTGATCATCGTCACTTAATAAGTTGAATCCAGCGGGAAATAGATTGACGTCCACTGCACAGACTTTCCATCCAGAGTCACGAATGTCCATGGATGAATATATGGGGTAGCCGCAACTCGACGTATGTTTCCTCAGTTCTTGAAGAACAGGATCCATATGATTTAAGAGTTCGTTGAAAAATATGTCTGATCTTGAGATTGCCATTTCTCTAGAATTTCCTTTCCAAGGTTGCGAAGTAAATTGAGGTCCATTTTGGAGTGTGAAAAAGGTGGAAGATGTATCTTGGCCGCAGCAATTTGCGGCAATATTTTTTCGAGTCCTTCGATGACTCGCTGCTGGCTGTCGTGTTTAGCAATTAAATTTATGGCGGCTTCTTGCCCTAAGTACTTAATACATTCTTCGTACGGTGGGGTGGAGGCTTCGGGTAGCACTCGATTCATTATCAACAAATTTGCCTTGCCTATTTCATGGGCGCGAAGTTCCGAGCTCAAAAGATGAGCTTCGGCTAAGGGGTAATCTTCTGGAAGACTAACCAATATAGACTTGGTATTTTTTTGACGAACCCATTCTTTAACTCCCTGGGCCGTCTCGCGTAGGGAATCATGGACGGGGCGACTTTGAGTTAATAGCGACGAAAGTTCTCCCATGAATCCTTTGCCTAGAAATTTCTTGAAGATCTCAAGAGTTTGTTGCTTTGTGCTTGTAAAAAACCGTTCCCACAAATTCTTCTTTTGAGTTTCATCGGAGTCATCTTTTAAAAAAAGTTTTAAGACACTCTCATCAAAAAACTTTAAAAGATGTTCCGGACTTTCTATAAAATCCAAAGCGTGTCTTGAGGGAGGTGTGTCTAAAATACATACGTCGTATTTACCTGAGCTTCCAAGAGTGAGAAGTTTGTCGACGGCCAAATATTCTTCAATGCCTCCTAATTGCTCTTGAATGATTTTGAATAATCTATTTTCTAAAATGGTCTCGGCAAGCTTTGGCGTTGAAATCTTTCGATATATCAATTCTCTGAAGGCCGACTTATTATCTAGCCAAAGGGCATCCATAAGGCCGCCGTTTTCATGCGAAACAATTTTTTGAGCTTCATTTGAGAGACTCTCTAGCCCTAGTGCTTGAGCAAGGCGTTTTGCTGGATCGATGGTAATAACGACACACTTAAGTCCCTTTTCAGCGAGCCCCAAGCCTATGGAAGCCGAGCAACTTGTTTTTCCTACGCCGCCCGCGCCCAATACAAGAATCAATTGTGATCGGGAAGAAGTCATGCCTTCCCTCCGTTTGTGGGAAAGATGCGAAGGTTTTCAACGATCATGGAAATATTTTGAGGAAGATCTGGAATTTCCTTAACAAGATTTAGTAATCTTGATGTCCCTACCTCTTCTGTAAAATTCGAAATCAGTGCTGTTTCATGCTCTGATTTTTCAATCGCCAATTGGAAAATATTTTTCCAGGTAGCATTGGTATAATTTTGGATGTCTTCTTGGGGTCTCACCTTGGGGGGAACGCGATTAATCGAAAAGTGAGGAGAAGGAAGATTAAGACTCTCGAGTCCTTCGCTCAAATCTTTGGCTTCCCTCAATGGCAATTCTTCTGGAAGAGAAACAATATGAAAATTGGCTAGTTTTGCATCTTTCATAAAGCTCATGATGCTTCTAGCTTGTTTGAAAACAATGCCCGATCCAAAGACGTCAACGAGTGCTTGTGTGCTTTTAAATAGCATCAAGCTATGACCGGTTGAAGGGGCATCGACCACAACATGTTTCCATCTGTGTTCAGTTTCGGGGGCAAAACCTTCAGTGCATTCAAAATGAACTTTTCCAAGAAGTGCGGCAGGTTCGAGTCCCGGGCAGACATCTACAAACGCAGAGACAACTTTATTGTCTAAAACAGCATCTACAAATTTTGACCTCAGCCCCGATGTCAACTGAGCAAAAGTAGAATCGTGCTGGCCCATGGCAAGCAGTAAATTGAAATACTGGCGAAAGGCAGGCCTTGGCATGATTCGGCAACCCCAGACATGATTAAGTTCTCCGATAGGTTTGATTTCAAAACTTTTTGTGTCATGAGCGCCTAGGAGAGAGAGACAATGGCCGGTTCCCTGAATATCGATGAGTAATATGGGGCCTTCGTTGAGGTCTGATAACTTTCTAACAAAAGCTGCTGCCAGTGTAGATTTTCCTACGCCGCCTTTTCCTGTAATAAAATGAAGTTTGGTATCTGACATTTCTATCTCAATTGAATTGCTTCTAGGCGTGCTTTCTTGCCTCGGAATTGACTCGGTCATACAGAGGCGTTTCGAGAATTGCAATGATAGCTTGCAAGACACGTTTCGCGCTCAATAGTCCCGCATGTCCGACTCCCTCAAAATAGAGGTTTGGAACGTTAGGAAGAAGAGTGTCGCGGTTGGTTGTGATGATGTCCAGAGTTCCTCTAAGATTCCAATAATGAATTTTTCCCGGAAGTGGAGTCTCTTTAAGCGTTCTCATAAGTTGCGATTCGGGGGTAAGATCTTTTAAACACCTGGGATAGGGCGATCGATACAAAATACTTCCCTGATGCGGGACTCCGAGAAAAAGTATTTTATCTATTTTAGAGGCAAATTCTAAATCTTGAAGAGCCACCCTTACAATGACTCCTCCCAAAGAGTGAGCGACAATTCTTACTTTTCCTCGGCGATTTGCTGCGACGTGGGCTTTGCATAATTCATCCACACGGTCCTTAAGTTGATCAGCCATTGTTTGAATTCTTTTGACTGAGGTCCAAAGTTCTACGGTCTCTATATTTTGAAAACCATTTTTTCTGAGTGTTTTCTCGATGGCGTAAAAAGCTGTCGCGTTGTGAAATATTCCGTGGATTAGCAAGACGGGGCAATGATGCTCAATTTTGAGTTCTTCCTCACTGATAGCCTGTCTGCGGAGCATCGAGTTAAGGCGGCCAACCCCCCAGCCAACTGGGTGGAGAGCTGTGACACTAAAGGTCCTTAGGCTTTCCGCTATGAGTCTCCAAAACATTTGTTGAGTTTAATCTCTAATTGAAGCTCTTGACCAGCAGTGTTTGAGGACACTTTGTCGACAAATTGTTTTTTTGACGGTTTTTCAAAGGCTTTGATGCTTCAAGTCGTCGAGAGTTGGGCAAAAAGCTTTTTTCCTGAGAAATGACGCTTAAAATGAGAGCTTCATTAATTTAGGAGGAACGGGAATGATTAAAAATTGGATTGTAGCTGCGGGCTTACTGGTCGTTGGGTTGGGTGCTTGTGGGCATCGCGAATTTTCTGAGGGTGAGTATGACGACGTCAATGAAGTTCGTCATTTGGATGATAAATTTAATGAGTCCGACGCAAAAGAATTGATTGTCGATATGGTTGGTTCGATGGCTGAACATCCCATCTTTAAAGATGCGACGATCGCTCCCATTGTACAGGTCGAGGGTGTTCGCAACAAAACATCAGAGCACGTTGACACCAAGTCTTTGACTGACTCTCTTAGAACTTCACTTTTGAAAACTGGGAAAGTTAGATTCTCGAATAAAGAAGACCGCTCTACTTTGGCAGATGAAATTGATTATCAAAACAATTCTGGGCGTGTTCGTCGAGATACCAGAAAAGCTACTGATGGCGCAATTGGAGCAGATTATATTTTAACTGGAGATTTGATTTCAAATGTCCAACAGGTTGGTGGAAAAAAACTTGTTTATTACAGACTTACTTTGAATTTAACGAATATCACCTCAGGCTTACTAGAATGGTCTGACGAAAAACCAATTCGTAAAAGATTTAAGAAGCGAAGTGTGGGCCTATAGAGGTTCTTAAATAGGTTTTTTCTATATGAAAAAATTGCTAAAAAGGAGCAGAAGCCTGGCTTTTGCTCCTTTTGTTTTTCTGATGGCGGCATGTTCTTCGAACGCTTACTTGGCTCATTCGGGGCATAGGGCGTTTGATAATGCTAACTACAATGAAGCCATCACATCCTTTGCTAAATCTGCCGAATCTTCGAGTAGCAATCAATTGCTTTTTAAACTTGATTTAGCAATGAGCTTCTTTGAAAAACGCGATTACAAAGCGGCTATTGAAAAATTTCTAGAGGCCGAAAAACTTGCAGAGATCAAAGATTACACCAGTGTGAGTGAGGAAGTAGGAGTGCTCCTTACCGGGCAGGATGTTCGAGGCTACAAAGGCGAAGATTTTGAAAAAGTATTGATCAACGTTTATTTGGCCCTGTCCTATGCTGCCATTGGGGAATTGGAAGATGCTCGTGTTGAATGCCGAAAAATAAATGATCTACTCAGAAGAATGATCATAGAGGGAAAGCGTAACTATCAAGAGTCGGCGTTTGCTCGATATCTTTCTGCAATGTTATGGGAAGCGTCGGGTGAGTGGAACTCGGCCTACATTGATTATAAAAAAGCCTATGAACTAGACCCCAAAATGCCCGGAATAGTTTCCTCTTTAATTTACACGGCTAAACTCTCAGGTCTCCGGGAGGCAGAACAGGAATGGAGAATTCAGTTTCCCTCTGCAAATCTTATAAAGCCTTCTAGAAGTTCAGGTGAGCTTGTCGTCTTTTTTGAAAGAGGCAAATCCCCTAGAAAACAAGCTAGATATGACGATCAAACCTTGCCTAGATTTGTTTCCCGTCAAGGTGGTGGGGTGGACGCTTCTTTAGTCGTGGATGGAGAGGCCCGAGGGGGGTTCCAGGAATTTTTAGATATAGATCAAACATCAAAAGATTATCTGGAAGATCGGATTAGTCGTATGCGAGCGGCTAAACTTGCTAGGGTGGCAGTGAAGGCGGCTTTGGCGGGAATTGCGGCAAAGTCGAGTGACAATGACGATTTGGGGTTGATTACATTTTGGCTCCTAATGAGTGCAGATTCAGCCGACTTGCGTTCGTGGCTTTCACTTCCTGGAAGTATTGAGGTTTTGCGCCTCGAACTGCCCGCAGGCCCACATTTCATTAAGTTATTGGTGAGAGATCAGTATGGAAAAGATCCTAGAACCATTGATTTTGGTGAAGTCGAAATTAAATCTCGTCAAAAATTATTTCTTATGGGACGCTAGTCTCATGTTTGGCCCAATTCGCATGGTTGTTTTTGATTTTGATGGGACTTTAGTCGATACGATGTCTCATGTCGTCGAGAGCATTGTTTATGCGGTAAAAAAAGTAAAAAACATTGATGTGAGTCCTCAAGAAGTGCAGTCTAAGTTTGTTCCTTCCATGAGAGAAATATTATCTCTTTGGTTCGAGAATGATTCTGAAAAATCTTTGGCCATTGAAGCTTGGAAGGAATATCAGGGCAGTTCATATTCATGGGCAAAACCTTTTTCCAGGGTCGAAGAAATGCTTTTAGGCATTCAAAAAACACCCGTTAAAATGTGCATTTTTACCGGACGCAATCGTGAACCGGTCGTCGAAATTCTTAGGGAACATGCATGGCTAGGAAAATTTTTTAAAGAAGATCATCTGGTCTGTGGTGATGATGGCTTTCAGCCAAAGCCATCGGGGGAAGGGTTGCTTGCGTTATGCAAAAAATTTAATGTAGCGCCTCAGGATACGATTTTTGTTGGGGACCACAATCATGATTTGCTCGCGGGTAGGGATGCTGGGACGAAAACTGCTTTGGTGTTGTGGGATATGAGTACAAAGGGCAAAAAAAATGAGAGATCACACTTTCGAGACCTTTGGTCGAATGCGTCGGACGCCCTGAGCGATTTAAGGCTTAGCGACCCTGCGGGCTTAACGGCTTGGTTAAAGGCTTCTGACCTGCCTACAGTAAAAGATTAACGCAATTTTATTGTGATAAGTTCTTGCCTTGCCTTTTTTTGAACATATATTTAGAGCCATGAGAAAACTTGGAAACATTTTATTGATGGGCGCCGTTGGTCTTGGAATTTCAATTACCTTGATGTTCATCTTCGAGCTTTTTGGGCTCGATATTTACTTGAAGGCTAATGGACTAAATTATCAGGCCTTGTTTTTGTTCTGCATGCTGTTTGGATTTGCGGGCTCTTTTATTTCGCTTTTACTTTCCAAGCGCATGGTCAAGTGGTCAATGCGGATTCAGATTGTTGATCCCTCACAAGCATCGGGAGATGGCCTTTGGCTCACCGAAGTTGTTCGTCGACTCGCCCAAAGCGCGGGACTTCCGGAAACTCCAGAAGTTGGTATTTATGAATCTCCCGAAATGAACGCTTTCGCGACGGGCCCATCTAAGGCAGACTCGCTTGTAGCCGTATCCACAGGAATTCTTGGCGCGATGAACAGGACCGAGTTAGAGGGAGTCTTGTCACATGAGATTGCACATATCGCCAATGGAGATATGGTGCGCATGACTCTTATGCAAGGAGTGATCAATACCCTAGTTATGTTTGTGGCTCGCATCGTCGCACATCTTGTAGCGAGTCGAATAAGTGATCGCGATAGTTATTTTATGCGTTTCGCCTTGGTTATGGTTTTTCAAATTGCCTTTGGTTTTTTGGGAATGATTGTTCTCAACTGGTATAGCCGTAAACGTGAGTTTCGTGCAGATGCTGGTGGCGCCGCGCTTGCGGGCAAAGAAAAAATGATTGCAGGCCTCACGGCCCTAAAGGATCGGATGAGGGTCATTGATAACAGTCAGCCTCAACTTGCAGCGCTAAAAATTTCTAGCAAACCCAGCGGCCTTTTGGCACTTTTTAGCACCCATCCCCCGCTCGAAGAACGTATCCAGGCTTTACGAAATTCTGCGAGCTATTAATCGACGACGTTTTCGCCGCCGTCGATACGCAGCACATTGCCGCTCATAAAATCAAAGTGGGGCAAGGAAAAGGCGGCAATGGCCTTGGCTACATCCTCTGGTGTGGTGAGGCGGCCGAATGGGTTGCGGGCTTTTGCGGATTCAATCATGATCTCGTTGCCAGGAATTTTACGAAGGGCTGGGGTGTCCGTCACTCCCGCTAGAATGGCGTTTGCCGTAATGTTCCGCGAAGCCAATTCTAGGGCTAGTTGCCGACAGTAACTTTCAAGGGCACATTTTGCGGCACTGACGGCGCCGTAAGATTTCCACACCCTTGAAGATCCCGCAGACGTCATCGCAAAAACTCGTGCACCCGAGCAAAATAAATTTGCAGCCACCAAATCTTGCGTCCAATAAACTAGGCTATTGGCCATCACGTCTATAGTCATTTCAAACTGAGCTTTGGTTAATGTGTTTTTTTGATCATCGTCGATGAAAGGTTTAAGGGCCCCGAAGGCTAATGAGTGCAGGAGAACATGAACTTTTCCCTCGGCAAAGGTTTTAATCTCTGCAATCGCGTCAGCACGTTTTTCGGGATCGGCAGCATTCATATTTATAAAATGAACTTTTCGTCCCATGGCTGAAATTTTATTTTTGATTTCTTCAACATGGTCCATCGCCGCTTTGCGATCCATGTGAATGCCAATGATATTCATGCCAGATCGGGCTAACTCAAGCGCCGTGGCTTCTCCAAAGCCGGAAGAGGCCCCTAGGATTAAGGCATATTTACCGTCAAAATTTTTGCTGTAGTCTCCAAATGCATGTTGCGCCATAGGTAATCCTTTTAATCATAGGCCTTTAGGGCGGTCAAAGTGGGCAGCTAAATTTGATTAAAAATTACCCCCTCCGAGTCAAAGTGTTGGCTGGAATGCGCGGCAAGAAAGAGAGATGATAGAGAGTAGGGAGGGCACGGGTTTGCCATTGGAAGTACCACAATTCAATAGCAGTAATGCACAGTTGGCAGGCGCGTACCAAAAGGTTGCGAAGCTTGAGCAGACCAAACTTAACAAGTTTGATGAAAAGTCGCAAAAAATCGATGATCAGTTGAAGCTTGTTCAAGATTTGAAATCGAGATTTGGAAAAATCAAAGAGAGCCTTGTGCCCTTTAAAACACCTTCAGACTTTAAAGACCTTAAGGGCTTTTCGTCGCATGAAGATATTGCCGTCATTAGTTCAATTGATAAAACGTTAGCTGAGGTCGGCTCATATGAACTTGAAGTTCTTAATTTGGCAAATACAAATTCAATCATGACTTATGGTATGGCTGATAGAGACAAAAGTGAAGTTGGCGTAGGTTACATATCCTTTAAAACAGGGACCGGCGAAAATAAAGAAGTTTACATTGGCACCGACAACAACACCCTTGACGGCGTGGCATCGGCTATAAACAGCGCTAAGCTAGGAGTGCGGGCCTTTGTTGTGAATGATGGCACAGATGCAGATGAACCTTGGCGCCTCGTAGTTACCGGAGAAGGCACGGGCTGGAAGAATGACATCGAGTGGCCAGAATTTTATTTATTAGACGGAGATTTAGAGTTCGATCGTGAGCGAACCCGAGAGGCCAAGAGTGCAATTATTCGTTTTAACGGAATGCCTCTTATGGCCGATGAAAACACAATTAAAAATCTTCTGCCTGGGATAAATATTGACCTGAAGTCAGCAAAAGAAGGTCAGTCTATCAAGCTAGATGTCAAACCTGACTTTGAGGCTATCGAGGGTAAGGCAAAGGGATTTGTTGATAGTATGAATGAGGTTTTTACCTTCATTCAAAATCAAAACCAACTTGGAGCTGATTCTCATAAAGACGCATCTAAAAGTCTTGGTGGGGACGTGGGATTGCAGGCCATTGAGAGTCGAATGAGGAGTATCATTCAGCTCACCCAAAATGAACTTGATACCTCAACAATTCAGGGACTCAGAAATGTCGGAATTGTTTTCAACCGTAATGGAACGTTAGATTATGACACCAAAAAGTTTCAGAAAGAATTAGAGACCGACTTTGAGGGAGTCTCTTCTCTTTTTGCGGGAACAAGTCCTCTGACTGGTTTTGCTAATAAAATGATTGCCCTCGTTGATGGCATGACTCGAAGTGGTGATGGCATGATGAGCATCAAAGAGTCTTCGCTAAAATCAAAAAAAGATCGACTTGAATCAGATAAAGAACGCGCAACTCAACGAGCCGAAAAAAGACTTGAGAAAGTTAGTTCACAATTCAGCAGAGCTGAAGCGGCCATTCAACAAATGCAACAGTCACAGGCGGGCTTACCCCCGCAGGGTGCTTAGGTTTTTAGGAGGATAAATGAGTTACGGGGCAAAAAAATATAAAAAGACTTCAGTCACCACTGCAAGCAAGGAAAAAATTCTCCTTATGTTGTACGAGGCTGCAATCAAAAATTTAAAATTGTCCAAGATTGCAATTGAAAAGAAAAAGATTTCAGACAAGTGCACGTATATTACCAAAGCACACGACATCATTTCGGAGCTATCTAACACCTTAGATCATAGCAAGGGGCCGGAAGTCACTGAGCAGTTGGAGTCGCTATATTCTTTTTGCATAAATCAGCTCATAAAGGCCAACATGGAAAATGATCCGCAAATAATTGATACAGTTTTGAAGGTAATGACAACTCTTTATGAGGGTTGGGTTGCTGCCGTTGAGGAGCTTAAAAAAACGAGTGGAGGGGCAGAGCGTGAAAATAACTAAGAAAGATTTACGCAAAAAACTTGACCAACTTGACCAGAGAATCATGGGACTTTGGATGGCCGAAACCAGTGACGTGACGGACGACGATTTATGGGATTCCTTTGTTTCGTTACTGGAGGCGAGGGTTGAGCTTTTGAATGTTTGCATTGAGGCCGGAGTTCCAATGAATAAAGAGGATGCCCTTCCTCTCTGGTTAGAACGCCTTACAGCAAATCAAAAAGAAATTCGCCTTCGAGAGCTTAAAAAACTTCTTCAAAAGCGCAATAATGGAGATAAGTATAAAAGATACGAAAATATTTCGGGTATCTTGGAGGAAAAAGTTAAATGACAACGAAGATCGAAGCTGCAAGGGTCCTATTTCGCTACGGGAAACAATCTGATGGTATGTCCATTTTAAGGCATGCGTGGGAGAGTCCCGAGAACCAGAGCGAAGCTTTTGAGGCTTTTCTTGGAATGATGGAAACTTGGATTTCTAAAGACAAAGAGTCTACCCAGCTACATTTAGAAGAAATGGTTTCTGGCTATGGGCCTAACGCAGATTTTTGGAGTGATTGTTCTTTGTCCGAACAATCTATTGTGTTTGAGTGGCTTGGTCAGATACAGGTTCAAACGGATCATGGGCAAGCAGCCTTTGAGTCCTTGAGTCGTGCGGCAAGCTTGGGAAGAGATACTTCTCTCTTATGGCGATTGCTTGGAGACTGTTGCATCGATCGCCAAGAGCTTGATTTGGCCATTCGATATTTAAAAAGAAGTTTAAGTTTATATAGGCAGCTCGATCTAGATGTCATGAGTGGTCGTAACTTTGCAATGGGCTCATTTACAGGTCGAGATCCCCTATGCTGGAGACACAGTGTAGAAGATTACCTAGGGGTGCTTTTAAAGGTTACGAAAGTGGCCAAGGGAAAAAAGAATCTTAAGGCTGCAAGAGAATTGCTGATGGAAATGCTCCATCAGTTTCCAGATGATTCACGATTGCCAAAACTTCGACTCATGATTGAAAGATCGGTCGTGGAAAATAGTTTGTTTAATCCCGGGAATCGTCAGATTCAAATTTCTAGATAGTGAAGTGGAACAAATTTTTGAAGAGATGAGGGACTTTTTCCCTCTAAAAATAGAAACGCCCAAAGAATGGGCTGAATTCGCAATTCAAGATTTTGATAAATTTATAGTGGATCATGCCAATTGTGAACGCAAGGCAGCGGCAACTTGTTTATCTTTCGTTGGGGCCTATCCTGAAAAATTTGAATTATGCGATGTCATGATAACTGTCGCGCGTGAGGAAATGGAACATTTTCAACAAGCCTTTCGGGTTGCGAGAAATAGGGGACTACAGTTGAAGGCCGATCAAAAAGATCCTTATGTAAATTTGCTCCTCAAAGAAGTGCGAACGGGGCGGGAAGCAAGATTTTTAGATAAGCTCTTGGTTTCGGGAATTGTGGAAGCTCGAAGCTGTGAGCGTTTAGGGCTTATTGGAGAGGCCCTAAGAGGTTCAGAAGATGCAAATTTGGATGAATTGAGCAAATACTACTCGCAGTTGGCGGTGGCAGAAGCCCGCCATTTTGGGCTCTTCATAAAGTTCGCAGAAAGGTACTTTGATGCCCAAATAGTCGCAAAGAGGCTGAGCGAACTACTTGATATTGAAGCAATTATTGTAAATCAATTGCCATGGAGGCCTGCTGTCCATTAGAATGAGGGTTCTAGACGTTTGTGGTATAGGGCAAAGGGGGCCCCGTTTATATGTCTAATTATTTTTTCAATAATTTATTAAGGTATACATCACTGGCATTGCTTTTATCTTCGGGCGTTGCATTTGCAACTGTTGAGGAAGGCGAAGAAGCGTATGTTCTTCAAAAACATTTAAAAGATAAAAAAATGAATCTTTGCTCTGAGGAGCTAAGAGAAGGAAGCGATTTTGCGACCAATCTTAAACAGTATCATTTGGAGCTGGGCGCGATGGCGGCTGATAATGCGTTTCGATTTCCGGATGATGTTGGCACGCCAAGTTTTCTTTTGGTTTATTCTAAGCAAGATAATTTGGTAGAGGTTTGGCCAAACGGCCGAAAAGACCCAGAGTCAGGTCCCTTGTTACAGATTGATCCTCAAAAATTGAATCCTGTTTTGTTGAAAAAAATCAAAAATTCAAAAGGAGGTCATGTGGAAGAGGTCACAGGTGACTCTGTCTCTGATCACGCCCTAGTGGGAGTTAAGGGGACGTCTCCAGCGCTCGCTAATTTGCTTTCTGTGAATTTGGATCTTTTTTGCGATATGAGAAACAAAAACAAGGAAAACGTATTTATGTCGGCTCTCGACAAAATATTAGCTGGAAAAGGCAAGTTCAATCCCAGGTTCCATAAATCAGAATCAGACCAAAAAGAAAAAGCGAAAATTAAAGGGCATCCCGCTCACCATTGAGTTTAAGTTTGAACTTTAGTTTGTAAAAAATCGTCAATATTCTGACAAAAAACTCAGAAATTTTGCAAAGAGACGGCGCATCAAGCCCCGTCTCTTTTTTTATTTCAATTTCACTTAATGAATTCTGAATCATCTCCGATGAGACCTATGTGAGCGGAGTGCTCATAGGGAATAGGAGATCAAGGATGCTCGTTCTTACAAGAAAAATCGGGGAAACGATTACCATTGATGACAACATCAAGATCACAGTCGTTCAAATAAAAGGCAAGCAGGTGCGTGTCGGTATTGATGCGCCTAAAGAGACGAAGATTTATCGCGAGGAAGTCTACACAGCGATTCAAGAAGAAAACAGAGCTGCTCTGAATTCGATGTCGGGAGACCTTGAAAAGCTTAGAACCCCAAAGGTCAAAAAAACGGGAACATAATTTCAAGGATTGAAATTTTTATTTAAAAGGTGCCAAGGAGGGGACCAAAATGGAAAACATTAAAACAAAACGATTCGGAAACATTGAAGCAGGAAATGATCACTTCATCCAAATTAGAGATGGAATGATTGGCATGTCTAATCTCAAAAAATATATTCTAGTGGAATCACCGGCGTATCCGCTGATGTTTTGGCTTCAATCATGTGAAAATGAAATCATCGCTTTTCCGGTCGCGGAACCTTACTTCTTTAAGGCAAACTATAACGTACGGATGACGGAAGCTGACAAGCTTTCTCTTAAATATGAGCAAGGTGATCGCATTAAATACTTTTGTGTCTTAACGATTCCTGAAAATACAGAAGATATGACTGTAAACCTAAAGGCACCTGTAGCTATTAATCTAACTAAGGGAACAGCGTCTCAATTGATTTTGCAGGACAAGGAACTACAAGTTCGTTGCCCAGCGTATAAGGCTTACACAAATGTTCTGGCCCAAATCGACGAAGGCAATGATCAAGGAGTGCTTGTGGCGGAAACTTGGTCCCCCATTAACATAATAGAGCGAGGAGAGACAGCAGAGCTAAGTGCTGCTGTCTAAAAAATATCATGAGAAGCCTACGGTTAATTATTACAATCGTGGCTTGGATCGGTGCATTTGCAACTACGGGCTTTGCCCAAGAAACTGACAACGAAACGGTTCAAGTTTTTAGCGAAAAAACTTCCTTCGAGAATTTCGTAAAGTCTCAGCAAGAGCTTAAGCGAAGACCCGCGGGATTGAATTTAAAGTTTCGAGTGATTTCGGTTCGTCGAGAGTTAGCGCTGACAGAGGCGGAATCTAAGTTGACTCCGCAAGACGTTATCATTAACGGAGGCGTTTCGGAGGGGCTTGAAGAGGGAATGGTGCTTACCGTTGTTCGTAAAGTTCCTATTATTGATCCCTTTTTAGACAATAGGCAGTTAGAGCTCGAAATTAAATTTGCGACTGTTAAGGTTATTCACAGCCAAGACAACCTTGCCGTGGCACGGGTAGAAAAAATGGAATCCGCATCTAAGGGCGCAGGGGTTGGAGTTCGAGGGGTCCTTATCGGGGATTTCTTGTCTCTTCAATAATAGAAATGAACAAGCGAGTAATGATGTATGGGCTGATCGCTATAGTCTTGGCCGCTGTCTTCATGAGTGATGATAAAAAGAACCCATTTGCCTTAAGCATTTCAGTTGAAGAAGGTGAAAATCTTAAAACACTTTGCCTCGAAGAGATTGTTGGCTTTGAGTCGGGAACCTTAGGCAAAATTGAATATTGTAAGTGTGTGGCAAAAGACTTTTCGGATAATCTTTTAGCTCTAAAAAAATTCGGCGAGAGTTTTAAGAAAACAACCAAATTTCATTGGACCACACTTCGAGACACGCGAACAAAAGTTAGAAACATTGCTAATGCGGGCGCGAGCCCGGAAGAATTTAAAAGCGGAAGTAGTCAGCTAGATGTGCTCTTAAAGCGTTTCAAGTTGGGATTCCCGGTTGAGAGTCTAAATGCTTCCTACGAAATTTTAGCTGCTTCAACTCAAAAGGTCTGGAATAGATCTTTAACAAAATGCGCTAAGAGCTACGCCGATAGTCCAAGCAATTAGCTCTCTATCAATTAGCTCTCAATCAATTGACGTCTTTACTTCCCTTTAGAACGGGGACGAAATTTCTTGCATGGTCAGAAGGTCCAACAAACAAGGGCGGAGTCGCCAATTTGGAAGTATTGCTGCCAAGTTCTGGAATGTGTGACTGCAAAAGAATCGATATATTCTCAAGGGTGGGGACCAGGGAAGCCAGTGGTGTTTTTTCGCTATATCTGGCTTCTAAGTGAAGCAGCGTTTGTAAAATTTCTTTTTTAGGAACTTTGTCCTCAATACTTGGGCTAGTTAAAAAGGTCGCAATGCGTTCGGCTTCAGAAAAATAAAGCATGGCAACGCGGTCCTGGATTTGGTTTGAGTAATCAAAAAAGTAAGACTGTGCTCTGGAGGTCACCTTTTTCTGGGCCAAAGAAGTGAAGGCACGTCTTAAGAAAAACTTTCGTCCAAGATGTAAGAGGCTCCCCGAGGTGTAACCCAGCAGGGGGAAAAAAAGAGGGTCGGGCCAATCTTGGCCACCAAAATATCTTGCGACAAAACCCAAGGCGGTACCTACCAAAAGTCCGACAAAAGAAACAAAGTAGAGAATTTCTGTATAGAGGTCGCTTTCGCGTGCAATCACCACAACAAAATTAAGTCCTAAGGGAGCTTGGGCCTTCTCTAGGGTTTTTGCTAGCTGATTTTGCCATTCTTTTTTCCAAGTTTTTCTGGGGCCCAGATAGGAACTTAGCCATAAAAAAAGGCGATTGATCATGATATTACTTAAGGGCCTCGCGAAGGTATGCGGAGGCTGTGTCCATAAGCCAAACAACGGCCGCGATGACTACAATGATACATCCGACCTCTGGCCACAGGGCTTGTCCCTGATATTTAATAAGCATGGTTCCAATCCCGCCGCCACCAACAAATCCAATGATGGTTGCCATTCTAACGTTGATGTCCCAACGATAAATAGTGAATGCGACGTAAGGAAGAATAACCTGTGGAACAATGGCATACCAAATGGTTTGAAGGAAGCCTGCTCCTGTTGAGCGTATGCCTTCAATGGGGCCGTCATTCACACCTTCGGTGATCTCTGAATATTGCTTGGCTAACGAAGCTACTGAGTGAATGCACAGGGCCAACATTCCAGCGAAGGGACCAATGCCTACCCAAACAGAAAATATGATCGCCCAAATCAGGGCTTCTACCGATCTAGTGATGTTTAAGATACTTCTCAATGTGGCGTAGACGACAAAGCCACCTTTTGAGGTCATGATGTTTTTGGCGCAAAAAAAGCTCATCACAAAGGCGACGGGAATGGCAAGAACTGTGGCCATAAAAGCAATAAAAATTGTTTCAATAACTTTCAATATTGCCCGCGGCAGGATTTCAAAATTTGGATGAGCGAGACCGTTGAAAAGTCGTACAGCCCCGTTAAAGCCGTCTTCATCGGTGAGTTCGTAGATAGATAGTTTTGTTTGAATGGCGCCCACCACGAAAGTTACAATCAATGTAATCCAAAGCTGCCAAGTCCAAAAATGCGAAAACGAGCTGCGGGAAAGTTCTGGATCTTTTTCATGCGCAGGCGCAAAAATAAGTTGCCCAAGAGTCATCACGCCTTTTTTGTTGATAACTGTTGAAACCACAATGCCAAGGACTAGCAATCCCGCAAATATGAGGCTGTTGGTGCCCATGGCGAGCATGTGCTCGTCGGTAGGCGCTAAGAGAGCGACAAGTGCGACCGCACTTAGGTAAGCAAAGGTGATGGCATCAAATATTGTTCTTTTGAAGGTGAAATTCATGTATCGCGATCTCCTTAGACCCTATGATTAGTTGATGTGAACTTCTTTGGCGCCTTCGCCGTAAATTTTTTCGAACCAAGCGTCATTGATTGCAGAGGGAGAACCTTCGTAGACCAATTCTCCGCCTTTGAGGGCAATCACCCGAGTGGCATATTGTCTGACTAGACTTAGGAAATGAAGGTTACAGATGATTGTGATTCCGAGTTCTTCGTTAACTTTTTTTAGATAGTCCATAACGGTGTGACATGTCGCTGGGTCCAAACTGGCTACCGGCTCATCCGCTAAAAGGACTTTTGGATTTTGAGTGAGGGCTCTAGCGATGGCAACGCGTTGTTGCTGTCCGCCGGAGAGCTGATCGGCGCGAATGTGTGCTTTGTCTGCAATGCCAACAAGCTTCAGATATTGAAGCGCTTGGTCCTTGTCTTCTTTCGAAAAATTGCCGGCCATGCTGTCAAAAGTGCCGGTGTAGCCTAGGCGTCCCATGAGAACATTCGATAGGACAGAATGCCTAGGAATGAGATTAAAATGCTGGAAGATCATGGCGATATCACGTCTAAGAAACTTAATGTCCTTTCCTTTGACGTGAGCGATGTCTTTACCATTGAACAAAATTTCGCCACCCGTTGGATCATGTAGGCGATTTAGGCAGCGAAGAAGTGTAGACTTTCCAGAACCAGAAAGTCCGATGACCACTAAAAATTCACCTTTTTTGACCTCAAGATCTATTCCCTTTAGGGCTTGAACGCCATTTGGGTAGGTTTTTTCTAGTTTCTTTATTTTTAGCAAGGTTTCTTCGCTCATTAATTTTTGCTTTCCTATTTCATGGACTCACTCACGAGGCCAAGACTTATTTA
The DNA here is from genome assembly GCA_041750195.1 of Bdellovibrionota bacterium. GTDB lineage: Bacteria > Bdellovibrionota > UBA2428 > UBA2428 > UBA2428 > JBGSZX01. The sequence continues at coordinate 2,331 of JBGSZX010000043.1, read as the reverse complement.
TCATTTGGTGTGGATTTATTTTTCTTTGGTCAATTCTTCAGCACTTTTGCCGGAGGCTTCAAGCATTTTTCTAACTCCGTCGTAGTCTGAATCTTTTGCAAGTTGAAAGTCTGTGACGCCGTACAATTTGTAAAAGGCATCTTTTCCTTCTGGAGTTTTTACAAAACTCAGAAAGGCATTGGTAACGGTAGCTTTGATATCTTCTGGGACACCTTTTCTAAAAACAATGGGGTCATTGGGAATGGATTCAGTGAGCTCAATAATTTTTACTTTGTCTTCAACATCTGGGTATTGAGTTTTAACAAGCCTTCGAGCGTCTTGAATTTTTCCTTCAGCTTCTGGAGAGTAGAAAGTGGCGCCTGCATCTACTTGGCCTTGGTAAATCATGGAGACAACACTGTCATGGCGCATGGCAAAGACAGTCTCAGCGGGGGTAATATTTTTTTCTTTGAGAACTTTAAGAGGAAGCAAATATCCAGATGTAGAGGCGGGATCGACATAGGCAAGTTTTTTGCCAGAGATATCGCTCAGGGTTTTGATGTTACTGCTAGCAGAAGCAATAAATTGTGATTGGTAGGTCGGCATTCCGTACCTAATGACGGTGAGTCTAGCTTCGGCGCCGTAACGTTCATTGGCCATAATATAGCCAAAGGTGTTGACCGCGGCGACGTCGGCTCTATTGGTCCCGATGGCTTCAACGACCGCTACAAAACTTGCTGGAATGGCGATCTCGTATTTGTAGGGCGTATTAGCCTCCAAATAAGTTTTGATTACTTGGGTGTTGTCCTCGATGACCTTCACGTCCACCGATGGAACAAAATACATTTTGATAGGGTTGGCGGCGGATCCAAGAGGGCCTTTGTCTCGGGTGCAGGCTGCAAAACTTGCTAGAACGAGTAGGGTGGTGAAAAAACGGTTGAGTTTCATTGGTATTCTCCTTAGGTTTTCAGCAGGCCTTGTTTTTCGTGCGTTGGTCTAACAAAAAAGGTACGAGGGGCCAAGGAAAAGCGGGGCTCATTATGATAAAAACGCGGGTAAAGATACTCTGGCATAACTGCCCGAAACAAAAGGATAAATATTGGAGGCAGAGCATGGCTCATGACAGCAAATATTACAAAGAAGCCGCAAATTCCTGGGTTAATGCTCAGACCTTCACTGAGGTGAGTGCCAAGGAGTTAATTGAGGACGCGCGAGAAAAGTATTCAAAGTTAAAAAATGGGCCCAAAAGGCCAGCATGGGTTTTTGATTTGGATTCCACCCTTTTTTGTACAGCCGCACGAAATCAAAAAGTTTTCTGGAAATTTTTGCAAAAAAGGGAAAATTTTCCAAAGCATTGGGCCCTGATGTGGCAGCAAATGGGAGCGCACCGGCAGCAATACAGTATTCCAAAAACGTTTTATTCAATCATGCGAGATTTCGGATGGTCGCATGAGAATGCTGAGCACGAAGCGCGTGCGATTTGGAGTGAGTATCAAAATCACTGGCTAAAAGAATTCTTTGCGAGTCGAAATATTTCGCACGACCCAGCTTATGAAGGAGCCGCAAATTTTGTAAATGCTCTCAAAAATATTGGCTATGAAATTGTCTATCTTACTGGACGGGATGCGAATCGTGGAACCGAGGGGACTTTGCACGCCTTAAAAATGGGGAGATTTCCTCTGGGAAATGCGTGTCATTTGAGGCTAAAGCCCTTCGAAGAAATGGGTGACCTTGAATTCAAAGAAAAGGCGTCGAGGCGATTGAAGGCCGAATTTGAGGTGGAAGCACTGATTGAAAATGAACCAGAAAATTTGGTTATGTTCGCTGATATTTTTCGCTTCGCCAAAATCATTTTCTTTCATTCCATCATGAGCCCCCGAATTCCAGGTGCCGAAATGTCCGAGCACTTGGGGGAAAGGCCGCTATTGCGCCTGAATAGTTTTGAAATTTAACTGTGGTCTTTATGATTTCGTGTGGGTGATGCTGCGTCCAATTATCCGCCGGCTAGAAAGACATTTACGTCCCTCAGGAGCCCTCTCTTGCGCGAAACTTCTTTGCTATAGCCAAGTTTTTCGAGACGATTCAAATCGAAATATTCCTTTATCGACTTATAGGATTTTCTTCCAAGACTCACAATTCGACTAAAGGGCCGTCCCGCAAAAAACTTTTCTAAATTTCCGTTGCCCGTATTCCGGCTTGCTTTTTCTTTGCCAGTTTTGGCAAGTCCACGTTCCTTCGAGGTGATTTTGCGGGCAATCAATCCACACAAAGCTCTCAGAAAAGCAAAAAAGGCTCTCCTGCGTGAAACTCTTAGCAGCAAATGTATGTGATTGGAATGAACAACAATGTCTT
>JBGSZX010000042.1:0-94482 GCA_041750195.1 Bdellovibrionota bacterium | reverse complement strand
ACTACAAAAAACTGAGCGAAGATTGGAAGACCTTTTATAATGCTCAAGTGCCTTTAGATTGCCAGAGGAGTTTAAAGTTTAGGAAGTCAAAGCCTTTTGGCTGTGACTCCCACCACCTTTTCCCCGCGCACAGTTAATTTTCATGGGGGAGAGTTAGTGATCGTGGTTGTGATCGGCGTGGGGATCTTTTTGATTTTCATTTAGGAATTTTTGTTCAGAATCTGGGAATGCCCCAAATAGACTTTCGGCATTTGGATCGCCAGTCAGGAACTTTCCATCCGCATTGTTTGCGTCTACTTTTTCATCACTTCCGCGAGGCTCAACAAACGATGCACCTACTCTTGTTTGAATGAAACGAGATCCACTCGAATCTTGGCGGACTCGTAGTTTTCCTAATTCATCTCCAACTTTTACATAGAGCTCATCCGAATCATAGTTGTAACTCCAAAATTGCGCTCGACCACTTAGGTCTTTTTCCAACTTTTTACCGAGCTGAGTCTTGTAAAACTCGGGATCAACGGGAGTTAGATTGAGCTTATCAATCTCCTTTAACTTTTGTCTTTCAGCCAAACTTCCCCCGAATACGCCCGGCATCCTTGGCTTTTCAACAGGAACTTCCTTGGCCGCAGCTATTTCCGACGCAGACAAGGTACTAAGTGCCCGCTGCAGACTTTCATTGGCTTCAATGGACAACACATAGAGCACTTTTTTAATTTGAACTATTTTACTTTTTTGAGTTTCAATTTTAATTTCTTGAAGTGACCTTCGATCGGTGTCGGAAATCGACATATTTTTAATGTTTTTTTCTAAAAGCGCTAATTGCTGTTCCAAGGTTGGAAGTTGTTTCTTAAAGGCTCGAAAATCGATATTGAATTTTTTAAAGCGGCTGTTCAAAACATTTGGCGCGAGCTGCTTGATGATATCTTCTCGAATCGTTGGGAAAGTTTGCTGAGCAGAACCTAGAACTTCAACCTTAAATTCAGGATTTTTTTGATGGTAGCCGAGAAGCTCTACAAATGTTTTGAAATCAGCCGCAGAAAATTTTTGTTCCGCATGGGAAACCGGAGCAAAAAGAACAGGAATAAATATCACTCCAAATATAAAAGTTGCAACCTGACTTAGTTGAATTAAAAAATTAAACTTTTTCCGTATCACAATTTTATTGTAAAGAAGCTTTTCTTGTTTGGACAGCCCTGGTGCCGAAGGAATCTTGTCCTTTTAGCTTTTGAGTGAAGGAATTGTGCTCTTTTAGCATTTGAATGTATTCTCCGTGAGCCCACCCCAAAGGTGTTGCAGCTCCAGTGCCAGTCCCCTGACGCGGGCCCGACGACCAAATTTGTTCAGGAAACTGCAAACTTGGGCTAGCGAAGGATTCAAAGGCCAATGCAAAAGGCATAAATTGCGATTTCATCAGTTGAAAAGAATTGGGGGAGAGCATGGCGGCCTTAAGTTCATAAATGGCTCGTTCTCCGGTCAAAAATGGCCACGGCATTCCATTGGTCTGACGCTTAGAGTCCTCATCCCAATTATAGCGATCGCCCGTGTAACGACGAAAGGCTGGCGCACCTCGAATGGAATCACCCAAACTTGCATCATACTCAGGCAAAGTTTCTAGAATACTGGGATTCAATGCAGAACGAATTCCATGCCGCACCAGCTCTAAGAATCCACCATCCATCACGCTTTTCTCAAGAAGTCGCTCTCCACCGTTTGTAATGGGAATCATAGAAAGCGAATTGGGATCCCAAAAGGCGTCTATATTGGAAGAACCAACGATCCTCAAAAAGTAATTTCCGTTACCCTGCAGACCAGATGTTGTGAAGGTCCAATTCTCTAAATTGCGATCTAATTCATTATATTTTTTCTGATAACGAAAAGCCCGCTGATTCTCTCCAAGTTCTTTTGCCATAGCCACCGCTTTTGAAAGTGCCGACATCTGCGCTGCCACGCCAGAAGGCGTGACCCCCATGTTTTCTTCCCAACGTTCCTGAAAACTCCAAGGCCCATTCAAATCAATAAAATCTGCCGCACGAAACACCATGTCCGAGAAATCGCCAAGTTCTATAGCTCTTGCTCGCCATAAATCGTAAGTTAACATGATCGGATAAGAAACTTGATCTATCTGTAGCATGCGCCAATAAGCTTCTCCATGAAGCCAAGCATTTTGGACAAAACTTCCGTCCTTCTCAAAGCGACGGGGACCATAATCCCAAATCCCATGTTCGGGACCAAATTGAAGATGCTTTAAATATTTTAAGGATGCCTTAGCGGAATCTCTATCACCAATAGCTAAAAACGACTGCGCCATTTGATATAGATCACGTGGCCATACCAAATGATAGGCACCAATTCCTTGAGTTTCTAATTTTCTACTCGGCAAAAGATCCCCGAATTCAACTCTTCGAGGAGAATAGCCGTCAGAGTTATCATTCTTCTGAAGTCCCCAGGGCACGCTTGGTGAAGCAATAAAGGCTCCAGCAAAAGTTTTATCCTCAAGAGACCTTAGAGTGGCTACAGATGCCAAAAAAAGTTCGCGGCTGATTCCGCTGAGGCTCTCAAATTGCGGCAGAGTATTTTGTGACTGACGCCATTGAGAAGCAAATCGCTCCAAAGCTTGATCACTCTCTGCCAAACTTAGAATGGCGGACTCTCTTGCGACGTCAACATTTTCGCCAAATGAAATTGCAATTTCAAATTGTTTTTCTTGCCCTGGCCGGATTTCATCAAGAGCCCCCATTCCCACAACATTGCCATCAGTGGCTGTTCTATAGAAACGATCGAAATGAAAATCTTTTTTTAAATCATGATAAGGATCTTCGCTTCCAGAAAAACCCACACTTAAGGAGCGAAAAGGTGGCTCTGCTCGCATAACCATGGCATCTTGCTCCTGCCAAAAACTTAAATCCTCTCCATTGGCGGCTCCATTGTCTCCGTATGGAGTATTCGCAATGGCAGGATTGACCAAGGCATAAAGAGACAAGGTGTCACTCGACAAATTTATAAACTTTACTTTAACGAGAAGAGAATCACGATCGGGATCTGAATAGATTTTTTTTTCGATTTCAAAACGCCCACGTGAATCTACATTTTTGACTATAAAAACTGGAACCCCGGCCTCAATCCAATGAGTTGAACTAATCGCCTGAGTTCGCTCTTCGAAAAAAAAAGTTTTTGAATCACTTATCAGAAACTGAAAATCACGAATCTGTTTTCGGTCTAAAGTTGGCCAGAATAACTCTGTCACCACGCCTTGCGCCCCGGTAAACCAAAGTTTTGAAATGGGAGCCAATTTGGATTTAACAGAATATTCTCCCGATGAATCCCGACTTTCAAATGCTGTCCCAAACAATGTTTTGTTTCCTGATGACCAGGTTGCTGGCCATGGCACTCCACGGGGAGCCTCCCCACTGGGCAGAACTCCCCCTCGGACGTTTGCCAATCCCAAAACAGAAACACTAAAAAAAACAAATAGGCTCAGCTTGAAACTCACTAGTCTCTGTTTAAGCTCGCATTTCAGTTCAAGTAAAGCGCCCTTGCGCACGGCATCATGCTAAGCGCGGCAAAGTCCTATAGGTTTAAAAAATGCAATCTTCTTTTATGTTAGCAACCCTGCTTATTGGGGGACTCATCAGTTGCTCTTCTTTTGAGTCAAGCCAAGAAAAAACGCTCACGATCAAGGCCCTTCAAGAAATGGGGCTTTCTAAGTATAACGATGGTGACTTCGAAAAGGCCCTTCAAGATTTCAACATGGCACACAAGATCGACCCCAAAAATTCCCAGATTTCGATTTATCGAGCCCTCTCACTTTTTGAAGTTGGCGAAAAAACTCAAGCCATTGATGATCTCAATCAAATTTGCACAAAACTAAAGACTTCATCTGCCTGTTTTGCGAGCTTATCCTACCTGTATTTTCGCAACAAAAGCTATCAACTGAGCATTTCGAACGCCGATCTCGCCCTTCAGGACCCTTCCTATGACTTTAAACATAAGGCTTACCTCTCAAAGGGCGCTAGTTTTTTGGAGCTCGGAAAAAGGGAGAAGGCTCTGGAAACCTTAAAGAAGTCGGTAGAATCTTACGCGGGACAACAATCTTGTAGCAATCGAATGATGCTAAGCCGAGCCCATCTATACTTGGGACAATTTTCAATGGCACTGAATGAAGCTTCCCTGGCTAAAAGCCTATGCTCTTCCCTCTTTGACGCCTATGTATGGCAAGCCTGGGTTCTTTACAAGTCAGCCCGATTTAACGAGGCAATTGAAATCTACCGAGAAGCGCGCATTAAATTCAGCGATCCTACGTCTCAAGCTGTCATTGATCAAAATATCTCCAAACTGAGGAACAATGATGCTTTAGGCATTCCAAAAATAGTATTATAGAGTCCACATGAGCGAAAAAGACAAAAACAATGAAGACATCCCGGCTCAAGCTGAAGAATTTCGTTTGGGCGCATGGCTCAAACTACAACGGACACATCGCAATATTTCACTCGAAGAGATAGCGGCAGTTACAAAAGTTCACATCCATCAATTAGAAACGATTGAAGCGGATAAGTGGAGTGAGATGCCTGCCCCCGCTTTTGTTCGAGGCTTTCTGGTTTGTTATTCACGACATTTAGATTTGGATGAAGACTACATCCTTAAAAGATTCAAAGAAACAATGGGACCAGGATTTAAAACGATTGAAGCTTCACTGCCCTCAGGGGCGAGTGGAGTTCAAAGCGCCACCAAACCCAATGTCAGAGTAGCCAGTTCACCTAATTTTAGAAAATCTCCCGGCGCAACCAACATGGACATTAAGACAACGCCATTGCTTTCACTTAAAAAACTAGGTGTTGTAGCCATTCTCATCATTGCGATCGTTCTTCTTATTACCTTAGTTTCTGTTGGCAAAAAGGAGCAGACCCAAGAACAAGAGAAGCAAGCTCTGGAGCTAGGTCATCTGGAAGAAAACAAAGAAGCCCCTCTGGGCGAAGAGGCAAAAAAAGCCACGATTTCAGAAATTGAAAACAAAGACACGACAGATACAAAAGCTGTGCTGCCTCCTCCTCAAAACGTTCTCGTAGTCTACGGAATAGAAAGTACCTGGATCAAAGCAAAGATTGATGACGAAAATTCTAAAGGGGCATCTCTTGAAAAAGGTCAAAACCAAACTTTCAACGTTCGCAATAAAGTCCGCCTTGTCTTAAGCAACGCCGGTGCTGTTGAACTAAAATGGAATGGTGTTCATTATGCCTCTCCAGGATTTCGTGGCGATGTAAAAACCATTACCTTGCCAGATCAACTTTCAATTTTGGAAAAAAAAGTTTGGCCTAAAAAAGTGATTCCCAAACCAAGTCCGAATGCTTCTCAGCTACCTGGGTCAGCACCCGTTTTGCCGGGCACCTCTACTGAAGAATGATTGAAGATGAAGAATGATTGAAGAATTATTCTCCGCAAAAACCTTAGCTGGCCTTGTTGATTTTGCTGCCACCCACGACAGTTTGAATGGCATCATTAGGCGCCCACTGAGCAAAAAGCTTTTTGTCGTTGCCATATTCCCAGGCATCACTGCCGCTTATACGGTTAGCTCTCACTGCCTCTAAAATTTCCTGATCCATCAATTTCATACCATCTCTTTTGGATGTCTGCATGACCGAAGGAATTTGATGCAACTTGCCCTCTCTTATAAGATTCGAGATTGCAGAATTGTTTATCAAAATATCTTGAACCAACATTCGTCCGGTTCCATCTGAAGTGGGTATTAGCTTTTGAGTCATCACAGCCTTAAGACTTTCTGACAACATGCTACGAATTTGACCTTGCTCCTCAGCAGAAAAAGAATCGATGATTCGATCTATCGTTTTAGCCGCTGAGTTAGTGTGCAATGTTGCAAAAACCAAATGGCCAGTCTCGGCAGCTGTGATTGCCAACTGAATGGTCTCGACGTCTCGCATTTCACCGACCAAAATAATATCTGGGTCTTCCCTTAGGGCTGATTTAAGCGCTGACGCAAAATCCGTAAAATGAGTTCCAAGCTGCCGCTGATTAACCATGCATCTCTCGGAGACGTGTTGAAATTCAATGGGGTCTTCCAGAGTCAATATGTGCGACTGGTGATTGCGGTTGATGTAGTCAATCATGGCCGCAAGAGTCGTCGATTTTCCTGATCCGGTCGGCCCGGTTACCAAAACCAAACCTTGCGGATAAAAACACGCTTTTCGGCAGATATCAGGCAAGCCCAAATCTTCAAAACGCGGAGGTTTTTCTTGAAGAGCCCTAAACACTACCGACAGTCCTTGCCTCTGAAAAAAGACGTTTACCCTAAAGATACTGAGACCCGAAACTTTGATCGCAAAGTCTGTACTCTTATTTTTCTTTAGATCTTCTCGCTGGAGATTATTTGTAATTTCTCCAACAATTTTTTCTAAATCTACAGAGGTGAGTGCCGGTGCATCAACCTTAATTAACTCGCCAGCTACCCTCATCATAGGAACTGAACCCGCGGCAATGTGCAGGTCGGACCCACCCTTGTCTACAAGTGCCTTTAAGTATTTTACGACGGTTGCTCCCATGCTTAGTCTTTATCGTCAAAAACAACGCTAACATTTAGCTTATTTCTTCCCCAGGACCATGTTTTTATAGGGATCCGCCAAATTTCGGCTAAAAGCCTCATATTTTTGACAAAATTGCCCCTGCGCGGCGCACCTATGTCCGTGCGAAAATAGGATTTCCATGGGAGCTCAAATATTAATTAGTCAAAGTTTCAGAGAAACAAGAGTGGCTCGAATCGAGAACGACGAGCTAGTCGAGTATTTTGTAGAACGGCGAAAAGATAAAAACCTAGTTGGTAATATTTATAAAGGACGAGTGAATCGAGTTTTACCAGGCATGCAAGCTGCCTTCGTCGAAATGGGATTGCCCAAGGCCGGATTTCTCTATGCAGGAAATGTCTTTGATGGATCTCGCGAATCACTCCCAGACGATGAGGAAATCGAGCCTGCAGAAAAAAACCAATTTGCGGAACCTCGAAAAATTTCAGAGCTTGTCCATGAAGGAGAATCTCTGCTTGTGCAAGTTCTCAAGGAACCCATGGGAACAAAAGGGGCCAGACTCACGGGTCACCTATCTATCCCAGGACGATTTTTAGTTTATCTACCCAATTCACAACATTTAGGCATTTCGCGAAGAATAGAAGACGAGTCTGAGCGTAACAGACTCAAAGGCTTTGTCAGCAAACATCGTCCCAAACAAGGCGGCTTTATAATTCGAACTGTTGCCGAAGGGGCGCGAGAAAAACACATCAAAGACGACATGGACTACTTGGTTAGAAGTTGGGGATCTATAAAAAAAGCTGCTGAGAAACTTAAAAAGCCTGGGGTTGCTTATTCGGACCTAGATTTAGCTTCAAAAATTATTCGCGACAAGGTTTCTGATGATGTCGACAGAATCATTGTCGACGACCTTGAACTTTACAAAAAAACTACAAAATTTGTTCAAACATATCTTCCTCGCTTTAAAAAAAGAATTGAGATTCACGACAAAGCGAAACCTCTATTTGATACCTATGGAATTGAGACCGAAATCGCCCGCGCCCTCGAAAGAAAAGTCTGGTTAAAATCCGGCGGCTACATTGTCATTGACGAGACCGAAGCTTTAACCACAATTGATGTGAACAGTGGACGCTTCGTCGGAACTCGACACCTCGAAGATACAATTTTGCAAACCAACCTAGAGGCTGTAAAGGAGACCGCCTATCAAATCAGACTCCGAAACTTAGGCGGTATTATAGTTCTTGATTTTATTGACATGCAAAAACAACAGAATCGAGAACGTGTTTACGAATCGCTCCTCGAAGAGCTCGACAAAGATCCAGTAAAATCGAACGTTCTTCCCATCAGCGATCTGGGGCTAATTGAAATGACCCGAAAGCGGACACAGGAAAGCCTCCGTAAAAAACTTATGAGTCCCTGTGTTTACTGCAACGGAAAAGGCTCGGTTAAATCGAACGAAACTCTCGCTGCAAAGCTGATTCGCGATTGTCTTAAAGAAGCCTCTATGGAGAACAACCAAGGTTCGAGCATGGTTGTGTATTGCCATCCAAAACTTGCAGAATATTTTGCTGAAGAGGACCGTGAAGCTGTGGAGTATATCGAGAAACAAACTCACACCGAATTGGTCATCAAAGCCGATCCAAATTTACACTTGGAGGACTATGAAATTTTTTGCAAAGACAATTAAAGGTGTCGCGTGTATTTTGGGACTCGTAAGTATCATAGGTCAGTCAACACCGACAGAGCTATATCAAGGTCTAAGCTTAGAAAAACTTGAAGCACTGGAGTTTGATCGCCCACGGGACCCGCATCTGAAAGAAGCCCTGCTTAAACAGTATTGGTGCCATGGTGCCAGGGGGCTTGCGATAAGCACATCCTATTGGATACAGCGCTATGGCCCAAACGACATGCAGACCAAATGGGCTCAACTTGAAAAGTCCATGATCCGCCCCCAATCCCCAATTCCCCAAGAACTCAGTGACTGCGCTCAGCATCACTCCAATTAGAGCTTTATTAAGCACCCACATTTTTATCCTCAGAGCGATGTACAGATGGTGCTTTTCGCCTCAAAAATGCCGAAATGCACTTAAGATTAACTTGGAAAAACTGCAAATATTAAGTTGAGGAAGGGGAAAATAAATCATTGCGGCATTTATTTTAACATTGATAAAAATAAACAAAAATAGACAATAAAAGCCAAAACAAAGAGAAATCATGTTTGACAAGAATCCTCACAACATTGAGGATAACTGAAGGATAACTCGTATAGAGCAGTTCAGGTGTCATTTTTTTGAACATGAAGAAAAAACATGTGGATAACCTGTGGATAAGCTGAGAATAAGCTCATGAGCTAGACACTTAGCGCCAAGTGCCCCCCCATCGGGAAGAGAATCTTATTCCGTATTAAGACGGACAAAACTTTAAATCCGGGGGGATTTTTATAAATGTTGCAGAATGTGGCCATTGAGCCCAGGGACTTCGTTTCACCGAAGAAGTCGTCCCTAATTGAGCGAGAAAGCGCTGGCAAAGAAGATAGCAATCGAAGTGCCTCCGCTCGGCTTCAGCGACACCCGGAAATTGGAAAAATCTTTAATCGATATTTTAGCCTCGCTTCTTTCAAGGAAGATTCCGGGACATTAACCATTCAGGTCCCAACTCAATTTCACGCCAGACGCATCGATTCACTACTTCCCGCCATCAAAGATGCGCTAAGTCTTTTTCGCGTAGAAATTGAAATTTGCCAGTCAAACAAAGTTAAGCAAACCCAAGAAACTCCACTTTTTGCCGACAAATCAAGGGCACTAGCAACTGGTAATTTTTCACCGGAGCATCAATCATGTGGACTAACATCTGGGCTGTCGTCTGGACTAAGAAATTCAGGCAATCAACAATTTCATATTGGCATTCCCCCAGAGCGAAGTGCTGGCCTCGATAAAAATAAAGTCGAAAAATCTCGAAGGCTCGACGCCCCCAATCTCGTTGAATCGCCACAAAATGCAGTGATTCACCAAATGGCCAAACAATGGGCTGAACGCGTGAACAGCGGACAACGCTCGCAATGCCTATGGCTTTATGGCCAAGGCGGTAGCGGTAAAACTTATTTAGCTCGTCAATTTCACCAATGGATCAACCTCAACAAACGGCTCGTTCACGTTGATATCGCTTCATTTTTTCAAGAATGGCGGCAGGCCCTGAACAACAAAGATACTTTTCGATTCATTCAAAAGTATCGTCGCGATGTAGACGTTCTTATTCTTGAAGATCTTGACGATCTTCAAGGAAAACCAGGAACTCAAAAAGAAGTTTTGATGACCATCACAGCTCTTTTAGAGAAAGGCGCAAGCATCATTGTTAGTAGTGCGGGATCTCCCGTTTTGCTTAGAGAACTTCTTCCCGAGGCTCTTTACAGCCGGCTATTCTCGGGCTTCTGCCTAGAACTTCCTAAGCCCGACAAGGTTTTTAAAGAAAAACTTTGGCGTTCTCTTCTTGAGCAAAATGGTCTCCTCAATTGGTCACTAGACATTCGAATTACAGACCGCATTTTATCTCTAGACCTAGAGACGCCTCGAAAAACCCAAACCTATTTTATTAACGCCATTGGAAGACTTTCTCTTACTCAAAAACTTGAAATGTCAGATGTCCAAGAATTAGAAATCATCCATGGCCCACGCAAATCCCTGACTCCCTCTGGCTGCACTCAATCGCCAGGCGAGCTGATCGATTCCATCACACGACTATGCGGAGTCAGCCTTAGCGCTCTCCAAGGTAGCTCACGAAGACACAACATCACCCTCGCTAGAAGATTTGTATGCTTGGGCCTTTCTAAGTTTTTAGGTCTTACCAACGTAACGATCTCTCAGTACCTAGAAAAAGATCCGTCCACAGTTTCACATGCCCTCAATACATTAGAGTCTGATTTAGAGTCACAGCGCCATATTGCCCAGCAGTGGAATTGGATTTGTGACGAACTTGGCTTTTTACATACAGGTGTTCGCTGACCTTAAATCGTGCGAAAAGATGCTTTGGTTTGTCGCCCAGCGCCGCAGAACGTTACTTCTCCCCCAATTAGAACGTTAGCGGCGCTGAGCGGCAGTTTTTTGCCACTGCCATCTAAAAGCCCGAGCCATCGTTAGGCGTTTTGATAAAAGACGGTTAGACTAAAAATACCTCTGATGACTAAGTATTTTGTTCTAGACACGAACGTTATTCTTTATGACCCACAGGCCATTCTTAAGTTTGGAGCCGGGAACGAAATCGTCATTCCCATTACCGTGATCGAGGAAGTCGATCGATTCAAGAAAGACCAAAACGAGAACGGACGCAATGCTCGATATTTTTCGAGAATGATTGATGAATTGCGTGCGGCTGGCCATTTGGCAGAAGGTGTTCCCCTTGCAAACGGCGGCAGGCTTAGCGTTGGTCTCTCGCAAGAAAATGCCATTAGCCAAGAACTTTTTGAAAACAACGCCGATCATAGAATTTTATCTGTTGCCTATACATTGATGCGACAGCACGGATCTGAATCCATCCATTTCGTCACCAAAGATATCAATTTAAGAATTAAATCAGATGCCCTCGGGATTCCATCTGAGGACTATGATTCATCCGGTGGTATTACCGTCGATGAACTATATTCTGGTATCGGAATATTTGAAGTCACCGCAGAAGAAATCACAACCTTCTACGCAGACAAAAAGCTTTCACTTGAAGATCCTAATGTGTACCCCAATCAATTTATCATCCTAAGAGACCAAGCCAATGCGAGCCATTCAGCTATCGGTCGTTTTGATGTGCGCTTGGGCGCAGTTGTTCCTCTTATTCGAAACACCGAAGGTGTTTGGGGACTTCACCCCAAAAACGTGGAGCAAAGCTTTGCTTTAGATCTGCTCTTAAATGATGATATTCAACTGGTTTCATTGGTTGGAAAAGCTGGAACAGGCAAAACCTTAATGGCTTTGGCAGCTGGCCTTCACAAAACATTAGACGAAGGTCGCTACCAACGATTGCTTGTTTCTCGCCCTATTTTTCCGATGGGTCGGGATGTGGGATACTTACCTGGAGATCTTGAACAGAAACTGAATCCTTGGATGCAGCCTATTTTTGATAACATCGAATTTTTGATGGGCGGAGCCGAACGAAGCCATCGACGAAGTGCGGCCCGAAGCGTGCAAGAACTTATTAGCCAAGGCATGCTTAATATTGAACCGCTTACCTATATTCGAGGGCGCTCAATTCCAAATCAATATCTTATTGTGGATGAAGCTCAAAACTTAACTCCTCATGAAATAAAAACTATTTTGACCCGCGCAGGCGACAATACAAAAATTGTTCTCACTGGCGACCCCTACCAAATCGACAACCCTTATGTGGACAGTGCGAGCAACGGCCTTGCCCATGTCATCGAGCGCTTTAAAGGTGAAGACATCAATGGCACGGTCAATCTTGTGAAAGGTGAAAGATCACCACTCGCTGAGCTAGCATCGAATCTGCTATAGTCGGAGCTACTGTGTTAGAGAATCGTAAAACCTATAGAATCCCGTTCCGAGCAAAGTTTATCTTTGGCTTGGGGCAAGGAGTTTTTACAGGTAACGCACTTAATATTAGCGCCGGTGGAATTTTTGTTTCTTCACTACGCCTTTTACCCAGGGATTCTCTATGTAAAATCCTTTTTCAACTTCGCCCCAATGAATTACCCATTAACATGGAAGCTCTGGTCAAACGGGTTTCTCAAAGCACCCCGGACCCTGAGCATAATCCAGGTTTAGGCTTTCAGTTTGTTGGAAGTGGCCAAGAAGAAGTCAAGCGACGGGTTGAAGCTTACATGGAAGAGAGCCGAAAAAACTATGAAGTGGCTTCGACCATCTTGTCTAGTGGCGAACCCGACCTGCATTCTTTGCAAAGGTTCTTAAGCAATATGCACCTTCCCCACTTTCAGGACCTCGGTGAACTTAAAAATTATTTAGAACGAGTGCTTCGTTCGATTGAGCTAGTCGAAAATGCTCAAGCCATGATCGACAATCTTTAAGTTTTATGGATTGCCGTGCGAGCCATGAACGCCGTCGGACTGCACAGAAAGATTGCCATAAACACCAATATCGCTTAGCTGCTTTTCAAAATTTCGATGATCACTGCCTTCTTGTTTGGCAACATCTGTCATTTCCCACTTGTTTGTCTTATCGTTAAAATAGAACAACGCTGGAACATAGCGAAGCCCTAGTTTTTTGAACTCTTCCATGCACTGACTTTCATATCTGTTGCTAATATCATAAACATAAACTTGCGCGCGTATGATTCCTTTTTCTGAGGGAGATTTAGGGCGTCCTAACTTTTCAATTCCGCTCATTTCAAATGCCCGACAGGGTCCACACCATTGAGGCGCTGTCACCAAAAACACGCTCGTTTTTCCTTCTGAAACTGGATTTTTCATTGCTTGCAAACACTTTTGCGAAGCAGAATTATCTCCAGTCTTTGAATCCTCGCCAATTTCTAAATATTCAATTCCTAGCTTTAAATATTTTTCGCTGTTTGTAGGCTTATCCTTCGCCATTGAATGAAAGGAGAGCAATCCGATTAATAAAAAAACAGAAATTTTTTTTCGAAGCTCCACACCCCTGAGTCTGTCAAATTTTTGATGTTCTAGCAAGGGGAACAATCAATAGGTCCTATCTAGAACGCCTAATTTGGCGAATATAAACTCTCTTTATCGAATCTTAACATCATTAATTTCGTCAAGACTTATCCATAAAACGCCGATTCATATAGGTGAACGCCGGGGAATTTTTTTACTCAGTACGAAGCAAATTGTTTGGAGAATTTAGGAACTCCTCCATTCATCTTGAAAGCACCCGCTGTGGACGTTGCACGCACATTCTTCCCGACGAAACCCTAAGCTATTGCCCAAGATGTGGGGTCCCTTTTTCAACAGTTCCCCCAACCAATTCGTTTGAAACATTGGCTGAACGCTCACACCAACTTTTGTTAGCTAAGTATCGCAGACGATTGCTGGCCACAACGACATTTGTCTTTATGGCTTTTTGGGGAATTGTTGCCAGCATCAGCAGTTTGCAAACTGAATCTCAGCTTCAGGCCATGAAAACAGTTAGGCCCATCGAGGTTTTTTTTATTGAGGACCCTGCCTATCCTAGCATTTCAAAACATGCCCAGCTCAAAAGCCTTGCCGATGGAATTCAAGCCTTCGAAGATCATTTCGGAATCCAAATTGACGACGTAAGAATTCATCACAATAAACTACCGCAAAACATTCGGGACCGTATCCCAAATTTTTGGGCGTCATCGGAACGATCTTCACTGAGCTATTGGGAATATAACGTCTATCCAAACATTGAAAGCAAATGGGAAAGTCTTGCCTCCGGAAGCCTACCTATTATTTATACGAACATTCCAATCATGAACGATTTAGGCAAAAAAACTCGCCTTGAAACCGCCCACCTAAATTCAAAAGGCCTCATTTCTGGTCTCGGTCATCCCAATCTAACTATTGTGAGCACGTATCGATTGCTTCGGGAAGAAGAAGTTTTAATAGGATCTAATTTAAATGATCCGGATCTAAGAAACGAAAAACTTGCTAGATACATGGGTGAATACGTTTTAGCCCATGAATTAGGTCACGCATTTTTAGCGCTTAGCGACTATGTTGAAGATTCGCAAGCACCGCTCATCGCATCCATGAGGGGTCCAGCCTCAATTGGAAACCAAAAAATAAATTACGGAAACTGCCTGATGCACACCGACCATGGCGGAGGCTATGAAGCCTGGGAAGAGCTGAGTCAACGGCATCTAGGGGACCATGTACAAACACCCTGTTCAGAGTATTCACAAGTCCTTTCGGGCTTTAAATTAAGATCGCAGGCTATTGAGGCCCTTAAGCGCGGGGATCGAAGCAAAGCTGAGAATTTGTACAAGGAACTTTTGAATGTTTACAATCCGCCATCAAGAACTTGGCTTAGAGGACAGTGGGAAAAAGAAAGCCTGCTATTTATGTCAGTTTTTAAGCGTTGGTGGAACGGAATCTTCATGGTTGAATCTACATTATGATTTCATTTGATTTAAGCGACGAACAACGTGCACTCATTGAATTAGCCAAAGAGTTTGGGCAAAAAGAAATGGACCCTTATGTTGAGCATCACGACAAGACGGGCGAATTTCCCATTGAGGTCATTAAAAAAGCGCACGCAGTAGGTTTAATGAATACTCATATTCCTCAGGATTTTGGTGGACTTGGTTTGAGCGTTCTTGATGGTTGTCTCATTGCCGAAGAACTCTCGAGTCATTGCAGTGGAATGTACACTGCACTTGAAGCCAATGGTTTAGCGCAAGCGCCTGTCCTCGTTGCAGGTAATGATGCCCAGAAAAAAGAATTCTTAACACCAATGACTGAGTCGCCGATCATGGCGGCCTACTGTGTCACCGAACCAGGTGCAGGCTCTGACGTTCAAGGCGTAAAAACAAAAGCGGTTAAAAAGGGTGACGAGTACATCATCAACGGATCAAAAATGTGGATCACCAATGGAAGCGTTGCAAACTGGTATTTTGTTTTGGCCTATACAGATCCTAGTGCGGGGGTAAAGGGTATGACAGGTTTCCTGGTCCCCACCAACCTTCCCGGAATTACGGTAGGCAAAAAAGAAAAAAATATGGGGCAGCGTTGCTCTGACACTCGAGGCATCACATTCAACGATGTAAAAATTCCAGCTAAGTATCGTCTTGGAGATGAGGGTCATGGATTTAAAATTGCGATGGCAGCTTTTGACCACACTCGCCCACCCGTTGCTGCGGGAGCTGTTGGAGTCGCTCGTGCTGCCTACCAACACGCCGTTAGGTATGCTGGAGAACGCAAAACATTTGGAGTTCCCATTGCGAAACACCAAGCCATTAGCTTTATGATTGCCGAAATGGCCATGAATATTGATGCCGCAAGATGTTTGGTTTGGAGAGCAGGACATGAAATTGATCAAGGCCGGCGTAACACTTACGCAGCTTCCGTGGCCAAAGCATTTGCTGCCGACATGTGTAACAAAGTCTGCACAGATGCTGTTCAAGTTTTTGGTGGGTACGGCTATTCGCAAGAATACCCTGTCGAAAAACTTTATCGTGATTCAAAAATATTTCAAATCTACGAAGGAACTTCGCAGATTCAACGTCTTATCATTTCCAAAGAAATTTTTGATCGCAAGTAGTCTAAGTCTATTTTAAAACTACTTTTTCAAAAATTACTTCTTCAAAAATTTTGGAGCGCGCTTCTCAATGCGACATCGAGCAATATCGATATTTCCATTTGAAATAGCGGTGGAGGTACAAACAATGTATCCGCCACGCTCTTCACCAGGAATAACGCCCGTTGAAATTTCGAGTTGCTCAAATAAGGACTCTGATTGTTTTGCAGTAATTTCTAAATCCGAATTGCGATCTAAAATGCTACCGCTTTCGACGGCCACTTGAGCTTTCTTTTGTTGGGCTTTCGCCAAATCAGCGAGCTCGCTTCGAATGTCAGCATCGCTCGCAAAGGTTGGAGCCGAAGCCAACATAGAAACTCCGATAACAGCACCAATAAAAAATAACTTATTCATTTTAACTCCTTATAAATTGGCCAAAAACTCAATTTAACGTCTGAGTTTGAATCTCAGCTAAAAAACTTTTTAAAAAGATTGTTTGAGCCTTGGCGTCTAAGACTTCAACCATGGCTTTGTGACGGAGCTGATCCATCCAATTAACACTTCTTCTTAATGGAAAATCATTCTCATGTTCGTAAACTAATGACTCTAGGAGCTCCTCATAAGGTTGCCCCTGATAAAACTCAATCCAACGTGAAAAAACATCCTTTTCTCGACGCTTTTGTTTTAGATCCTCAAATGAATATACTTCTGCCACGACTTCCGCTCCTTAATTTCAACCAACAACTCAGCTTTCAAAATTACTGTGCGGAAATAATACCAGGATTAACGCAATGCGTCAAGCCCCCGGCCGAATAAATTAATCTTTGCCTTTGGATTGCATATTTTTGAGCAATACCTTTTTGCGCAGGCGCAAACTTTTCGGTGTAATTTCAAGCAGTTCTCCGGCCGTAATCCACTCCAAACCGTTCTCGATAGTGACATACCTTGGCGTTTGAACAACAATGGCGGCGTCCTTATTTACTGTCCTGAAGTTTGTAAGCTGCTTTGCTTTTACTGGATTCACCCAAAGATCTTGCTCCTTAGCATTCTCGCCAATGACCATTCCTTCGTAAACCTTAACCTGTCCCCCAATGAATAAAATGCCTCGCTCTTGAAGTGAATCCAGAGAGTAATCATTAGACTCGCCAGGGCGATCGCAAACGAGAGCCCCGTTTTTTCGGCCCTGCATGTTTCCTGAATGGGGATCCCAGCCATCGCTACTGAAGTTAAAGAGTCCTTCGCCTTTTGTTTCGGTCAAGAAGCGATTTCGAACACCAATCAAGCCCCGTGAAGGAATTCTAATTTCCAATCGAACTCGCCCTGTCCCTTTGTTGATAATGTTCTGCAACAAGCCTTTGCGCTGCTGGAACATTTGGGTAATGGCACCTTGTGAAAAGTCAGGCACATCTAGAACAGCCAATTCCATAGGCTCCATTTTTTGCCCGTCAATTTCTTTCATCAAGATTTGAGGCATCGCTAAAGCAAATTCATAACCTTCTCTTCGCATTTGCTCTGCAAGGATAGCCATTTGAAATTCGCCACGCCCCTTAAGAATAAAGCGATCTGGATTTTCGGTTTCCTGAAACTTCAACGCAACGTTAGTCATTGTTTCTTTTTCAAGTCGCTCTCTTAGTTTACGAGAAGTGATGTGGTCCCCTTCGAGTCCGGCACAGGGAGAATCATTCACTCGCCATTCCATCTGCAACGTTGGTTCTTCAACCGTAATTCGTGGCAAGGCCAACGTGATTGGATCCCAGCGATCTTCTCTTGCAACGCTAGCATCAGGAACCCCGACCAAGGTATCTCCGATGGAGATTTCCTGATCGCCCAAGGCAACCACTGCGATATCTCCTGCAATGATGTCGTCAGAAGGAACCTGCTTAAGCCCATTGTATGAGAAAAGCCCGCTGACCTTCACGTTTTTGATAGTGTTCACGCCATCTTTTTCGTGAACCAATGCCAAGGGTGCTCCGGTCCTAAGATGTCCTGATTTCAATCTACCAATCGCCAATCGACCTAGATATTCCGAGTAGCTTAAGTTGGCGATCAACATTTGAGTCTTAGCCTTTGGATCGGCTTCAGGATGTGGAACCGTTTTGATAATTTGCTCAAAGAGAGGCGTAAGACTTGCGTCTTTTTCAGACTCCCAGCCTTCAAGTTTTGTAAACGCCTTGCCTTCGCGTGCAACAGCATAAATTGTTGGAAAATCTATTTGCTCATCGCCAGCCTCTAGATCAATGAACAAATCAAAAACTTCATTCATCACTTCTTCGGCGCGAGCATCGTGCCTGTCGAGCTTGTTGATAACCAAAATAATCTTTAAGTTTTGCTCCAATGCTTTTTGCAAAACAAATCGCGTTTGAGGCAAGGGTCCCTCTGCAGCATCTACTAGCAAGCAACAGCCGTCGACCATAGATAAAATTCGCTCAACTTCTCCACCAAAATCCGCGTGACCCGGAGTATCCACAATATTGATTTTGTAATCTTTATAAAAAATCGCCGTGTTCTTCGCGGTGATTGTAATTCCGCGCTCACGCTCGAGGTCACCAGAGTCCATAACTCGGTCATCAACAGCCTCGTTTGATCGAAAAGTGCCCGATTGTTGTAGGAGTCCATCAACCAAAGTGGTTTTCCCATGGTCAACGTGAGCGATGATTGCAATATTACGAATGTTTTTGAGTTCTACTGGCATTTATGTTCCAAGCTTTAAGTATGAGGACCCCCCACTTGCAACCGCTATGTTGGATCTTTCCCAAATTAATCGCCTTGTTCTACAATTAGACACTTTGAGTTTTTCCCCAGAGTTTTAGAAGCTTAAGCCTGTCTAGGTTTTGGCCGTAACGAGAGGGTAACAAAAGTCGCTTCTCGATCGCGATTCTTGTTCCAAACAGACTGTCCGATGCCATATTATGTGGGCCTCTCCCTCGTGAAATGCGAGTTTTAAGGAAGGGTGTAGGGACCCCACCACAAATATAAACCAGTCGTGTTCGCTGGCCACAACCCTGCACCCTTCCCAATGTTATTAGGCACATACAGGCTCATTTAAATAAAATGTTGCATCGCGTCATTTCCTCGGTTACCTTATGAGCCGATGAACCTCATGTCTTCACTTTTAGCGAATTCCAGACTCGGCTTTAAGCTTGGACTCGTCGCCATAATCGCATGTACGTCTATATCGTCAGCCGCTGCCGGCAATTCCGAAAAGGTAATTGCCAAAAGTCTCTCGGACGGCAAAGACAACGGAGGCAATCTATCCTTCGATGAAGTGCTTCGTCAGGTTAAAAACATTCAAGAGCAACTTAAATTAGAAATCTACCTTGCTCGTACAAGGCTTAGCCTTGGGTCCAACAGTAACGACTTAGAATCGGCTGCAGCCTCCCTTGATGAATTAGATGCTGTCGTCGAGTCTTTTGGGAACGAAGAAAGCACCCCGGATGGGAGCATTGTTAGTTCTGGCGCCAAAATCATTCCTACGACAAAAAAATTATTCGTCTATCTTGAGCCAGAGGACACTTTTCCCGGAGATGTTCGCGCCCTTGAGAATGTAGAGGTGCCAGTAGATGCCATCAACAATGAGCATCGCAACGATATTCAAATTAATATCTACGCCTGGGCCGTCCTGAGCTGGTGCAAAAGAGCACAACTTGTCTTGCATGAGCACATGGGAATTACAGGGGCCGAAAAAAGTTTGAGCTACAATAAATCGGCACCGCTCGCAAAGCTAACAAGCTTTTGCGAGAAAGAATAAACTCTCTTTGTGATTGGAGCATGAAAATGACTCAAGCCCCACTACCTTGGCACATTCAAGTGCTCGAAAAAGAATTAAATTCCAGACAATCACGTAACGACAAATTTTCAATGCGAGCTTTCGCAAAATTGTTAGACGTTCCCGCTCCCATTGTTTCTGAAATATTGAGAGGCAAGCGAAAACTACTTCCCAAGTATGCAGAACGAATTTGCGCAGCTCTAAGTTTTTCTGAAGAAAAATCCGCTCTTTTCATGAACAGCACACTTCAACACCGAGAAGGCGTAGTGAGCGAAAATCTTTTTATGCAAAAAACTACAACGCCTATAGAAAGCAAAATCCTGCTAGAGGAACTCTATTCCAAGGCAATTGAAGAGTGGGAATATTTCGCCATATTGTCTATGTTTAAATTAGAAGATTTTCAGGAGAATGCTGCCTGGATTTCCAAGCGTCTTGGCATCTCTCAAGATCGCACCAAACAAGTCGTGATTGATTTAAAAAACCTAGGGCTTTTGAGGCGAAATGAACTGGGAAAACTGGAACGTGTTCATTCAAGGGTCACGAGTACCGTAGATGTCCCATCAAAAAGCATTCGGCAATCTCACCACGAAATGCTCAGCATGGCCTCTGAAAAACTAGAATCAGTTGCTATCGACAAAAGATTTTTTGCCTCTGAAACTATGGCCGTCGATATTGAAAAATTAGATGAAGCAAAGCAGTTAATAAGAGACTTCAAAGTTTCTCTTGCGAGACTATTGGAAAAAGGGAAAAGCACCGAGGTCTATCACCTTGGTGTCCAACTTTTTCCTCTTACTCAAACCGAAAAATTATAGGTACCAGATTTGGGCATCGCCCTTATCTTCTTTGGCAGTCTCAGAATAGGCATGAATAAAATCAACCATTTTTTCAATGGCAGGATAAGAGCTTAAAGCCGTATCAAAACTACATCCATGATGTAAAAAACAAAGTCCATTTTCGACAAACTTTTCTACCCGCTGCACAGTGAGTCTCATAGGCAAATAGCTGTTTTGTGAAAAATAAAATCTAAAATCTATTTCTTCACCTTCGTTGAAACTACCTTCAGACTCAGGCCATTTGAACGAACATCCCGACTTCGAAATATCTACGATATCCACAGATTTCAATCCCAATTTCTCGATAAAAGTATAGCAACCCAATATTCGTTTAAACAAAATACGCTCGTAATTTCGACGAACTTCATCTTGCTTAGCTTTTCTTTTTTCTCCAAATTGAACAACTTTACCTTCTGACATTCCGCTCTCCCTTCAGGCCTCAAAAAGACCTTCAGGAAACCTTTCGTCACTTCTTCACATAAACTTTACTTGCTTGCGACTCTCGAGATGAGAAGATCAAAAGCGCCAATTTATTGGCGAATGACTACTCGCGATGCTCAACGCTAACCTTAAAAGGAGAATGTTCAACCCAAAAAGTATCTCTAGAGTTTTTTGAGAATACGGCACCAATGCCAAGCTCTGGATGATCTGGGGAGTATATAAAAATAGCCCCTCTTTCGGGGGTCTTAAATTGAGAGATGGTCTGAGTGGAATTGGGAAGTAAAACAAAATCCCATGAATCTCCAAATCCAGCATGATCTACGTCGTAAGAGGAAAATTTTAGCTGAACGGGCGAATGAGTCATATTCTTTAGGTTTAACTCATCTTCGCCATCAACTATAAAAATTGTTTTATCAAAGCCACATTCAGTCCAAACAATCGGACTACTCGTAAGCGGCATCGCCGAAAGCGATGAATAGCGTTCACCGTTGGGCCGCTCACATATAATTTTTTTCTCCGAGCTAATAGCATTTTTGCCGGAATCTTCGGATCGAGCCAATTCATCATTGATAATTTTTTCTAACTCATTATCGGCCTCAGAATGCTCAAGCGGAGTATTTTCTCCGCGCACTTCTAGGCCCGTCCACTTAGAAACTTTTTGAGTCATACCAGCAATTTCACCTGACCACATGCCAGCAACAGGAATCAAAAGCAGCGCACGCAGCACAAAAAAAGACAAAAATCCGGAGAAGAGCCAACGCATCTGCAAGGCCCTTGCCTTTGACGCCCAAATCAATAATGCAATCGCAATAAGAAAATGGGCCGTGGGAACAAGAACAGAAAAAGCGGATACGCCTGGCATCGCCCCGACCAGCAAAGTCCAGGCAAAAGACGCATCGACAACAGCATTCAAAAACAAGGCCCCCAGTAGAGCACTTCCAAAAAGTCCTAAAGTGGCATTACTCCAAAACCATAACAAAAAAATTGTCAGCAAAATTAAAGTGGGACTCAGAGAACCTGCGCTCAATCGAGTCATGCTCACAACCCAAATACTTAAAAAAAATTCTAGAAAAAATGCGCAAACAAGCACCCAAAAGGGCCAAAGCTTAAGGGCATGGGCAGAAGCAGCACTTGTTTTCTTTAGCAAAAAGCCTCCCTTTAAACGCTATATCGAAACAGACTCTAAGGCGGCCAGAGTATCGCAGGTAGCAGGACCTTCGACTTCGTCCCCCACAAAATACAAACCGCTAGCCCCTGTTTGGCTCTTTAAAAGCCAATTAGAACCCAATGAATGTCCAAGAATACGATCACTAACAACCCATTGTTCGCTTGGAGCCGGCGCCCCTTCCGGCAATTCAAAAATTGTTTTTATCGACCGCTTAAGAGCTTTTTGGAATGAAGCAACCTGCTTTGGATCCGAGAGCAAATCCTGATGAGCATGAGTCATCGTTCTTAAAGTAATTTTTGAGCCCTCAACAACAAGAGCGCCTAACATTAAATAAAATTTACCTTCAAAACGAGTTGGCAAGCCGAACAAAGCATTTTCCGAAAACCCTTCAGCCCAAGTTGGTATACTTGATTTATCAAACTCTAAATCGAGTGCGATACCTCCTCGAAAATCTGCGGCATTCATTTCATATCGCGGATTAGCAACCATAAAGCCCTGGGCCTCTAGTTTGCCAAATGCGTTTTGAAAGGGCTTCAACCCAGCGGCCCAAATCACTCGCGGAGTTTTATAAACACAATCTGGAGAATGAAGCTCCCAAAGCGCTTCGCCGGACTCCGTTTTTATTGGCGCTAAAAAATTAACGGGAGACTGTAGCTTAGTCTCGGTCGCCTCAGAAGCACTCTCGACTTCTAAATTAACATCCATCAAAATAGTTTTTAACCGACTACCAAGACTTCTCCATTGAGGAAGATCAGCAACCCAATCTTTTGCTTGCCAATTAACTTTGTCAAAATCAACCCATTCACGCTCCCAGCGAACCTTAATAGGATCCAAGAAGGTACTCGTAACAACAGAAAAAGATTGCGCCGCCTCGACATCCAATAAGTGCAAAGCACTTTTTGAACGCCCACCAAAACTCGGCGCGGCTTCAAGCAAAACAATTTTTGCGTGTGGTCCCAATTTGGCACTTAACTTTTTTTCGACCAAGTTCATCGCCGCCATGCCGGCAGGGCCACCACCCACCACCACACAATCAACATTTAATTCTTGAAGTTTATTTTTCTTTTTCATCTTACATTCAACAGGTTTGCCTTTAGCAGATCCGTGTCCACAGTTGGCGCCGTAACCCCTTGCCCCTCTAAATTCGCTACATCAGATTTTAAGAAATCTTTATCTTTATTTAAGCCATTCCAGACATCAGAGTATCGAGCCCCCGCTCGTTTTTCAAAAGCTTTTCGCCCTTGAGTATTGTACAGATCCATCATTCCAAGAACATGCAAAAGTTCTTTGGAAAAATCTGTTAATTTAGTCTGAACTTCTGGAAAATATGTGAGAGTCGCTCCCCTATTGATTAACAAGACTACTTTTTCGAAGGCACTATTCCAATCAGATTTTGATTTTACCCAAGCCGCACGACGAGCTTTTCCCTTAAGCGCGTACTTGGCGCTATTTTGTCGAAGCGCCTCGTAAAGGCCCTCTAGAGATCGGAAGATTTCTTCAATCATTTTTTGTTCTTTAGCCGCTGCCATCAAGTAAGAATTTTGAAGATCTTTTTGAGCCACAACTAATTCAGGCCCCGTTGGAAAACTTCCCACCTCAAACGATACTTCGCCTAAAAAACGACCGTCGACTTGCGCTAAAACTTTATAAATTCCCACAGGTAGCGGAGCCCCCTCTAAACTTAGAGGACCAGCTGCAAAATAGCCGTCAACCAACGGAACACTTAGCCACCAAAAACGTGGCGAGCCCATTAGGTTCTGAGCCAACTCCGGGAAAACAACCAAATGAATTTTATCTCCTTCAATTAGCGAAGAGACTGCGCCCGTCAAAATGGGACGAGTGGGAGAAAAAAATTCCGAAGACAATCGATACGCCACACCCTGAGAACTTTTATTTTTCCTCAATGCATAGAGCTCACCCCAAATCAAATCAGAAACTCGAGTAGAATCAGCTGTTGTAGCGGGTATAGCCGCCGTACCGTCGGGAACCTGAGTGGCCCCGGCATCAGAAGGCGCTACCGCATCGCCTGAAGAACTGAGGCTATTTTTTTCACCCAATATAAGTTTTAAAAACTCCGGTCTCCCAGGCTTTGTTACTGTAACGTAATTCAAAAACACTCCGATCAGAACAAGACCAATAAAGCCAAGGATCGCCAAACGCAGAAATCTTAACTTGCCCCTAACAGGTATTGACTTCTCATAGGCGTCTTCGACTGCAGAGCTCGCTAGGCGCAAAAAATCTGGCTGATCATTGTCCCGGACTCCCAGCTCGCTCGGCGCCGCCCCAAGAGTTTCTACAGAAAGATTTTGGTCTTGATGAAGATTCGCAATCGCATCATCATCTTGCTCAGGATATTCCCTAGATTCACTGACTCCGAAGTCATCATGCGCTCTCTGACCGGAGCTCAATCCGCGCCCTTGAATTTCACTGTTAATTTCACCGCTAATTTCACCATTAGCAGCAGCCGTTAAGAATTTAACTTCATCAATTGCGGTCCAATCCGACATTCCCTCGGTAAAGACAAATGCTGAGGAATCCAATTCCCCACCTTCGAATCTGGTTTTGAGTTGCGTTTCAGTTACAGGTCCCATTTCTTTTTCGTTAAAATAAATGTACCACTCTCTGTTTTCGTCCGGAGTCATATGGGCCCAATATAAACTCAAAAAGCGTCACTTTGCGAGCCTCATCATAGAAAATTATACCGGGAAAATTATACGGAGAAAATTAAGCGACTTTGCTGGATTTCTTTGAGGCGTCGAAGTCAGCCGCATATTTATAGCTATGCCCAATTCGCTCCCAAAGCTTTTCATCTCGGAAAACTTCAAAAAATCGGCGATCTATTTTTCCACCGTCGACCATGCTCTCAAGAATTGAGAGTGTTTTTTCGATGCTCAAAGCAGGCTTATAGGCCCTGTCGCTTGCAGCGAGTGCATCAAATATATCACAAACAGTCATAATGCGAGCCCTGAGCGGGATTTCCTCGCCCTTTAGCTTCCTAGGATAACCTGTTCCGTCAAGAAGCTCATGATGTGAATAAGCGATTTCAGGGATGTC
Source organism: Bdellovibrionota bacterium (assembly GCA_041750195.1). Classification (GTDB taxonomy): domain Bacteria; phylum Bdellovibrionota; class UBA2428; order UBA2428; family UBA2428; genus JBGSZX01. Next base: position 69,517 of record JBGSZX010000042.1, on the reverse strand, counting down.
CCTAAGGTCTTCACCCCAAGGTATCCGTCGCAAAAACTCCCAACTTCGGGTGACATGGGATTCAATTTCTTCTCGCTCTTCTTGATTCAAGCAGCCACGCTTAATGCTCAAAGAGTCGATCTCATCGTCCTTCAGTAAGCATTCTAGTTCACCTAGAGCATTCTTAAATTCCATTTGAGCCAATTTAACCAACTGGCTGCCAGCTTCTTCATCGAGAATTGTAGGTTGCGCCAATCCACAGATATCTTTCCAAGCACTTTCTAAAACCTCTCGCGTACGAATAATTTTTGAGGCGTGCTTTTGATGAGAGACTTCGTCCCACTCACCTGACCTGGCCTGCTCAAGTAGCTTTTGAGTTCCTTCCTTCTCAGCAACAATTTGGAATTCTCTCATACGGGCCTGAATCTCGAGTTGCTGAACAGGTGTTAATTTTTTTTCTTTTTGAAGCGTGGCCTCTCGAACAGAGATTTTTCCGAAATCATGAAGATAGCCTGCCCAAAGAAGCTCTTTGATTTGAAGGTCACTAAATCGAATATCCAACAAATCATTTCTAGAAGAGGCACTAATAGCCTTGGCTAGCTCACAGGTTAAATTTGCTACCCTGTCAGAGTGACCGCGAGTACCCGGATCTCGAGCATCAATTGCCACGACCGAAGCTCTCACAAACGATTCAAAAATATTTTCAATTTCTGCGTACAAGCCCTGATTTTCAATACTGGCTGCGGCCACAGCGGAAAAACTTTCCATAAGCTCCAAGTCGTCCCTGTCGAAACTCGGCATCGATGCGATCATTTCCTCGTTGTTAATTGGCCATGTCTGATCCATGCTTTCTTTTTTATTGAGAAGCTGAAGAACTCCTAAAATTTTTCCCTTGGTACTTATCAAAGGAACAATGATAGCGGATCTTGTTCGATACCCGATGCTAGTGTCCAGCACGGGATCAAAGCGGACTCCCTCAAGGTGATCAGGAACATGGTAAACGTCTTTGATAAACAAAGATTGTCCGCGATTGTAGACATAGGTCGCTAAGCCTGGTCGATCCACCGGAATCTTAATTTTTTGAAAATCAAAATGAATGCTGTCGTTTATGGCGACCTCAAATGAAAGCATTTCGCCCTGAGCTTTGAGGAACAAAGATCCGGCATCACAGTGCAAGAGATCCATAGCATAGCGAACCGTTTTGTGTAGGAGGGCTTTCGAACTTTGCTGAGACATTAGTTGAACAGATACCCTCTGAAGAGCCTGAAGCCTTCGAGATACATGATCGTAGTCTTTTTTTATGATCGCCACTTACTCTCCCTATCGACCAGAGGGAAGAGATTCTTAAGCTCTCAATATAAAAGTAAAAAATGGTTTTTTAGCGCGCCAGACCTGTCGGCCCAACAACAAATGGTAATAAATTTAAATAGTTACTAGATGAGGTCTTCGCCCAAACTATCGCGAGATTTGACAGGGAATCCACAAGCTTCCACCCATGGAATCACTTTCTCGTCTTCGCCCCGCAGGCAATACACATGAGTGAACTGATTGCGTCTTACATAGTCACTCTTTAGCAAAAGCGAATGCGTCTCAACCGGAACAATATTTCTACGATCTTCCAAATAAACAGGGTACTCACCACGTTTTCCTTTGGTAAGAAAATTTACGCAATCTCTCCACCAAAGCTTGGGAACTTCGCCTTGGCCCTTTTTCGAACTACTCACTCTATTTTTATTTTTTAAGGACGGATACCAAGCTGTTGTTCCCGATGAACGCTCATAGGGCTTGATAAATTTTTGAAAGGCCGTGCGGTCTTCTTGCCTCGCGGTAAACAAATGCTTCAGAGGTTTTCGATCTCGAATAAACGAAGCCCACTTCGAAGAACGATCCTCTAAAATGCGACCCAACAACCACTCATCGGACCAAGTCACGTAAGCCTCGAGATCCGGCGCGATTTGAAAATCCTGGGATTCGGCCAATGCATTTTCTAGAACAATATCAAATCCAACAACTGTTTTATGAGAATAAACCTGCAAAAACATATGAAATCTTGATATCAAAAAATCTTCAAAAGCGTGCAAGGCTTTGCGCCTAATACAAACACATAGCTGAGAAGGTTTATTGGGATCGGGCCGCCAAATGACATTATCCAAAAGCATTTCACGATCGTATTGCCCATAGGGAACGCCAGTGTAATGAGAATCACGTAGCAAGTAATCCATGCGATCTACGTCGACCTCACCAGAAACCAAAGATTTTAAAACGGATCGGACATTCCACTTGCCCGAAGGTCCCACTTTGCACATTTCTTTAAGTTCATCGGTCGGCTCAATCCACTCAGCAAGCAAACTTGCAATATCTTGAGCGGGAAGCCCGCCAATGTATCCATTGGCATCTGCCATTTTTGCGAGAATCACTAGAGTAAAATCTTCGTGATAGGTTCTTTCTTCGAGCCATTTTTCTCTATTGGGAATTCCCTTTTCTTTGATCCAATGATTTGGCAAATCACTGTGTTCAAGAATTTCTTTTCGAAGAGGATGGATGGGTTTTCCTGCCGATGTGACGCCTTCAAGACTATGAGAAAAAGGCCCATGTCCCACATCGTGCAAAAGAGCTGTCAGCCGCACCAATCGTTTAAAATAATCCGCCTGATCAGGTGTGATGGCGCGTGGGCCATAAGTTGCATTGAAATCTTCTAGAATTCTATCAAAAGCTTGCGAGGACAAATGCATCGCACCCAAGCTGTGAGAAAACCTGTCATGAGTCGCCCCAGGAAAAACCAAGTGTAAAAAAGCTGTTTGCTTGATGCGCCTGAGGCGCTGAAAAAGCGGGTGATCAATCACTTTTCTTTCATCCCAAGAAACGGGGATAGTGTGATGAACGGGGTCTCGTAGTAAATGCATTGTCGTTGATTCCCATAGCTCTATCGGCAGACGAAGGCAAAACATTTCGCGATCTTAGAAGAAAGGAACTGGCAGCTAAGTAGCTGAATTTACGTATGCCAAAAACATTGACTTTGACGTAAGGGTTAATGTATAGTGGTGGCATGGGAAATTCACTTGAAACGATCGACAGATACTCTGAAAGCTATAAAGAAACCATGAGCATTGGTCAACTCGCAAAATTAGCCAAAGTCTCTAACCGAACCGTTCGCTACTATGAAGAACTAGGTTTGATCGTGCCTCAACATAGGGGAAGTAATCGTTATCGTTACTATGACGAAAGCCATGTAGACAGATTGCGCCTTGTCAAAATGTTGCAAGAATCAGGCTTTGCCCTGAAGGAAATTGTGGCTGCGCTTAATCCAATATTGGATCCAAAGGGAAATATTACCTACTCGGGACTTGAGATGTCCAAAAAGATTTATTCTTCGCTCAAAGCGCATCAAATCAGATTACGCCAAAAGCAGACTGAGCTTCAACAGACGTTGACAGCCATAGACGAAACGATGAAAGAACTTAGCAACTGCTTTGAATGTGGAAAATCCCACGATATCAATCATTGCGCGAATTGTACTTCAGGCCCATCTGATGTGGTTAACCTTGGGCGGAGAGTTGCCGCAGTTCAATGCCAAAACAAAGCTCGGTCATGAAAATTGGTCATGATAGTTAGTCATGAAATTATAGGAGAAGAGATAAAGTGAAAAAGCCGATATACCTCGACAATAACGCAACAACAGCCATGGACCCTAGAGTCCTTGATAAAATGTTGCCTTACTTTGTTGAGAATTTTGGAAATGCCGCAAGCAGAAATCACGCTTATGGCTGGACCGCCGAAAGCGCTGTCGAAGAAGCTCGTGAACTTATTGGCGCGGCCATTGGGGCTCAAGCAAAAGAAATGATCATCACCAGTGGCGCTACCGAATCAAACAACATTGCGATCTTAGGTGCCGCTGAGATGTACAAAAGCAAAGGCAACCACATTATTACCTGCACGACCGAGCACAAAGCCGTTCTCGACCCATGCAAACACCTAGAAGAAACAGGCAACTATGAAATCACATGGCTTGGCGTCGACAAATTTGGTCAAATTGATTTAGCGGAATTAGAAAATGCGATTACCGATAAAACCATTTTGATCAGCATCATGCACGGCAACAACGAAATTGGGACTTTGCAGCCCGTTGAAAAAATTGGAGCTATTGCAAAAAAACATGGTGTTCTGTTTCACACTGATGCGACACAAACTGTGGGCAAGTTACCGATTGATGTAGAAAAAATGGGCATCGATTTACTATCAATGTCGGCTCATAAAATGTACGGCCCCAAAGGCATTGGCGCACTCTATGTGAGACGCCGCAATCCAAGGGTCAAACTTGCCCCCATTCAATTTGGCGGCGGGCACGAAAGAGGCATGCGATCAGGAACCTTAAATGTTCCTGGAATTGTAGGATTCGGAGAGGCTTGTCGCCTTGCCGTTGAAGAAATGGAAACCGAAATTCCCAGACAGCTCGCTCTACGAGAAAAATTATGGGCGGGTCTGAACAAGCATTTGGATGCTCTTTACTTGAATGGACATCCATCTCAACGTTTGCCCGGAAACTTAAATGTAAGTTTTTCATTTGTGGAAGGTGAATCACTTTTGATGGGCGTTAAGGATATTGCCGTAAGCTCGGGATCGGCCTGCACAAGCGCGAGCCTTGAACCAAGCTACGTATTAAAAGCACTGGGTGTTGGTGAAGACTTAGCCCACACGTCTATTCGTTTTGGCATTGGACGATTTACGACCGAAGAAGAAATTGATTTTGTCATCAATAGATTTGCGAAAGAAGCCGGAAGATTGCGCGAGCTTTCTCCGCTTTATGAAATGTTTAAAGAAGGAATTGATCTAAGCACCGTTCAGTGGACGGGACACTAAGCACCGATTGGTGCGATCACAGGGATAGGAGAACACATTATGGCTTATAGTAAAAAGGTAATTGATCACTACGAGAATCCACGAAACGTGGGCTCTTTGGATAAAGCGGCAAACAATGTTGGAACGGGAATTGTGGGCGCCCCAGAATGTGGCGACGTCATGAAGCTTCAAATTCAAGTCGACGACAATGGTAAAATTGCAGATGCAAAGTTTAAAACCTTTGGCTGCGGTTCTGCAATTGCGTCTAGCTCATTAGCCACAGAATGGCTTAAGGGAAAAAGCATCGATGAAGCGATGAAAATTTCTAATACAGCTATTGTTGAAGAGCTTTCTTTGCCCCCGGTAAAAATTCACTGCTCGGTCCTAGCAGAAGACGCTATCAAAGCAGCCATCAAAGACTATCAAGGAAAGAAACAGTAGCCATGACCTCAGCAGATCCTACAGCCGCAACGGCTCCAGCATTCCCTATCACCATGACTGAAAAAGCTGCTGCTCAAATTAAAATGATTCAAGAACGCGAAGATACGGTTCATAAATTTTTGCGCGTCTCCGTTGTTGGGGGAGGCTGCTCGGGGCTTTCTTACAAACTTAGTTTTGAAGAAACTCCCGGAGAGAAAGATAACGTAAAAGAATTCTTTGGGATCAAAGTTCTTGCCGATCCCAAGAGCATGCTCTTCTTAAAAGGCACCGAACTTGATTTTACCGATGGATTGGATGGCCAAGGTTTTGTTTTCCAGAATCCAAACGCCAAACAATCTTGTGGTTGTGGATCTAGTTTTTCGGCGTAAATTCGGCCTTGAACACTAACTTGAATATAATGAAGATCGAGACTCCAAAACATTTTTCAGTCCTAGGGTGTGCCCCCTTTTGGTCCCTAAGCCTAGACGATGAAAAACATTTAAAAGCACATTTTCTAAGTTTAACTCGGAAATATCATCCCGACCTCTTGGATTTAGATTGCAGCGATAAAACGCGAGAAGAATATGAGTCTAAATCGTCAGAGCTAAATTCGGCCTATTTAAAGATTAAAGATCCTTTTGAACGATGTGATTACATATTGTCCGAAGTAGAACGTCAAAATCCAGAAAATTTTTCTCTCAAAACAAAAGTCGAGCTACCGCTCGAGCTTTCAATGAATTATTTTGAGCTTCAAGAAGCGCTTGAAGACGGCAGCAACAGCCCCGCCGTCCGCGCAGAACTTGCCAGCTTCAGCGAGAAGCTTCAAGCGATTGCCAATGAAGAATCCATGAAGCTTGCTAAGGCCCTAAGCCGCCTGCAAACAAAATTGGATATTCAAACGTCAGCTTCTGAATCAGGTTCTTGGCCCCTAAAAGTCGATGATCTGACTCATATCGCAGGCATTCGTGGTCTGCAAAAATACATCGACCGAATACTGATTGACATTCGGAAATTCCAATAGGAACTTGAGCCCGTGCCCATTCAAATTGATCTAGGAAATTCATCATATAAGGCTAAAGCCCAAAAAATTGAGCGCAAAGGGCCTATCTTAGGGATCGACCTAGGCACAACCAACAGCCTTGTATCGGCGCCAGTCGCACCAAGCGGAAAAGTTGAAGTCTTGGCCGACGTCCATGGTCAAAAAATCATCCCAAGCGTTGTGTGCTTAGATAGTACGGGAAAGATTTCCAGCGTTGGAGAAGATGCTAAAAAACAAAAAGGCAGTAACCACTCCAATGTCTTATTTTCCGTAAAGCGCCTGATGGGCAGATCATTAAAAGACTTAGAATCTGAACGTCACGAAATTCCTTATGAGCTCGAAGATGATGAGCTTGGTTCGCAAGTACGCATTAGAGTTTCGGAACGCAGCATTTCTCCGGTTGAGGTTTCTGCGGAAATTTTGAAGGCCCTCAAGGCCCAGGCAGTTCAGGCTCTCGGTGAAGATTGCAACCAGGCCATCATTACTGTGCCTGCGTATTTTGATGATGCCCAAAGAAGCGCCACCAAAGCGGCAGGTCGCTTAGCGGGATTAAACGTGTTGAGAGTCATAAATGAGCCCACAGCAGCGGCCCTGGCCTATGGTTGGTCTAACGAAAATCCAGGAACGGTTGCGATATTTGATTTAGGTGGCGGCACATTTGATGTTTCTATTTTAAAGATCGAATCCAATACTTTTGAAGTTCTCTCCACTTCTGGTGATACCCATTTGGGCGGCGATGATTTTGACAGGGCGATTTCTGCTTGGGCCGAAGTAAAAATTCCTCAAGATCACGCGCTTCGAAAATTGTCCCCGCAGCAACTAAAAGCAAAACTTTTGGTAGAGGCCGAGCGAGTAAAAATTGAACTCTCTGATAAAACTCACTCCACTTTTATTTTGTCCGTCGGCGAAGACGAATCCCGTGAAGACAACAGCGCATCTATTGAACTGCCAATCGATCGCGATCTTGCCGAGAAGCTTTGGCTTGCGCTTATGACCAGAGCTCTAGATTGTTGCATGCGGGCCATTGACGATGCGAAGTTAGAATCAAGCGACATTCAGGATGTTTTACTTGTAGGCGGCTCTACGCGAATCCCTTATGTAAAAGCGAAAGTATCGGAATTTTTTGGCAAAGAGGCCAACGACTCGCTCAATCCAGACGAAGTCGTAAGTCTTGGAGCCGCCCTACAAGGCGAAATATTATCTGGCCGAGGCGAGGACCGTTTGTTGATGGACGTTGTGCCGCTAAGTCTAGGCATCGAGACCGTTGGTGGCGCTGTCAGTAAATTGATTCACCGCAATTCTACTCTTCCGGTCGAAGCCAGAGAAATGTACACCAACCATGCTCCCGAGCAAAACGCCTTTGATTTACACATTCTTCAGGGCGAACGTGAACTTGCAAAAGACAATCGATCTCTCGCAAAATTCAAACTCAGAGGACTTACCCCAGCACCTGCGGGTTATCATCGCATTGAAGTTTTATTTAGAATTGATGCCAATGGCATTTTAAATGTGCGAGCAAAAGACCTGAGATCAGGCAAAGAACATGAAATTGAAGTGCGTCCGAGCTTTGGAATTTCTGATGATGAACTTATGAATATGCTCGAAAGTGCCTACGAAAATGCCGAAGAAGACATGTCTCAAAGACAGCTGGTCGACTTAAAGGTAGAAGCCGAAGGCGTTGTAAGAGCCGCCACCCTCACGATTGAAAATGTGAAAGAAAAAGTTTCCTATGAGGAACTTGCGGAATTCAAAGCTCGACTGATCGACCTAAAGAATGCCGTAAATGCCAATTCCTGGAAGCAATTGCGTGAAGCTTTGGATGAAATAGAAGCTTGCGGCAAAGACATCGCCGAACTCCAAATGAACACGGCCATTTCGTCGGCCCTAAAAGACAAAGACGCAAATAAGGTTGAATAGAAAACAACTATCAAGCAACTTTAATTTTTCTTTGCGTTTCAGGATAGCGATGATCCCACCTATTGCTCCAAAGAGAATCAATTAAGTCTTGATATTCATGTTGATAATCGCCAAGCTCCCGACCAAACCAACCCATCAAATCTACCGAGACGCCATGCCTTAGAAGTCCTTTTTTTAGCAAACGAGCACCGGAAGCCCTAACAGCTTTGTCCATCCCTCGATCGTTTCGAGTGGTGGCAGTCACCGAACTACATTGACTTGATTTTGCATACTCACAGGCAAATGCCATCAAAAGATATTTCATAGAAATGCCCTCGTAGAGCCCCCTAACCGCCGGAGCAACAGTCGTATAACTGCAAACCACAACTTTCGAAGAATACTTTTGGAGGGCCAACAAACAGTCTTCGGGCCAAATTTCAAAATATGAATCTTGATTTGCAGATTGATACTTCAAGTCAACTTCCCTGAAAAAGACACTCATCAAGCATTGTCCCCCCCCACTAGTTAAGCTCAAAACATTTGGTTGCCGAGTAAACTCGTCTGAGTGAAGAAATTCTTGTCCATTGAGCTCACGAAAAGCTTCCGTCCAAACGCTATTCCAATTGGTATAAGTATTGTTCCAGTACTCTTCAAGACCTGGCACAGGATTGCTGCCGTCAAAAATATATAGTTTCCAATCATTCATAGCATTGCCATCGGCAGCTTTTTATTTTTTTTAAAAAATCTTGGAGTTAAAATTTTTTATCTGCGCTTTTTGTAAATGATAGCCTTAATTTTTCCGACACCATTCAAATGGAAAAAACGGAATACCTCTCAATAAGAAATTCCATAGACTTTGAAATAAGTAATTGGGAATGTTTAAAATACTTTTTCATAGATTCTCTTTTAATTTGTTCACTTTATTTCATTCATATTAATATTTCGCCCTGGGCCAAAGGCTTTGTCAGCGCGCCGATTGTAGCTATTTTTATGTTTCGAAATTTTTCAATGATGCATGAAGCGGTGCATGGCGCATCATGCAGACTTCCAAGGGGCTTCAACCACGCTATTGGCATCCTTTGCGGAGCTTTTTGCCTGCTACCCTTCGATCCCTGGAAAAAAATTCACCTCGACCATCATTTTTGGAGCTCAAATATTCATAAAGACCCTTCCATGTCCCTAATTACAAAATATCCTAAATGGCCGGCTGCCCTGAGAAAGTCTTGCAATTTTTTATGGAAGATGTGGTTCCCAGTTCTTTCGATTTTGCAGTACGGAGTCTTTTGGTATCACTCCCTAGGACACCTGTATAAAAACCGAAAAAACTTTTTGTTTGTCACAAGCTTAATGGTGCCTTTGAGTATTTGGGGAGGAACTCTTTTCCTTTGTTCTCCGCAGTTTATATTTATGTCATTGCTGCCTGGCGTGCTGCTGTATTTGCTGATGGTTGAAATTGTAAACTTTCCACATCATCTAAGCCTTCCCAAATTACAGAATGACGAGAAACATAAGATCTGGGATCAACATCTGACGGCTCGAAGCTGCGTCTACCCAAAGTGGCTCTCAAAATACATTGTCTTGAACTTTAACTTTCACATTGAGCATCATTTATTCCCAAAGGCTCCTTGGTATCGGCTAGAAAAAATACATTTTATGAGCCAGAAGTCATTGGGGTCTAGCTACAACAGTGACCCTCAGTTTGAGTGGATCTTAAAAAATAGAAAAAAAGACATTGAAACGGTCCTTCGAAAAGGAAGCCACCTAGACGAGGCACCTAGAAAATCGGCCTAAATTACATAGCCTGGCTCGGAAAATTTTTGATCACGGTGAATGCCCTTTTCGTCAAAGATTTCGGCGTTGATAACAACAATGAATGCGCAGCATTTTCCCGCAGCATCATGTAGGGGAAGAAAGCCTTTAAAGCGAGTTAAAAACCTTCTTCTTTCGTCACTAATTTTTTCTACCATTATGTGAGTGGGAATTTTGGGGACCACAGGAAGCTCATTTTCTAAGGCCTCCCGAATTTGAGCCATCAATTTTACGGTAACAAATTCTGGCCTTTCATAAAGTTCGTACCACTCTCGTGTCATAATTTCCAAAAGTGAATATGTGCAGAGTCTGAAAAAAACTAAATTGCGATAAACCTGCACGTTTTCGGAGGTGTAAACCTCAATGACGTCTCCTTCAGAAATATAATCTTCCAATTCAAATTTTGAATGCAGACCATACTTCCAAAGTGCTCGGCGCAAACACGCCACTTCACCATCGGCGCTTAATCCCCCATCTTCGGGAGACGCAAATTCAGTCATGGTGTCTTCTAAGATAATCAAAGAACGAATGATCTGATCCAGCTTGGAGCCTTCTAAATTTGAAAGCGCTTTGATATCTGAAGCAAACAAAGCTGGCCTAAATCCCAGTGAAGCCCCCGCAGAAAGCTCTAAGTCTCTAAGCTTATTTAAGACTTCGTAAATTCGCCCTTGGTCCGAAAATTCTCTAAAGGACGAAAAATTTGACATAGTCCGGGGTTAACACAGGCAAAATCTGACTATCAATAAAATTAATTTATCCCTCTAATTTGAAATAAAATCTTGAAAATGACCAAGCAATGAAAGATTATGGGTATATGCTGCAACGGTTTGAAAAGGTTGGACAATTTTTTAAAGAAAAGCGTACCGAACGTGGCCTTACTCAATCGGAACTAGCCAAAACATTAGGATTTAAAAGCGCTCAGATAGTTTCAAATTGGGAACGAGGTCTTTGCGCCCCTCCGCTTCAAAGTATTGGAGAAATGGTGAAAGTACTCGACCTTGATGTTGAGGAAGTTCTAGATATCATCACGGCTCAAAACCGAGAGTATCTTCTTAAGCAAATGACACCCAAATCTAGCAAAAAAAAATCGGCATCTTGACCCAATATTCTATTCCTTTTTGACCTGATGAGCCTCACCTATTGGCAACCGTCAAACAAATACCTTTTGTTTATAAATAAAATATGTTTATACTGGCGTCATGTCTGACGTTTTTATCGAATCTTCCGAAATCTCTCTGGATCCCATCGCCTTTTGCCTAGTTTATAACGGAGAAGCTAGTGCCGAATTAACGTCGTTGGAATTTAGGATTTTGTCCTTATTTGAAGCTATGAAATATCGACCTCTTGCAAAAGACGAAATTCAAAAGCGTATTTGGGGGCGCGCCCAATCCAAAGATAAAACCTTAAATGTCCATTTTACCTATCTCAGAAGGAAGCTACTTAGCCTAGACCTCACCGTTCGCTACCTGAAGTCTGGTTCTTTTGTTTTGGCCCCCACGGACAAAGCCCTAGACTACTCTGATGTGATTGAAGCCTAAGCAAGGTTATGTTTTTCTCTCTAATATGGGCTTTTGAAGCTCAAATAGGCATGCTAAGCTCCTGATATGGCTGAAATTTCAAATCCCGCAATTCCTGGGCTTATGAATCCCGTTGCAACCGAAGACAATTTGTTGCTCACCCAACTCGATAATGTGGTGAATTGGGGCCGCAAAAATTCCTTATGGCCGATGACTTTTGGTCTCGCCTGTTGCGCGATTGAAATGATGGCAACCGGTGCCGCAAGTTACGATCTTGAACGCTTTGGCTGCGGAGTTTTTAGAGCCACACCAAGACAATCGGATTTTATGATTGTTGCCGGAACAGTCACACTGAAAATGGCTTCACGATTGAAACTACTTTACGATCAAATGCCTGATCCCAAATGGGTTATTGCCATGGGATCATGTGCGACCAAAGGTGGCCCTTACTGGAAAGAAGGTTACAGCGTTTTAAAAGGCGTTGACCGAGTTGTTCCCGTGGACGTTTACGTTCCGGGCTGCCCCCCTCGCCCAGAAGCTCTTATTGATGGATTGATTAAGCTTCAACAAAAAGTTGCGGTCTCTCGCCCGACTCGAGGCGATCATTCAGGCCCCTTCGGTCGAAGAGGTCGCCAGATTGGGCAACCTAACGAAAAACTTGGTGTTGATGAACACGGTATGGCCGCCAGTTCTGAATCTGCCTAATGACCCAAAAATTTCACAAACTTGAATCGCGGCAGTGGGTCCCCCATCCCTTTGAAAAAGTTGCTTCTCTTTTTAAGAATCCAAATGTGCTCGACAAATTATCGCCCCCACATATGAATGCCAGCATTGAGTGCGATGGTGAAACCAAAGAAGGCGCTCAGGTTGTTATAAAAATGAAAGCTTATGGAATTTTTCCTCTTAACTGGGTTTCAAAAATTTTTGACGTCACAGAAACTTCAACTTTATTTAAATTTTCTGACATTCAGCTGTCTGGACCATTTTCGCACTGGAAACACACTCACATCATCAAAGAAGCTGACAAAGATTTTAACGGACGCAGTGGCGCGCATGTTTCTGTGGATCAGCCAGGCACCTGGATTGAAGATTCTGTCGAGTATCAAATGCCCCTTTCGATTGCAGGAGCTATTGCGCACAAAGTGTTTGCGAAGTCACAATTAGAGTCGATGTTTGCCTACAGAAAAAAAATCGTTCTTGAACTTTTAAATCAGTCCTAATTATAAGATAAGAAATTACAAACTAAGAAGCTTGAAGCAATTCGTTTGCCGTCAAATATTCACGAATGCTCGCCGTTGGAATTCCAACCCCAGCAATTCTTAAAATTCCAACCTGCTCACTGATTCCATAAACTGCGATGTCTTTGTTGAGCTCGGATTTGCATTGAAAATACTGACCGGGGGTTAAACTATAGAGATCAAGAGCCGTAGCTTCTTTAGTAGCTCCGGTAGCAGACCCTGACGAATCGTCCTTCACCGAAAGATCTCTCTTAAGAAATTCCATTCCCCAGATGCTGCCGAAATCACCGCTAGAGAGTTCTTCAAAAACCTTTTCCAGAAGGTAGTCAGAAATTTCAGTCACCACGGGGAAAGAAACTTCTTCATATTCTTCTTCATAATCATGCAGGACTTTTAATTCTTGCCCTGTTCTTTCAAAGCGAGGCTGAGGCCAAAGGTCCTCCTGAAAAACCTGAATTCTTTTGCCAAATTCAATGCCACCAACCCCAATCCATTTAAGATTTTCGTTTTTCTTAAGTTCGCTTCTTGCGACAATCACCGTCGAAAGCGTAGCCCTTGCGAACTCTTCATAAAATTCTCGATAATGGCCATTCAAATGAGCACAATCCTCGAGCAAGACCGAGGTAAAAGATGGACGCCAATCGCCGTGCTTTGCAAGCCAGGCCTCGAGCTCAATGTCGTAATAGAGCAAAGAACTTGGCCATTCGACGTAAATGATTCCATTTTCTTGGATTTTCATAACGGACTCAACTTGTTTAAGCAGAGACTCAAAGCTTTGCTCGGAATCGGAGAAACAGAGGGCAAGCTTTTTGCCAAGCGGTGTGAGTTCGGCCGAGCGCAGCATCCACCTTCGCTGACCGCAAAGAGGCGCCCCCCAGACAAAATTTAGTTCTTTTTCGAGCATCCTAAACTTTACCCCTCATAATAATCAGGCTATATCTCATTGTTCCTGGCCGGGCAAATGAGCCAACCAGCGAAGCCAATGCGCAGTAGCGCGACATCTGGAGAGATGGCCGAGTGGCTTAAGGCACACCCTTGCTAAGGGTGCGTAGGGGTAACCTTACCGAGAGTTCGAATCTCTCTCTCTCCGCCATTTTTCAACAGTCAAAAAGAGCAAAAAATAAAAAAAACAAGACAACTCATTGAAACAAAAAAAGATCTAAACCCCTAGACTCATAGGGAGCGACCCTGCGAACCCAAGAATGACAATCACATGTCATCACAACCCATCACTACATTTGGGCACACATTCGGCACATCATGGACACACGTGATTTGCTGACGACAAAATATCCAAACCCACTTCGAGCTTTCCCATCCCCCGAGATGCGCATCTGCGTAGGGCGGAGCTTCGCCTTTTTCAGCTCCCGCCGGTCAGTCCCCCTTGGGGCCTTCGACCGTTGGGCCGTTTCAAAACCTGCATTAAAAAACACAATTTCTTGACTTTGAGCTAAAAAAGCAAGGACTTAGCGAAAATCGGCCTGCATGGGCACTTGACGTCACTAATTTGGTTTTGGGCCCCGAGCCAATAGCCGCTTGATACACAAGACAATCATCCACCCTCAATTTCAGTAGCTCACGGTAGTTTTTGGGGAATTCCATAGCAGTGCTGTGGAATTAAATGCAATGGTGACGTCAAGTGCATATGCAGGAAAATCGGGGGTTATATTTGTCATTAGTCTTTAATGCACATTCCACCTGTCCAAAATTCGCAGTAAATATTTCCAGGGCCAGCACTAAGGCTTGGCACCATTCCGGGCGCTCCCACTGGAGTTCCAGGCACACCTGCACAGTTGCTTGGACTAGGATGATTGGAACAATTGTCCCAGTCAACCTGTGGGGTGCTGGGATAAAGGGTAAAACCAGGCGGACAGACACCAGCACTTTTATCTAAGAAATTACCATAGGCCCAAAAACAAGTTGGAGTACCGCCTTGTCCTGTAAAACCCACATAACCAGATGTTGCTGGGTCCATATGACGGTTACAATCTGATGGAGGAAAGGCCCCAATAGAGTTGCCCCCGTTGCACATGCCACCAAGTCCACCAGGAGCTATCGGAGAGCTGCAGCTCACAATTCGATTTGATATATCAACCGTAATTCCAATAAGCGGAGCGCTGTCACTGTTGCTCAGGCTTTTCCCTCCCAACCCTTCTGAGGTTTGCCCTTCGACTATAAGTTGAACAACGTAATCGGGGCCAGTTCCGCTGATGGGTTTTAGATAAAGTCTTTCAACTTTAACTCCGTCTAGAATTTGACCCTTTTCAATCATTCGAGAGCTAGCCGCATATATGCCACCTAGATCTGTTTCTGAGCCATCAAATGTAGCCGGCGTATTCGTACTCACTGTTGAACTAAAGGCGTTGGCGCATAAATCAGGTTTTGAAAATAAAAAATTCAAATTATTCATCAACGAGTTAAAACTTGTTTTTGCTTGAATCTGAGCTCGGCCCTTATTTGAACTCGTTAAGAGACTGCTAAGGACAACAGATAAAAGCCCTATCAATACAGAGGCAACTAAAACGCCAGTTATCGAAAAACCCTTGTTATAAGAATGTTGTTTCATAAATCTCACTCGCTAAGTTCTATCTTGATTGCTTTTTGGTAAGGATTTGAATTATGAGTCCCAAGAATATAAAACCCATCGGCATCGATTTCGTAGTTTGTTGTATTGTCCCAGTCTGAGAAAATTGGATAGTGTAAAACTCCCGCATCCCATCCACCGCTTGTTCTTGTCCCGGGGATTTCTTTTGGACTGCTCCAGTTTACTAAATCATCAGACAAACGCAGTCGCAAGAACCAACTTAGTCCATCGTCACTATGAACTTCTTCAACGCCGGCATATAGATTGGTTCCGCGAATTTTTGCAATGCTGAATCGATTCACGTTTGAGCTGTTGGGCCAAAGTTCATCGGCGGCACCTCCTTCGGATTCGTAAAAATCTCGAACTTTGTACGGATCAAATCCAGGTGGCAAACTTTTGTTGTTTTCCGAAAAAGCACCTCTATGGTAGGGAATAAACCCAGTTGGAACTTTTTGGTCAGATAAAGGAGCTCGTGCAATTTTGATTCCGCTTTTTCGACCGTCTGAATTTCCGGCGCTTGTATCTAAATAAACAATATACAAATATCCATCTTTAATGATTGAACTAGGATGCCGGACACCCCAAGACAACTTTTGATCGCCGTTGACATATCCTGCCGATGGCCAGATTGCAGGACCAAAGTCTGAAAAAAGTGTAGACCCCCAATTGTACTCTCTATTATATGGTGTCGCGGAAAGACTTATGAAACCATTGTAAGCATCCCAGCAGTCAGAATATGAATTGTTAAATAAGCCTGAGGCACAATTTTTTGCCAAAACATTAGTGTTCACAGTATTTTGATAATAATTGTCACCAAGTTTTTCATTTTTATTTTCACCATGTACAACAGCAATGACTTTTTTGCTGTATACCTGATCGCTTGTGATGTGTGCTGACATGATTCCAGAGTAGTTTCTTTTCCAGTCACTTTTTGCGCCATTTAGATTTGAAGCAGGCACAGAATCACCAAAAAAGCCATTTGAATGAGTTAGGGTTAGAGGACCCTGCAATTGATTGCAATAATAGCTGGGAATACTAATCCATTTTTCGAGGATGCTGTCGGGTGAAGAGCACATCCAACTGTATGAAGTGGTTATGATATAGCTCTTCCACCCACCTTGTAATGTTATGGGAGGAATTTCAGCGTAAGGCTGTGGATTGATATTTTGTGTATAAATACGTTGTTCTTGAATCGGTTGTGCCAATTCAATTGTTAGTTCAGGTAGAGGGTTGGAAATATTAGTCGCAAGGATTTTCCCATTTTTTGAGTATTTTGCACTAACCGATTTTTTTGATTTGCACTCTTCTCGCCATTCGATGGCGCGGTACATACATCGATTTACCGAAGTGGCCGATCCATCGAAATCGTCCTGAACAATGTTAGGTGTATCTGGCATTGCGGGACACGATTCAATTTGAATTGTACACCCATCCTTTATAGTTTGAGTCGGGGGCGAGTTAATGCCAGGCGTTTGTTCGACCCCTGCTTGGTCCCCCGCTGAAGGCTGGACAACAACTTGAGTGTCCTCTCCCGCATTTTCTCCATTAACGGTATTGCTATTTAAGTTGCTAATTTCACAAGAAACAAGAAGTAAAGTCGCAACATGTAAAAGCAAATTTCTAACAATTTCAAACTTATTGAACGCCTTCATATTCTCCCCCTCTTTCTTACCTTAATATGGAATTCTTGAGTAATTGTGGATGGCAAAAGCACCTTAAAGAAAGCGTTACCGAGCCTCACAAATTTAATTTGTGAGTTAAGAAGATGTTAAGGGATCGGGTAACCTCAAAAAAGGAGATATGAACTTGTGCTCCACATATTTCAGTGTCTTTTAAAAAATGTTGCTAACGAGACACATTTTTAACTTTGAATTCCTAGTTTTAAAGGGCATTAGCTATCTATAGACTTCGCAGTTTCTATACAAAAATCCGTTGCTTCACTTTTGAAAGCAACGGATTTTTTATTTCCCAGCTCTGTGGAGCAGGATCAAGGTCAAAATTTAGGGGATCACAGTGCGCCCATAAATTTGGACGCGGAATCCGAACTTCACAAAAAATTAATACTCTGCCCCCCCCCAGAAGGTCTATAATTGTTAATATAAGGGTTTCAAAGACAGAGAGTCTTATGGGGGAACGTATGCTGAACAAATATAAAGCAAAGTTAAATTATCTCGTAGTGTGGTGCATATTGGGGGCGGGGCTGACAAGTTGTCGCGCAGTGGTTTCTACTAGTTCTGGAGCAAGTGGTGGTGGCAGTGAAGCAGCGCTTAGCCCAGTAGATTTGAATGCCGACGGAGCTACTACGCTCTCTGGCCAAGTGGCTGATGGCGAAACGACGGTTGAAATTGCAAATTTATCTGCTACCGAATACGTCAGGCAGGTTGTTGTTGATCTTGGCGCACACTTTTTGCCCGCGAATATTTGCACCGGCAAAACCATCTTTGGTCGCGCTGGCACGGCTGTTTGTAACAGCTTATTTGGCGATTTAACGGCCTCTAACATGCACCGTGATACTGGAACAACCGCACAGATGACATTGACGGCTGAGAAGGCATCAGGATCTTATGCAAGTGGATACAGAGAAGTGCCAGACGTGAATAAAGATGATGATGGTTACTTTACCTCAGATAATGGTTGCTCAAATAGCGGTGGCGCGTTTGATACGTGCTCTACGGTAGTCAACGCAACTCGTCCTTCATTAGACTGCGGAACAGGGGCAACAATTGATGCTAGAATAGCAGACTGTGTGACTCAAAATGGAGCGAGTGCAACTTGGGCTGGATCTACAAAAGGCAACTCAGGTGAAGCGACATGGAAGCTAGTCACTAGAAAAAATGGTGCTGAAGTCTGGAGAGATGAGCGAACTGGACTTGTCTGGAGTGATACTGATGGCAGTTATCCAAACTGGTGTCACGCTGCAGGAAATAAACAAGCTGACGATCCAGGCGGTTATTGCAATGATCCGAGTTACCAAGATCAAACGACTCCATATAGTGCTTGCAGCGAGTTCACAGGGGCGCAGCCTACCTTTAGTGGCGATGACTATTCTGGAGGTACATACTCTGACCTCAAGGGTGGCATGGGAAAATTATCATCGCCAAGTGTGAGATGGCGATTGCCAACAATAACAGATTTCAAACAGGCAGATATCAACGGTATAAGATTTGTACTTCCTAATATAACTACCGGCGCCTCCTCTGGTTATGGCTTCTGGTCTGCGACTGTCTTCTCTGCCAACCGCTATAGCGCGTGGTATTTCCTCGGGAGTGACGGGAGTTTGGGCAACACCAATTATGACCGTGGCTACAATAGTGGTAATGTTCTTTGCGTTGGTCGCTGAGGCGTGGACCTTGCCTGGCTGAAGCAATCCGTAACTACTGAATGTCCAAACTGCCATTGGCGACCTTGACCTAAAACAAATGATAGCTTCCGATGGCTCAGCTGTCCAAAATCCCAGCTATCGCGGCGTGAAGAGCCTTAAGTGGGCTCTAAAGAGCAGTCTTAAACGACTAAGCCTGAAGTCTTTCGACCTCAGGCCATTAAATCTGAACTATTCTATCGAACCCCTAAGGCGCTGATCTAGTAAAAAATAAATAAGAATTTAAAACTTAAGAACCCTGACTATTTTAAGCACTGAACACATGGAATATTGATGGTGCCAGCGGTGGCCCAAGTGCCCCCAGTAGCCCAATTAAATCCACCTGGGTTGGGGTAGGTTAACGGTCCTCGTTTGCAAATCGGAGTCGCTGTAACCCAGTTACTCCAAATTGGAATTGTCGCAAATCCAGTGTACGCGACCGTAAATCCGCTCGCACAGGTTGAAGTCCCCCATCCTGTATAAGTTCCTCCAACGCAAACAGCGCAAGAAATATCAGCGTAACCGTGAGTAGTTCCTGACGACCAATAAAAACCATTCGTGTTGGCAAAACCCCCGCCTTGTTTGCAAATCGGTGCGCCTCCCGCTTGGGCAGTGTGGATCGCTACGACTGCCAAACCTGTATACGCAGGAATATATCCACTTCCGCAAGACAAGGTTCCCCACGCCGTGTAGCTTTGAGGTACCGCTCCATCGGCCAACCAACAGGCTTCAATTTGACGGCTACCCGTGAGCGCAATGGAATCATAATCGACCTGGATCAAAAATCGAAAAGGATTAAATTTATTTGAAAGAGTTGATCCACCGACGCCCGAAGTTTTTTTCAAGGCAGAGATCACCAACTCAACAGGGTAAATTGTTTTACTTGGTATTGTAATGGTGTCCGGAACTGTTCCACTGACTTGAGACAATTCTAATTTGTCGATTACTAAACCACCCCCAAGGGTCATTGAAGGACTTGCCACTATTTGAGTGCCTAGTCTAATCTCATTAAAATTGGATTGCGGCAATAACGTTGGATTAAATGTTGCAGCAGTTCCAGAAGACCTGAATGCATTATCGCAAAGACTCTTCTTGTTAAGAATCATTTTAGTAGTTGTTTTCAGAACATCAAAATCCAGCGAATTTTCTACGCTTTTTTGACCTTTTTTAGAATTCAGAATCATTTTAGAAAAAACGAGAGCAAGGAATCCCATAATTCCCGCTGCGACAAGTACCGCAACAATTGAAAAACCTCTGTTATTTTTCATGAACGGTAAGATTAACACGGAAAATTCACTGTTCATCAATCAAATCTCTGATTCCTCCTTGGAATATCTAAGAGTTGCCAGCCTTTTGACCAGTTTCCAGTATTTTCAGCTCTTTAACAAGCGTAAATTGGAGCGAATATTATCCTCCCATATCATGTCATAAATATTTGACATGGTCATATATTTATGACATGATTATACCAGAATGAAGCCTATTCGAATCCACAAGTCCGTGGCCAAAGATGTAGAGAAATTGGGGCTAGACCTAAAAATTAGGATTGCTGAGGCCCTAGACCTTCTCGCCTCTGGCGAGTCCCTAGGAATGCCCATCAGCCGTCCTATGCCGGATATTGCCATAGGGACTCACGAATTGCGGATAAAGGATTCAACAGGCCAATATAGAGTTTTCTATTACACCAAAGTTAAAGATGCCTTGATCGTCTTTCACTTCTTTAAAAAGCAGAGTCAAACAACGCCCAAGAAAGAATTAGAGCTCGCTCAAAAGCGGCTCGGGAGCATGATATGAGTAAAGAATTTTTTGAAGCTAAGAACACCAAGCAACTATGCAAAATTTTAGGCATCCCCGAATCTGAGGCTGCAAAAATTGAAATGCGTCGCAATCTTGTCGTCGCCATTAAGCAAACCACAGAGAAGAATGGATGGACCCATGCAGAAGTCGCCGCAGAATCTGGAGTCGGTCGCACCGTGATCACCGCCATTCTCAATGGAAATTTAGAAAAAATATCTACAGATCGCCTTATAGACATTGCACACAAAATTGGTCTCAAAGTTAAATTGCAGGTTGCTTAGTTTGATCCAGTGGCCACCTCTGGCCACAAAACGAGTGGCCAAAAATGGGACAAAATTTAAGCAACGCTCGGAATCCCCAGGGAAAGACAAGAAAAACGAAAGTGGCTCGTAGCCCTTGAAATCCTTGTTAAGTGTTAATGATTAAAAGTTATTTTTTGTTTCTGAGTAGATGCACCCTACCCCTAAGAAGCCTGTCCTGGAAACGGGGTGCTGGTTCAAGTCCAGTCTCGGGCACCAAATGTCGGTCAGAGAAATCAAGCGAAAGTCGCAAGTAGTCAAATCTTCAAAACTAATTTTAACAGGAGCTGAGTTAGTTCACTCCCATCGGCATTTCATAAAATTTCACCATATTTCACCCATGAGCTACAAAATTGCTACGGATTAGCTACATGGTTTCTGAGCCACAAAATTCGTTTCTGCGCCCGCAGCCCAGCCTGTCGGCTTAGGGCTTTGGGCCTATTTTTTTGATTTTTAGAGCGAGGATTTATGAAGCGGGTGCAAAAAAGCAAGGACTTAGCGAAAATTGGGGTTTATATCTGTCATTAGTTTTGTTAAAATATAATTAAGAGGCTATTCAAACTTGCATTCTTTAGAACCACGCATGTACAGTTGTATTAGTCATAAAATGACCATGGGAGGTTGTATTATTAAAATTCGGATTGCAAATTTATTAAGATCAGCTGGAGTACTTGGTACTTTGCTATTCACCCTCTCAGCTTTATCCCAACATAGTGATCAAACTGAACATAATAAGACTCCTGAGCTAGGGCTCTGCTATGAGAATCCGGCTCCTGGGCAGTTAAGGTGTCCTAAAAGGGAAACCCCTAAAAAGCAAGCGGTGGACCCACATTCCAAATTTCTTGTTTTCACCAGCAGCAGCGGGCTTAAACTTTATCAGTTTGATAAAGAGCGCCGAAGCTATAAGGGGGCTCAAAAGAAATGCGAAGATGAAGGCCTTAGGCTGTTGAATGGTGACGAAGCTGCTGCTCTTCAAAAAGAACTTGAGACGAATAAATCGCAACTTCAGGAATGGCTTGCTGAAAGAAAAGTTAGTCAAACTTGGTTTTCACCTAGTAGTCCTGAGCATCCAGCAGGTTATTTTTATGCAAGTCAGCTTGGTCGTGGAATCGTTGAAGCTAATGAAGGGCATGAAAAGGCAAGAATCACGGCGGTTTATACTCGCTGTGTTCGAGACTCCAAAAATTAAAAATTATACCTCGAATGGGGCACTAGGTATTTTTAATTCTAGATTCTAATCAATGAGCCTCTGGGTTCTATAGAATAGTTCGGAATTGAAGATCGAGGTCGAAAGGCTTCGATCTTTTTCATTTTAGCTTGCTCTTTAAAGCTCTAGAAGCCGCTCACAGGATTCAACGCTGGGATTTTGGACATTAGGCCAACTTTTATGTGCCTTTTTTGTTAAAATAACCATATGGTCGAAGATTTAAAACTTCACTGGATACTAACTCTAGTCCTTTCTGTTTTTGTTCCGTGTGTTGAGGTGGCTGCTGCAAAATCGAGTGATATTGAATTAGAAATATCTATTGATAAAACAAAGAAAAATCCAGTTTTGCTAATAAATGGCGAAAAATTTGAACTCTCTATGTTGCCTAAAGGAACAGCCTTGTATCATTGGGGAGCAGAAGAACATATCCGTAGATACGTAGAAACTAACGTTGCTCAAAAAGAAATTGATTATCTAATGAAAAATTCACGCGGTTCCTACGGAGGAGGGATGTATTTTTCCACAATACCTATGAGGTATAAAGGATACAAAAAGACCAGAAAATATCAACCTCACCAATTTGCTGTTCTATTGAAGGAAGACAGATATGTTTTTGATTTAGATAAAGTTCAAAGAGCTCTTCGGGATGTCGTGGGAGTAGAGCTTTTTAGATTCACCGAGAAACATCGCGAGCAATTCAAGAAGCTTGGTATCAGCACCAGTTCTTTTATAAGTGAGTATATATTTTGGGACAACCGCTCATTTGGTCATGGGTATTATGGTGGAGTCGAAGGCATAGATCTTACAGAGATAAAAAATCCAAAATTACCCAGCTGTAATGACTTGTTAAAAAAACACTAGATAAACAGTAAAGCCTCAGCCAAAGAGCTGGGGATTCTTGAACAACAAAAGCCAATCTCAAATTCTGAGATTGGCTTTTGCATTTTCTCCCAGCGTTTTGGTTTGGGGATCTGTTCTTAGATTAGGGATTTCCATTGAATGTGGTGTAGGTGGAATTCGTGGCGTTGAGTTGCCCATCTGGATCGCCAGTGCTTAGAATAGCTTGCACGTCTGCATATTCAAGCGTTACATCTTTACCAACGCCCATACTGTATGCTCCCGGATTGGCGCTTGCATCAATGGTTCCCGTAACAATGCTGCGGCGGTCTGGAGTTCCCGTGATAAAAATTTCTCCTCCGTCGTTGCCGCCAAAAACACTAACTGCAAGCGGAGTTGCAAACACGTTGCCGTTGACTGTGCTTTCGATGATATGGATTGTCCCTGCACTGCCCACCGAATCTCCGATCCTGCTATCACCGCTCACTGATATGACTGAGTCTACAATTGAATTCGATGAGATAGTGATATTCCCACCAGATCCACTGACAACGTAGGCTAAACTTCCCTCAGATTTTATGTTGCGAGCGCGAACACTGCTAAGTAACACATTGCCCCCGGTACCACCGTTATTTGCATAAGCAGATATGGGAATACCATCTTCGCCACCTATTGAAGTGATATCGCCAAACTGAATGCTTAAATCTGAATTTAGTGTAATTGAAGGGCCGGCAGTTCCATTGTCTGGGGTACTTGAATTTCCCCCGCCCAAATCAATAGCGTCAGTTCCCCTAAGGCCTTCACCAGAAATGTTTCCGATTTGCGACAGCGTCGGACCTTCGCCAACCCAGTAGACATAGCTTCCAAAGTCTTGGGGGCCGATGTCGACATCTCCAAAGCTGCCGGCTCCTGCAATTATTAGAATTCTCTCATTCACATTTAGGGTGAGGGCGGTGTCAACCACTGCCTGCGCTGTTAAAAATGGCTTAGTAAGGTCGTTAACTTCTGCAAGGCCATCGTCGCCATCGGCGGCAAGCAAAAGTACTTTGTCGGCAACGATCAGATTTATGTTAGCCGAATGAGTTAAGGTACCGTCGCTCACGCTAAAGCTTAGTGAATCAGTTCCAACGTAGCCCGAAGATGGAGTATACGTGAGCAAAGGGGCGGATCCACTTAAACTCCCATGAGTCGGTGATTCAACCAGGTTGAAGGAAAGCATATCTCCATCAGAATCATTACCAGAAAGAGTAAGATCAACCGAGGTGTCGTAAGGGACGATAATGGATTGCGCGAAAGCTATTGGCGCAGTATTGGCGATAGGAGCTGCAACAGGCGATCCACCGGAACTGCCATTAGAATTTACAATTATTGCATTGCACGCCGAAAGACCAATCATAATTGCGAAGATCGGAATTACTGACAGTAGTTTAGATTTTAAATCTTGTTCAGAAAACGTACCGCTAATCATAAATACTCCTAAATATTTTTTAACTACCTTAAATTGTACAAAAGGCCAGATATTTTTGCTTGAGAAAATTTTATTTGAGCACCAGAAACTGAGGAATAATGCCGTCTTTCCAAGAAGTTGTGAGCAATATTATTTTTGGGTAAAGCCCCCCCCGAGTTTGGGCTTATGGGTGATGAGGTGTGTAGTAGCGGGGATAGATGGAGCTTACGTATGGGCTGAATGGGGCTTCAAAATCCAATAATAGGCTCCGACTCGCTCAATGTCTAAAATCCGAGCCTTTACGGTCATGGGCCTAAATATACGGTTTTAAGAGTTACTCTAGATAGCGCCAAGGTGACGATTTTTTGTTAGCTCAACCATGTAATTACGCCATGTTTATAATTACATATTTGCCATTAAACGTAATTATGAATATAGTGTAATTACATATGGACCCAAAAAGATTCACATCAGAAAGGGCCGGGAAGGCCCTCAAGCACGCCAAAGGCTATTATGCTTTTTATCCCAACCCGCTCCCTCCGCTCAGTCCTCACCTAAAGATTGACTCCGAAACAGCTGTTTTGCTCAGCCAAGCATCCCAAGCAATCGGAGAACTCAAGGGCCTCACATCCATTATCGCCGACCCAGACCTGTTCGTTTATCTGTTTGTACGCAAAGAAGCATTACTGAGTTCGCAAATTGAAGGGACACAGTGTTCGCTAGAAGACGTACTAGACGAAGCTCCAAGCGAAGAGCCAAGACATAACCAAAAAGACATTAAGGAAGTTTCAAATTACATCGTTGCCATGAATAGTGCCCTGGAACGAGTTAAAAAAATTCCAATATCAACAAGACTGCTAAAAGAAACTCATTCTCTCCTACTGCAAGAGTCCAGGGGACAAGAAAAAAGTCCGGGAGAATTCAGGACCAGCCAAAACTGGATAGGCAGTCCAGGGGCGACTCCAGAAACAGCTCAATTCATTCCGCCTCCGCCAGACGTCCACATTGAGGCGATGTCTGATTTGGAGAAATACATTCATTCAAACGACGAGCTTCCACCTTTGATCAAGGCAGGATTGGTGCATGCACAGTTTGAGACTATCCACCCCTTTCTTGATGGGAATGGAAGATTAGGAAGACTCCTGATAACTTTGTTGCTGTGTCATTGGGGCATTTTAGAGAAACCATTGATTTATCTTAGTTATTTTTTCAAAGAAAACAGAACTGAATATTATAAAAAGCTAACCAACATTCGTGAAAAAGGGGAATGGGAAGAGTGGATTAAATTTTTCTTACTCGGGATTGTGGAAACCTCAAATATGTCGAGACAAGCGGCAAAAGACATACATGATTTACATACATCAGATAGGTTGCGATTATTAAGTGAACCACAAAGCGTCCAATTAGTATTTGAAGCATTTTGCAAGTTTCCAATTATGACGATTCCTGAGCTTGTAAAAACTATTCCTAATTCAAATCAAAACACTTTAAACAGAGCCACTAGAGCTCTTATTTTACTTAATATTCTAAAGGAAACGACCAAACAGAAACGAAATCGTAAATTCGTTTATCAAAATTACTTCGACACTTTGACCAGAGATACTCAAACAGCATGAAGGTTGTGGGGACCAACGGGGCCCGCGTGCGAGTCAAAACATTTTTATGTTTTGACTGCCGCGGTAAAAGGCACCTCATTTCAGGGCATTTTGCTGCATTTTCTTGCACCCACGTGTGCGGCATAAGGTGACTAAAGTCACCTTATGAAGGGCCGTGGTATAGAGTCATTGAGTAAGCTCTTGTTGTTGTTAAAAAAATTAACGATTATCGAAACTTAAATTTTGCCTCTGAAGAATCTCTCTCTCTCCGCCATTTCATTTATCGTTCTACCAAACGAGAGTGTTTTCGAGTCGAGGTGCGTGGCACTCTCTCCGCCATTTTTAATGGCCCTCTCGCCTTTAGGCTCGAAAACTTCGGAAATCAAGTTTTTATGTTGACGCTCAATTCAAGACTGAACAAACGATTGAGTTTCTCGATTCAACATATTCCTGAACAGCATCTAGCATTTGGTTACATGATTTCACAACTTCGGCTTCTTTTCGATTCAAGGGGCCGTAGTGTTTCCTTAAAACTCTTAATGTGATCATTGCATACTCAGCCGCAAACGCAGGGCACGATTTAGCAAGTTGTTGGAATACCAATCCCTCGCCGCTTCCTATGAAACCCCTATCCTTACAACTTACACCCTGTTTAAAAGTATCTAAAAAGCATTTGGATCTATCGGCTTTGTATTCATTATAAATTTTGCGAAGTTCAGAACTTGCCCCAACAGAATTGTAGCTGGTCTGGAACATCCCGGCTTCAGCTTCTGAAGAATTGCTGGCTCCACCCGAAACATCGTAGCCCTCACAATATTTGCCAGAAGATTCGCGCATACCAAGGCCAATTCCCAAGGTATAAAGACTTCGAAGCGTTTCTGGACCCGAGACATCTATCTCTAGATTTTGTGCATCAAAATTATTTTCGTACCAAGTTATGGTGTCTCTATTTCCATCATGTGTGTTTTTGCTTGCCATAAGTTTTGCCGTGGATTCATTAGCACGTTCTCGACAAAGAGATCTTGCAAAAGTTAACCCCATACCTGCCATATAGGCAGCAGGAGCGCGCCCCCTGTTTTTCCAACTATAGTTTGCGCAAGAAGAATTTTTTGTCATCTTAGTTATATTTTCGATGACCGTTTTTAAATCACCCTTTGGTTTT
Source organism: Bdellovibrionota bacterium (assembly GCA_041750195.1). Taxonomy (GTDB): domain Bacteria; phylum Bdellovibrionota; class UBA2428; order UBA2428; family UBA2428; genus JBGSZX01. The sequence continues at coordinate 42,497 of JBGSZX010000042.1, read as the reverse complement.
TCCGGCTGCGCCGGTGGGTTTGAGCTAGGTGGTCTAGATCCAAAGGCCAAAGAATCTTGAATACCAAATTGGATAAAAGTGATTGCCGAAGCGATTAGCCAAATTTTTTTAATCTTCATGTATTTGTATCGGCAGAAGAAAATATAAATTTAGATAAATTGACCACTAATTAGCTATGAAGAGCAGATTTGTAGGGATGACTTAATTTCACTTTACAACGACACGGTGCCCACAGCTTTAAAGGTGGCCCCAACTCGAGAAACATCTTTGCTCCTATAAAAAAACGTCAATTATTTAGATCAAAGCGTCGATTCATATCTTGATGGACACTTTTAAAAGAAAAATATTCCAAGCCATTTTGCTTATAACGCTTATGTTGGTACCTGCCCTATCGCTTGCATTTAATGTTGGCTTCAACCAAGCGTGGTTAAAAAACAACTATGAACACCAATGGACAGGTGCCGATTATTCTCCTTCCGAAACCAGACGCATTTTGGATTTAACTTCACATGCAGGTGGAGAGACTCTTCGCCTATGGCTTTTTGAAGGTCAAAATTCAACATCACTTATTTGGAAAGCTGAGAAAGTGAGTGGACTGCATCCCGATTTTTTAAAGAACCTCGAAGATTTTATAAAAGCTGCTCGGGAACGAAACATAAAGGTTTATCTAACACTTTTTGATGGCAATCTTTTGCGCACTCTGCAAAATGGCCCTTTCAGAAATCGCTGGTGGAACATTCTAAATAATAAATTTGGCGCGAGAGCCGCCTTTCAACAAAATGCACTCAATCCATTGCTGGAATTCCTATATAGGGACGACATTCGACCCTGGGTTTTTGGGCTCGATGTGATGAATGAAATCGATGCCGCCGTTGCAGGTTGGGAATTTGAAGGAGGCTGGAAAGGAGCCAACAATTTTGTTTGTGATTTTAAAAATAGAATTCACAGCCAACGCCAGTCTCAATTAAGTATTCCGGTCACAGCCTCCATTGGCTGGCCGGCGATTCCATTTTATTCCAAAGGTGCGCAAAATCTAATTTTGGATCCGAATCCCCACCCAAGCTGTGTAGATTTTTGGGACATACATTTTTACAATAACGAAGGAAAGATCCCAAACTGTGAAAAGATAAAGCAGGTGTCGAAAAAATATAAAAAGAAAATTTATCTTGGAGAATTCGGTCAGCAATCAAAGCAGTTTTCTGATTCACTTCAGCTGCTGAGCACACGCGAGTTCATTAAAAATGCAAAAGCATGTGGCTTGTCTGGAGCACTTGCTTGGAGGTTAAGCGACATACGCCCCGAGGCAAACCCCGAGGCACGTTTTTCCTATGAAGCTTACGGAGTCACTCGCCCCGCGTATCAATGGATCAAAGAATGGAACCTGTTACAGGAATCCAACTGAACTTAGGGAGAGACGCTCGCAAAATTATAGTAGAACTGTCTATGAAAAGCTGGTGTTGGATTGTAATTATTCCCACCTACAAAGCCATCGTCTTCAATCTGCAAATGTCTTTCCGCATATTGAAATAATGGTTCCCAGTTCATCACACTACGCATCCCCATACATCTCGCCGCCATTGTTAGCGCCGTCATGGCACCACCATTGGTATCTCTGTAGGGTGCCGAGATAGCTGCATTGTCTTTTTCACGATGGTAATGGTGAACGATTCCCCACTCAGGCAGTCCAATATCTGAAGACTGATACTGAACGATCGGACGGCCGTTGACCGCAACTCGATTGGTAAAATCGACATCGGACTGACTCACAAAAAAAGTGTTTTGAAACTCTTGGAAATTATACGCCGATCCCACAATTGCACTCTTCATTGATGAATCATTGAGTACTGCCGCGGCCAACATGACAGGGGTTAAACGACCCAGATTGTGTCCACCATCTGCGTACCATTTACCCCCGTTTGATATCACACCAAAATTATCTATACCGACCTGAATCATGCCGATGAGTAGCTCTCTTTTTTCTTGATTTGTAAAATCTAAATTTAACATCAAGATAGCATTGCCAGTTCTGTCGGCAATTTTTCGTCCATAAGCATCTCCATCAATAGCTCCGTTGCTTCCGATAGTGGCCCCCATATAATAAGGGTGTACGTATCGACCCGTCCAATTTAGATCAAATTCAATCCAAGGATGACTAAAATATTCTGCTAAGTTGCCTAAAGAAGGGGCGGACAAGCCTGAGCGTGAAAGTTTTTTCAGTTTACCGTAATTCACTTGAGATTCATTCCATTGACTAGCTTTGCTTCCGCCTCCAATAGCAGCAGGCCTAAAAGCTCCCGACGCTGGTTGGGATTGCACAACAGTAAGAACTTCAAAAGCTTTGATCGTATTGAAGCTGGTTGAAGCATCAGCTGTGATACTCGAAACAACTGAACTATTCACGGCAACCGTTAGAGGTAAAGACACTCCCTTATCAAGAGAGGATACATATGGCTGATAAGTTAAATCTTTATCAAAGCCCTGATTCCTCCCGAGCGAAGGATTTATCATTGTTCCGCTTTGACCGCCTGTAGCTGCTGGAGTTATTTGAGTAATGACCACTGGACCCACAACCCAAATATCACCATTCGCATAGGTGCCACAAAGGTAATTATCTCGGTCAAACTTCCAGGTTGTTGCTCGACGGGTTGCTGAGCCACAAGAACCTGTTTGAGTTACGGGCGGAACAACAGGAGGTTGAACGATATCTCTAAGGCCGAATTCTGCAGTAACTGTTTTTGCTTGGGACATTGCCACTTGGCACGTGCTTTGAACTCCAGAGCAAGCGCCGCTCCACCCCAAAAACTCTGAAGCACTTTCTGCCGTCGCACTTAAAGTCACGGACGAATTTTCGAGCACGTCTTCTTCACAGTCGGAACCACAGTTAATTCCGGACGCGGCTACAAGGCCCTGTCCATCGCCAATCTTTTTAACACTAAGTAAATGATGAATGATGATTTCCGGCTGAGCGATGCTTGTGATAGCAACGTTTGAAATTTCAGCCGAACCTACGCTAGCAAATGTCGCTAAATTGTTAAGACTAGCTACGTCTGAATTTTCGGATCTAAAGGGATAGGCGTTGGCTATTTCAACATTGGCGCTTGAAGCATCTTTTACTTTTACTGAGTAAATGTTTAAACTTGTTCCAAGATGAACTTGAAGTTCAACATGATAAGTCACTCCAGACTGGTACGCTAAATTGTTAGCAGCGGTATAAGAACTTCCATTTCTTGCGTCCACAATGCCTGCACTGGAAAATCTCACAATCGGAGCAAGGTCCGTAAAACTAGAAACTGTCTTATTTGAAAGGCCAACAATGATATCTGAATTAGCGGCCAAAGGTTTTAGATCAAAATCCAATTGAAACGATTGATCTTGATTTTCAAGTGATGTGTTCATCCATTGGCCTGTAATCACATCTCCACTAGTCTCGGGCAATGGGGGATCGATCACCGGAGGTGTTACCTCCCCTGGATCACTGAGCTTTGAATCAATCGCGACTTGTAGTTCACAAGCCGTTTGGCTTATCGCCATAGTCATTAAAATCAAGCTTAAGAGTTTTGAATTTTGTCCCTTTTGAAAAAACATTTTTACGCCCTTCGGATACGTTCTATGTGGGATGGCTTCAACGACGTTCTACTCAGATCCCTACTCTTTCAGTATGCGACCGATCGAAGGCTCATTCGAGCTACGTTTTTTTGCAAGATTATGGAATTGTTAAGAAATAGACCGCAAATTTACTGTGCGCGGGGAAGAGGTGGTGAGTTGAAAATTCAGCTATAAATCCGGATTGTTATGCCTAGATTGTTCAATTGGCACCACAATCTGCTTTTTCTTCAATGCATTCAACCGTTTGAGGGACTTAGCAGCCCACCACCACCTTTTCCCCGCGCACAGTTAGCTATTTATAGGCAGAAACTTTGCTTGCGTTCATTCTTGGCACAATCAAAGTGCCGGAATTAGTGTCATAGGCTATATCGGCTGTTCCCTGCTCAAGGGTCAGTAAAACTTCGCTCGTTCCATTGGAATAGATTCTGTAAATCTTGCCGCTCACCCAGTCGCTAACGATAAAAGTTTCATCGCCTTCAACTTCGAGGCCGTCCAAATTACCTAAAGGCGTTTTAACGATGTCACGTCTTCTTTTAGATTTTAAGTTGATTGCGTAAAGGGTTCCGGGCGTCTTAGTCGACCAATCTTTTGTAAACCCCCAGGAAGCCACAATTAACTCATCATCGAGCACCAACAATCCATTGGGACTCTCATACTCTTCGCCCTTAACAAAAATTTGAGCTTTGCTATTTTGAATCTTATAAATAGCGCTTTCGATGGTGTCTGAAACGTAAACAATGCCGTCAGGACCAACGGCCACATCATTCAATAACTTTGAACCCTTCACAGTTATTGCTTTTACAATTTTTCCTGATTTCAAAGAAATTTTTATAACCCTATCTATATCACTTACCCACAAAAACCCACCAGCGGATCGCATGCCCTTGGGTGCATTTAGCCCCTTTACCCATTTCCCCACTAGCAACTTTCCGGCTTTATCGTATTTAGAAATCCAGCCAGTCCCATCCTTGCCATCACTCGCACCCGCAACATTTGAGACATATATTTCGCCCGTTACTGGTTCTATGTAGACAGATTCTGGATTTAAGACATCCTGGGTAGACTCCCATGAAATAGTTTGAAATCGCTTAACCTCATTAACCGGCTTTGAGCTCGAACAAGAAGGAAAAATTAAGAGAGAAAATAAAGTGATAATGACGGACGAAGATTTAAACATTGGGCTATATTAGCCCTTTGAAAATAACGATCAAGCTGTGATTAGAAATTTATCTGCAATTTGTTCGCTCAACGAGACTGCGTGCAATACTTTTTGCGTAGGCCATATAAGCATCACTAACATCGTAGCTTTTTAGCAATCGTGAGCCCTGCTTAAAAATTAGCTTTTTTGGCTTTGGATTGCTCGTCATATCAAGGTAGGCAAGCTTTCCAATTTTTCCATTCATCACAAAGCCCTCAAGCAAAGCTTTATCTTGAGTTTTGATATCCGAGCTCAACACAGCCAAATTGATACTATGCTCATCAGTTTTAATATTTTCGCTACGTACAGAGGAATGACTTCCATTCTTTAAACGAGCCACTTCAGCTGAATCCTGATCATTAGCCTGCAAATAGTCGCCCCATTCCGATGAAAACCCATCCTTGAGAGCATTGAGCAATTTCTGAACAGAAGATAAACCAGAATCGCCCTTTGCGGGAATCAACCACACGTGATCACCTTCCTCAAAATAGTCTGTTGAATTTCCATGGACCGATAGAAAAATAGCTTTATTGCTAACATCCCACACTTTGCTCTTTGACCAACTTTGCGTTTGTGTATCGAACGGCCTGTGATGAGTGATCATGGTATTGATTCTAGCTTTTCGATTATCAATTCCACTGGTGATATCTCCACCCTTCGGCCCATAACCCTTGGATTCCTCGTATTGGCCAAACTTTGCCTCGGCGGGGTGACGAGTGAATCGAATCATTGTCTTTAACTCAGCCCTTTGAGCCTCACTCAATGCCGGATGCGATACCAAATATTCATAAGCCAAATAAGAAGCCACTTGTGCCATTTGCCCCTCGTGGACCTCTCGCCATTTAAAGAAGTACTTTTCGTTTCCACCGCGCTCCTTTGCGTCGCTTCTTCTGGAGGCGTTCGAATCGTCATGACCGGGATCCAAAATCACCAGCTCAAACCCTTCGTTTCTTAAGCAAGCGGGTGTAAGCTTCGGCATATCATCGCTCACTTTAAATTCAAAATTTTCACTTTGGACGTCGGCGTATTCAAGACCAGAAAATCCTACCTTCTGACTTGGTAGTTGGTCATCTCCAGAATCTTCATCACCTGAATCATGGCCTGTATCTGGAGTTGGCGGATCCGTCACGGGAACTTCCGGAGAAGTTCCAACTGGAGCCTCAGGCGAAGGCCCTGATGGCGTTCTTCCCACGACCCCCCTCAGATTTTCACAAGCAAAAAATACGCAAAGCACGCCTAACAATAGGCCCCTATTCAAATTCCCCATATGACTCCCCCGCCCAATAGACACACAGAGTCCAGACTTGGGTTAATTGAAGTTATAAACTTTCGCAAATGAATGAGTTCGGCGGCAAATCAGTAATAGCTAGCGTGATACGAAAACACGAGTGACCCACCTTTTATTTTATCGATAACATTTTCAGAAACATTTCTTGGCAATGCAGGGCAGCCCCAGCTTCGACCTTGTTTTGAGTTTCCATCTTTTACGTAATCAGCGCCATGAATCACAATGGCACGATCACGAGCTTTGCTGTTCGACGAATTCAACCCATCCAACACCAGAGAATATCCGTTGTTTCCGTAATAGGTATGATCGGTAGTAAAAAATCCAAGTGAGGTCATTTTACTTCCAGACGTATTCGAGAATCTCTCTGCATAGCCATCATGATTTGTGTCTGATCCCGAGCCATGTGAAACTACTTGAGTGCTCACTGATCCCGTTCTCATATCAATCAAATAAAATCTCTCGTTCTTACTATGTTGAGTGTAATCAATGACCGTTAAATAATTTAAATTACGCAAACCCTTACGACGAGAATCATAGCCCTCTATCGCTAATTTCAATGCTGCAGGTGTCACAATGTTATACGGATCTACATATTCGTAGCCAGGAGGACGATCATTAGTAGGTTTTTTTGATCCAAAAGCAAAGGCTTGAGAAAAGCTAACAAGACTAAGCATACATACAATTGCAAAACTTTTTGTATTATTCATAACAATAGGATCGGCGATTTTTTATAAAATATTGAGCCCCCCCAATATAAGAAAATTTGACTTACAAAGTGTCAAAATTTTTCTCTTAATTTAAGGGGATGAAAGGCCGATAAATCGAACAGCATGAAGAGAAAAACTATGGCACGACTAACTTTTCTCAATTCTTTTTTACTGCTCTGTTTTTCACTGCTTTGTAATTTTTCTGCATTTGCAAAAATCGATCCCAAGGATTCAAGATGGCAAAATTATGTCGCCGGGAAAATTGAAGAGATCCCAAATAAGAATCTAAAAAAATATTTGCTCGATATTCGCGACCGAAATTATTACAAGCAATTCATAATTGACCAACTTGATTCGTTGGGGCCTTTTTCCCCAGGACAGGGGACCGTGTTCTGGGTTCCAAGTATCGACATTCCCGCCTCTGATTCTAACTGGAGATATCTATCTTCTCTAAGGGAAGTCTCCGATGAAATTCGATCGGTCGCAATGTATACAGATTCAAAGGGTCAAAATATTATCAGAATGTTTTTGCACCCATTTACACAAGACCGACCACACTTCAAAAATCTAGCTGCAAAGTTTGGAGGATTTAAGTTTGAACACCAAGGTGTTGCGACAGCATCACCTAGATCTTTTATACTTTGGAAGACTTCGAAATCTTGGGATGGCAAAAGCCCCTCTAAGCTAGATTTCCCTACAAATGTAAAAAATATTTTTAGGGCAAAGCCTAGCTTGTTCTCTATCAACATAGATGGCTCAAGAATAAATCGCGCCAAGAAAATGGTGCGCGCCTCAGCTGTTAGCTATCTTTTTCAAAACATAAGTTCGACCAACAAAAGAAAATTCGACTTTGATTTTGAGGCCGAAACATTAGCGGCTGTTCCAGAAAAAACTGATGCTGGCTTTATTGTAAGACCCGTCATGCCCGAACTTGTTGGAAGCAAAACAAACGTTAGGGTAGAGCCCGCCTTTTCGCTATTGACTCCCGAACGACTCAATCAACTTACAAAGGATTCGAAAAATCCCTTAAAACTATTAACAGAAGAAGTGTTTCAGCCAGTTGGCCGCACATTTGCTTACCTATTTTTCCAAGAAGGTATGATTGGAGAATTCAACACCCAAAATTTTGAATTTGTTGTAAACGACAAGGGGATGCCAACCGGAAAACTGCTCATTCATGATGCAGATGCCTTTAGAGTGAACTTACAACTAAGAGCCCTCAATGGAAGAGATGTCACGAGCCCAGCTCTCATTGAGTATCCTTTTTTCTACCTAAAGGAAGCTGCCTTTACCCAAACACAAGTCGTAAAAGATGGTGCAGTTGGCGCCGTGACTCTTAACAGTCTTATGGACTATATGGTTAATGCCTATGACAGAACGAGCATGGTATGGGCCATTCATGATTGGTGTTCAAAACTTTCTAAAAAAGCTGCTTGGTGTGATCCAGAAAAAATTAGAAATGCTTTTTTGTCGAAGCTTGCCGAAGAGTTTTCGGTACATCTCGAAAGACAGGTTGACGTTTCGGAGTTAAAGTTCACCAGGTTTGACAAGGGAAAAGTAGGGCTCATTAAGCTTTTCGACGAGCGGCTTACCCTACTCTCAGAGCTGTTTTCTCGAAAACAAGTTAATCCCGCAATTCAGGCGGATCTCCATCAAGAATTCATGCGACTTGCGAACGCCGGTCTTGCGAAAAAGTTTGGGAAAGATGCCGTCGGCCTTAGTGAATCAGACTTTATATTAGTTAGCTCCGAAAAAGCTTCTTATATTGGTGTCCGTAGCAAAAAAAATCCGGGCAAGGGACTGCTCGCGATGGCATTGCTTCAAAATGCCGAAGCCAATCCCAAAGCACTTGCCTTCTGGAATAAAATTGACCTTCGCTACCAACAAAAACCTAGTTGCTTAAGTAATTTTACGGCCCTCACACATCCAAAATTTAACTACCCGCTTTCTCCGGTCATGCGTAGCATGGGAGGGGGAAGCAACATCCCAACTTATCGCGGACAATAATTTTTCCTTAGTGACTTCTTAAATAGGAACAAATCAAACAGCTTTTGCCGTCGCATCCACGAGCCGAGCAATGCTCTCTGCCGTAATAGATGATTTGCAAATGTAATTTAATCCATGAATCTACCGGGAAAAGTTTTTTGAGATCTCGCTCCGTTTGAACTACGTTTTTACCAGAGCTGAGTTTCCATCTTTTAGCTAATCTATGAATATGAGTGTCCACTGGAAATGCCGGCTCGTTGAAGGCTTGAATCATCACAACCGAGGCCGTTTTATGCCCCACTCCGGGCAACTCTTCGAGAGCCTCCATATTTGCAGGAACCTTACCCTTGTATTTTTCTAACAAGATTTCGGAAAGTCTATGAATGGCCTTGGCTTTTTGGGGAGAAAGCCCACAGGGGCGAATGATCGCACGTATCTCATCCACACTCAGTTTGATCATTTTTCTAGGGCTATCGGCCCGCTTAAAAAGCAGCGGAGTGACCTCATTGACCTTTTTATCTGTGCACTGAGCCGAAAGGAGGACCGCAATTAAGAGCGTATAGGGATCTTTGTGCTTTAGAGGCACCTCTGGATCAGGATAGAGTTCCTGTAATTTCGCCAAAATCCAATTCGCGCGCTCCTGCTTTTTCATTTCGTTTTCATAGCAGAAATTCACCTGGAAATCTCGCAAACTTCGTTCTAAGGTGGCCCCCTATGTCGAATACCGCCAGCAGAACACAATTTCACCTTAAAGACTACAAAGCTCCAGCATTCTGGATCGACAAAGTGGATCTCACAATCCGCCTCAACGAAGCCCAAACTCAAGTAGTCGCTGAAAGTCATGTAATATTTAACGACAAAGATTGGTCCTGGCCACAGGTGCTTGAGCTGGATGGTGATCAGCTAAAACTTTTAGATTTGAAAATTAACGGAAAGAAGTGGACTCAGTTTGAGGAAAAAAATGGAAAATTATTTATATCAGAAATTCCACAAGAATTTACCATAGAAATCACCACGCAGATTGACCCCACGTCTAACAAAAGTGGCGAAGGCATTTATAAATCCAACAATCTGTATTGCACGCAGTGCGAATCGCAGGGCTTTCGAAAAATTACTTATTTTGTAGACCGCCCTGACAACATGGCCATTTATTCCACTCGCATTGAGGCACCTAAAGCCCAATATCCCTTTTTACTAAGCAACGGAAATCTTGTTGCGAAAGGCGACTTAGAAAACGGCCGACACTTTGCCAACTGGGAAGATCCTTTCAAAAAGCCTTCCTACTTGTTTGCCCTCGTTGCGGGAGATCTTGATGTCATTGAAGATAGCTTTAAAACGAAATCAGGCAAAAATGTAAAACTCCAAGTATTTGCCGATAGAGGCCGTGGCCACAGGTGCCAACATGCCATGGATTCCCTAAAGTGGTCGATGAAATGGGATGAAGAACGTTTTAATTTAGAATACGACCTAGATTTATTTATGATTGTTGCAGTAGACGATTTTAATTTTGGAGCCATGGAAAACAAAGGTCTGAATATTTACAATTCTGTTGCGGCCCTCGCCGATGCAAAAACAGCTGATGACAATACTCACTACAAAATTACAGCCATCGTAGGACACGAATACTTTCACAACTGGACAGGCAACCGCGTGACTTGCCGAGATTGGTTTCAGCTCAGCTTAAAAGAAGGCCTCACCGTTTACAGAGACCAAGAATTTACAGCCGATTTATTTTCCAGAACTTTTCAGCGCATTGAAGATGTCACCGGGCTTCGAGATGCTCAGTTCTCTGAAGATGCAGGACCCAATGCTCACCCCGTAAGACCCTTGTCTGCTTATTCAGTAGACAATTTTTATACCTCAACTATTTACGAAAAAGGCGCCGAGCTTATTCGAATGATGGAAGTTATTTTGGGCCGCGAAGGTTTTGCAAAAGGCATTGCCAAATATTTTGAATTGTTCGACGGCCAAGCCGTCACAACGGACGACTTTGTTCATGCCATGGAAACGGCCAACAATGCCGACCTCAAGCAATTTAGACTTTGGTATTCGCAAGCGGGCACCCCAATCGTGGACGTTCGCTCGGAACACGATATTAAATCCGGGAAATACACCCTCCATTTCAAACAAACACTTCCCAACACTCCCGATATGAGCGACAAAAAACCCATGCACATCCCCATCAAGCTCGGTCTTGTGGGAATGAATTCCAAGAAAGACCTTATTGATTCCAATACATTGATTCAGCTCAAACAAACAGAAATGAGCGTGAGCTTTGATGGCATCACGGAAGCTGTTGTTCCGTCTTTGCTTCGGGACTTCTCGGCACCCGTGAATTTAAACTATGAATACAGCGACGAAGATTTGCTTTTCTTAAAAGCAAATGACTCCAACCTGTTCAACAGATTTGAAGCCTCATTTAGACTCCAAGTTGCCGCCATTAAAGATTTCTACAATGCCGAAAAATCTTCTGGTTCCCCAAAAGACTACACAGCATTGTTTAAAGCACTTGCCGATAACTTAGAACACGCTTCTGAAGATCCACTTTTTGTTTCTAGCATTCTTAGCACTCCTAGCTGGGGAACTTTTGAGCAAGACATGAAAGATATTGACCCCATCTCCCTAGACAAAGCGATTGATGGTTTCAAAAAGGCAAAAGCTACAGCCTTAGAAAAGGAACTTTGCGAAACATTCGAGGACTTCAAACCTGGTTTAGAAGATTTCAAGCTAACCCCAGATGCCATTGGTAAGCGCCGACTTGCTGGCAGTGCCCTTGTTTTGCTTAGCATGCTTGATGATAATAAATATTTGGATTGGGCGGAAGAAATGTTTAACCACCCCATGATGGCAGCACGCACTCCAGCGCTAGGAGCCTTTTTGAATTCAAAAGATCAGCGAGCCAACACCATTGTCAAAAAGTTCTTTGACGAGTTTAAAAATGATGGCGTTATTATAAACAAGGCCCTCTACATTAAGAGTGCTCTTAGCTATGGCGGATTTTCTGCTACCTTAAATGAAATCAAATCTTCGCCTGAATACAATGCAAAAAATTCCAACAACGTGCGTTCAGTGTGGAGAGGACTCTGCTGGGACAACCTGAGTGAATTTCACAAAACCAGCGGTGAAAATTACAAACTGCTTGGTGATGCCGTTTTGGAAGCCGACAAATTCAATGCTCACTTGAGCGCTGGCTTGGTAAGCACTTTTGACAACTTCAAGAGGTTGGCGGAGCCCCATCACAGCCTTATAAAAACACAGCTCGAGAGAATTGTTAAAACTGAAGGCATTTCTGCGAACGTGTTTGAATTAGCGACCAATGCTCTGAAGTAGTCAACATTACGAATTCGACTTGTAGTCGTCCAGAACCGTTACCGGAGCAAGAGGAGCGCGGTCTCTATAGGCTGCTCTTAGAATTAAATGCGCGGCAATGGGCGCGGTGATAAACAAAAATAAAATGGTCAAAACTGCTTTTGCCGTGACATCGCTTTCTCCAAAATGAGCAGCTAGCGCAATCATCACGCCAATTTTTCCAAAAGTTGGAGCCAAAGTACTGGTTTGTGAACGAAGATAAACATCTGGCATTCGTAAAAGACCAATGCTTGCCAAAAGCGTAAACAAAACACCGCAGCTTGCTGAAATGATAGTGACCCACATCATTTGATTTCGTCCTCATCATCAAGACCACCGACTCTTGCGGCATCTCTTTCGATATGCCTGGCGTAAACGACTGTGCTCGTAAAAGCAATCAATGCCAAAACGATTACAACATCCACGTAGACTTTCTCGCCGGACTTTAAGGCATAGAGAGCAAAAATTCCCATAATGATAGTCGCCATCAAATCTAGCGCTAAAACTCTATCGGCTAGTGTTGGCCCCTTACGCAATCGAATGGCACACATAACAATAGACACGCTCAATACAATGAGTCCATATCCGGCAAATTGTAGTTCATTTCCCATTTTGTAAATTAGCCTCTTTAGTAGATTTAGCCTCTAAAAGTAATAGCCTGGCCTCAAATCCATTTTTTATTTCTGCCACGAAGGCGGCTTTGTCGTTGTTGTCTAGATACATCGTATGAATAAAAATCACAGTAGAATCATCGTTGAGATCCAGGCTCAAAGTTCCAGGAGTCAACGTGATTAAATTGGCCAAGGTCGTAATCGCCCAAGGCGTTTTTAAGTCTAACGGCACGGCGACAATAGCCGGCGAAATTCTGGGATGGATTCTTACAATATCCATCGCCACTCTGATATTGGCTTTCCATAACTCCTTACAGAAAAATAGAACAAGCCCCATCGCAGCTTTAACTTTCCCAGAATAATCGGTGCGGCCCAAAACTTCCGTGAATTCCAAAAACCATAAGAAAATAAATCCAAGTATAAACCCCACAAAGAACTGCACAAAAGAAGCTTCGCCCCAAAAAGCAAGCCAGATGAAGGCCAAGAAAATATTCCAAGAAAGCATCATCGCAGCACCGCCTCAATATAAGCTTGCGTATCGAACATGGCATGAGACGCCTTGAGGCTTAATTCCCAAATAGGCCCTGCAAAGATACCCATTCCTAATACCAATGATGCTAGTAAGGTCACAGATATCATTTGCGGTGTAAAAATATGCCGGGCAAAGGAGGTCGCGGGAGATGCCGCTGGAAGATCGTCAGGTGGATTCTTCCAAAAGGCATAATTCCAAATTTTGATCATCGAAAATAGCGTAAAAATGCTCACACCCAACGCTGCGGCTACACTCCAAAAGTCATCTTGCGCTATGGCGGCTTTGATCAAAAATAACTTTGCAAAAAAACCACTCAAGGGAGGGATTCCAGCCAAACCTAAAGCCGAAATCAAAAACAAAATAGATAACCACAAATGCTTTTTAAATATTCCACCAGTTTGCTTGAGGCTGTCTGTTCCGTTGATGCTTTCAACAACGCCGCTGATTAAAAACAAATTCGTTTTCGCGAACATGTTATGAACCATGTAGTAAAAAGCTGCGGCCAACGCGATGGGAGTTTTTAGCGCTAATCCTAGAGTTACATAACCCACCTGAGAAACAATATGCACAGACAAAATTCTTCGAATGCTCATTTTTGAGACGGCACCAATCACACCAACAATCATTGTTAGAACCGAAATCCACCATATCCACGCAAAGGTCGAAGCCCCTTCGTGAGGGAAAACAAAAGTGAAAACCCTAATCAATGAATACAGCCCCACCTTTGTGAGCAAACCCGCAAAAAGCGCAGACACTGGAATAGGCGGATTATGATACGAAGCTGGCAACCAATAAAATAGTGGAAACAATCCGGCCTTGATTCCAAATGCCACAAGTAGCAGATGAGCAACCATGCTTAGAGACGGAGGGAGCACATCAAAACTAGCTAACTTGAGTGAAAGATCTGCAAAATTTAGCGTTCCCACCTGAGCATACAAAATTCCAACCGCCGTTACAAAAAATAAGGAGGAAATCAAATTGATAACCAAATACTTCAAAGCACCGGTAAGTTGCTCTTTGTCGTTTCCTAAAACCATCAAAACAAAACTTGCCATTAGTAAAATTTCAAAACAAACATAGAGGTGAAAGATATCCCCGGTCACAAAAGCGCCCGAGACACCAAAGATCATAAAAGAAGCCAAGGAATGATAGGCATAACGCTCACGATGAACATCGATGCCTCCTTTAAAATTATAAATGGCGATTACGATCCATAATATTGAAGTTACAAGCAATAGAAGAGCGCTCATAAGATCTGCCACATAAACAATTCCAAAGGGAGCCGCCCAACCACCGAGTCGCGCCACAAGTGGGCCTACCTCGTTAACAGTGCACACCAAAGAAAATGAAAATACAAAATGTACGACGGCACCTAAAAGTTGAAGATAGCGTTGAAGTCTTATTTGATTCCAAAAAAACAAGCACGCAATCCCCGTAAGCAACGCCCCAACGGGAGGCCCAATAGGCAGCCAATCAATGCTGATCGCCGAAAGACTCATCACTCTTGCCTCATTTCATCTACGTCTTCGATTCCTAGAACTTTGATGAGTTTAAAAACTAAACCCAAAGCAAAAGCCAAAACACCCATACCAATGACAATGGCCGTCAAAATAAGGGCCTGTGGCAGAGGGTCGGCATGTAAAAATCCGTTCAATGATTCTCCGCTAATTATGGGAGCTTTAGCGCGCACTAGACCGGGTGCAACAAAGATTACCAAATTCCCTGCATTGCTAAGAACCAACAAGCCAAGAATGATTCGACTTACACTTCTTTGCATCAACAGGTAAAAGCCCAAGACCAAGAGGACTCCAACAACAATGACAATCCACGCTTCCACTCAGTCCTCCATCAAGCTCAAGATAAAGTTAACGCCAATTCCTAGAACAACTAGGAACACACCAAAATCAAACAAGACGGGAGTGCCAACATGAATATCACCTAGAAGCGGCAAATAAAAATGCCCCCATACGCCTTTAAAAAAAGCTCCATCAAAAATGAGCCCTACAAATCCGCTCAGGACAGCAATCAAAAGACCCCAGCGAATGAGAGTGAAAGTTTTAAGACGATAAATTCGAATCAAGGCCGGACGCCCCGCCGATAGCGCAATAACGGCGAAAGAAATGGCCGCAATCAAGCCCGCAATAAAGCCGCCACCTGGCGCGTTGTGCCCTCTAAGGAAGAGGAAAGTCGAGAACATCCATATTGATGGAAATAAAAATCGGCCAACGCTTCTAAAAAATAAAGAATCACGTACGATCATGTTCCGCCCCTCTCCATCGAATCAAGGCATAGACCCCCAAAGAAGCAAGGGCCAAGACTGTGATTTCACCCATGGTATCCCAGCCCCTAAAATCGACAAGGATCACATTTACTATGTTTCGACCCTTCGCCAGCAAGTAACTGTTTGCAGAAAAATATCCCGATATCCTTTCGAAATAAGGATTCCTTAATGAGAGAAGCATCAGAGTTGCAAACATGCTCCCCATTCCAATCGACAAGGCAAGAGAGTAAAAATGAAAGCGCTTGGATAAGCGAATAGAAACTCGAGAAAAATGGAACAAGACCAAAATCACAAGAATCAAACTTAGAGATTCAACCAAAACCTGAGTGATTGCTAAGTCTGGAGCTCCGTATAAGACATAGTAAGCGGCCACACCCAACCCAACAACTCCGGTAGCTGCAAGTGCCACGAAAGTTTTTCGCGATAAAAGCGTGATCGAAGCTGCGAAGACCAGTGCCAAACTCAAGACAGCTTCTTCAAAACGAATGTCGTTCCAAAATTTTTGCTGGATGCTCCAATCTATTTGTTTTTGCAAAGGCCAACAGACGATCACCAGGGTGAAGAACAAAATATTTGCAACATAAATACGTAAATAACCCGACTGTATTTTGCTAAATATTCTGTCCGAAACCTTCGGAATAAGCTCTACAATTTTATTGTACAAATCCTCAAGGCCGAATTTCCAATTGTGAGTGACAGCATGAACATTTTCTAGAACGCTTTCACGAAATCTATACAGCAGTAATCCCGAAGCGATAACGGCAATAGTGACAAACACAGGCGCGCCAAATCCGTGCCACAATCCTGGATGATAGGTATCCCTAAAACCAAGAAGAGCCTCCGATGCAGGCTCGAGCAAATGGCGATTCAATAATTGCGGCGCCAAGCCAAATACAATTCCCAAAAAAGCTAAGACGCTTGGCCCCAAATAAAATCCCCAGCCGCCATCATGAATGTTTTCTTTTCTTTCAGATTGATCGCCCTCGACCTGAGTCACGGCCTCTCCAAAAAATACTCCATGCACCAAGACACAAGTCAAATAGACAAAGGCCATGGATCCGAGGAACAACGCAGGGAGCACAATAAAAGATATTGCAGAATGAAGTGTTGCCTCAACCGCTAATTCTTTTGAAATAAAACTTAAGCTCGGAGGCAAACCCGCAAAAGCAATGCCTGCAAAAACTGCACTCCATGCTGTTTTCGGCATCACACCTGACAGACGCCCCAGCTTTGCTAGATCACGCGTGCCACTTTCATGATCTACTGTGCCGGCAATCATAAAGAACGCTGCCTTGTAGAGGGCATGTGCCACAATAAAAAACAGAAAAGCCTCAAAGGCTTTTGGTGTTCCTATTCCCAACAATAACGTAAGAGTTCCTAACGCCGCCAGCGTAGTGTAGGCCAAAATTCCTTTGACGTCTTTTTGTCCAAATGACATCCATGCTGCAATGAGAACCGTAGCAGCACCAAGCGTGCATAATATCCAAGACCAAAGTGCCGTTCCACCCAGAACCGGAGTAAGACGCGCCATCAAAAAAATACCCGCCTTTACCATGGTTGCAGAATGCAAGTAAGCGCTCACGGGAGTTGGTCCTGCCATGGCTCGAGGAAGCCAAAAATGAAAAGGAAACTGTGCTGATTTTGTAAGTGCCCCTAATAAAATCAAAACTGTAAAGAGCGGATACAGAGCCGCTCCTTTCATGGCATCGCCCTGCAATATAATTTGAGAAATCTCAAACGTTCCTGCGGTTTGTCCTAAAATCAAAAATCCAGCAAGCATAGCGAGTCCGCCAATACCCGTTGTAAGTAAGGCCATAAGTGCCGAATCCCGAGCTTTTTGAGATTCATGATGAAAACCAATCAACAAATAAGAGCTAACGCTCGTGAGCTCCCAAAACACAAAAAGTGCGAGCAAGTTATCGCTCAGCACCACACCAAGCATGGACAGCATGAACAAAGTTAAAAAGGCATAGAATCTTTTTAAAAAAACATGTCCCTTAAGGTAGGCACCTGCATAGATATAAATAAAAAAACCAATGCCGGTGATCAAGCTTGCCATAAGCAAAGCAAGAGAATCGAAACGAAATGATAGATTGAGACCAATCTGTGGAACCCATTCCCAAACAAAATAAGAAACCAGGGGTGGCTGAAGAATTTGCTGAACAAAATACGCAAATAAGCCCAGCGGCAATAAAGACAAAAGTACTGGCCCCAACATCAACAAAAACTATAACTTAAAACGCCATGAAAGACGATTCTAGTTCAGGAAATTCGTCAATTCCAAGTGCAAAGCTCGGAAAGCAAATCTTGCCTCCACCCTTCAATTGTCAAACGAGGCCTCACCCTAAAGAAAAGCTCGTATTGACCACCCAGCTGCCAATCAGCATCGGCCTGCCAATTCCCATTTCCTTGAGATTTGAGAGGAATCACAACGGCACTCTTATCTGCTGTATTAGCTGATGTTTTAGCTCCCGACTTAATATAGGCCTCAACATAGAGATCTTTGTCTGAAAGGCCAGCCGTTTTTAACTTGGCTTCTAATTTTAGCTTGTTTTCCGCAAGCACCGATACGGAGGTATGAGAAAATGCGATTTTGTCCCAAGCGTTGGCGTAGTTCTCACGAATTTTTAGCAAATCTTTGGTTGATTGATAGTCATGCTCTGAAAACAACTTTGCCTTTTGCAAAGTCTTCTCCATAAACATGTCATTGTAGTCTCTAAGCATTCGCGCGGTTGAGAATTGCCACAATGTGCTCAAAATTGATTGACGCATTTTTCCAACCCATCGGCTGGGTACGCCCTGCTCATTGCGAGTGAAAAAACTTGGCAACACATCCGACTCGAGAGTCGCGTAGATTTGCGCGCTATCGTATTCAAGCTGGAAATCGATATCTTCGTTAAGTTTTCGATCGGCAATAAGCCAACCGTTGTTTCCATTGTAAGCTTCAGACCACCAGCCATCATCAACGCTCAAATTTAAAGTACCATTGATACTAGCTTTCATTCCAGATGTTCCACTAGCTTCCAAGGGGCGTGTTGGAGTATTGAGCCAAACGTCAACGCCTTGAACCATCAATCTTGCGATATCCATTTCATAATTCTCAATAAAAATTACGCGCCCTTTTAGTTTGGGTCTTCGAGACATCTCGATCACTTCTTTAATAAATGACTGACCAGGAATATCTTTTGGATGAGCTTTGCCTGCGTAAACGATGACAATAGGTTTACCATCATCGATCATTTTTTCGAGCTTCTCGACGTGTTGAAACAATAAAGTAGCCCGCTTGTAGGTTGCAAAACGACGAGCGAATCCAATGATCAAAGCATCTTCATGCAAATTAGCAAGAGCCGCCCCCATTGCCGCAGGACTTTCGCCACGCTTAGGATAAGTGGATACGACGTGCTCTTTAAGTTGAGAAATAAATCTACGTTTCAATGATTTCTTAAGAGACCAAAGACTTTCGTCCGAACTTTCGTTAAGTTCAGCCGCAATTTTTTGAACCGTTGTTTCAGAAAAATTGGCACCCCAGCTGATATCTGACTTTCCAAAGTATTCATTCCACTCTTGCGCGAGCCAAGTAAAGGTATGAACCCCATTGGTCACACCTGCCACTGGAACTTCTTCCACAGGAAGAGAGGAATAAATTTCTTGAAACATTTCCCTAGAGACTCGGCCATGTACCTGAGACACGCCATTAATCTGCGCGCTCACAGAAAGAGCAAGATCTGTCATTGAAAAAGTTTTTTGCTGTTTGTGTCTTTCGGACAATTGTCCGAGTGCCACAATTGCATCTGTCGTAGTGCCAATTTTGGAGGCGTATATTTCCACAAATGCTTGCAATTGATCGACCCCAAACACATCATGTCCGGCGGGAACTGGAGTGTGCGTTGTGAACACACTTGTTTGCTTCATAAACTCAATGGCTTCTTCAAATTTTAAGCCCTGATTGCGAGTCAGATCTTCTAAACGCGCAAAAGCTAAAAAGGCCGCGTGACCTTCGTTCATATGATAAACTTTAGGCTGTTTACCCAAAGCTTTGAGTAAAAAATATCCGCCAATTCCCAATATCATTTCTTGGTGCAATCTATGAACATTGTCCCCACCATAAAGATGGTCGGTAAGTTTTCGATCTTCAGAATTGTTTTGTTCAATATCGGTATCAAGAACGTAAAGAGGAACGCTTCCCACACCAATCTGCCAAGCTTGCGCCCATACATTGCGACCTGGAAAAGGAATTTCGATTTTTAAGCGATCTCCGTTTGCAGAAACAACAGCCTGCATAGACATTTCTTCAAAAACATTTGGACGAACATCCGCGTGCTGCTGTCCAGTCTCGTCGAGGCGTTGCGAGAAATATCCTTTTCTATACGCGAGTCCAACAGCACATAGAGGCCACTGCAAATCGCTCGCGGCCTTAAGGTGATCTCCCGCTAAAATGCCAAGTCCACCGGAATACAAACGCACACTTTGGGTGAGACCAAATTCCATACAAAAATAGGCAATGTCATGAGGATTCTGTGTGGCAGATAAAACGCTTAGTCGTGAAGACGAATCTTTAAAAATCTCGTTCAATTTTTTATCGGCCGAGATAGTGGCGACTTGCTCTGGCGACAATGATTCTACAAAATTCATTGGATTGGCATCGCAACGACTCCATAATGACGAATCAAAACTCTCTAGCGCATTCAAAAGTTTTTGATCCCAGCTCCAGCCAATATTTTTTCGGCATAAGCTCACAAATTCGCGTAAAAAATGTGGGCCCTGGGAAGTCATCGCCAGATGATAAGCCTGACCTGTTTGTGAAGTAGCAAGAAAATCCAATACTTTGTTTTCGGGGCGTAATTCTGCCATAGCCCCCATTAGCTACCAGCAATAGCCACAGAAAACAAAGCCTTTTAAGCTGCCTTTTAGACTGCCCATTGAATTATTGATTCGCCACACGATGCCGAGCGATTTTTTGCAAACTATTGTGCAAATCCCCATCATCCATGATCTCTTCAAGGCGTCGTGAATTCTTGCGACACCAATTTGGTTTTTCTTTGTAGGTTCCCGGAGTGTTTTGAGGTTCAAGTTCGCCCCAAAGATCCTCAAGAGTCACCAGAGCCAAGCGAGCCCGACTCTCCATAAGCCAGCCCAAGGCAGCCATCAAAACCTCCTGTTTTGACGGTTTTTGAGCACTAAGAAACTCTAAAGAATTAAATAATTTCAGAGCTTTACCGCGAATTGCAACGCGCAATTCGAGCTCATTTTTTGCACTTTCAGCATTCAACAATCCTCGCTCTACGCGATCATCCAAATCTAGGGCATCCCAAAAAGCCTGCCACATAGGCATATCGTGGGTGTTGAGACTTGCAACAGACAGCTCATCCGGAATACCCAAAACGTTTTTATTGGAGGGATTCGCCTCATACTGCATCACATAAAGCCTAGAAAAATTATGCGCCTTCATCTTTTCGACGACCACCTCAGGAACAGTTCCAAGATCTTCACCAACAATGACGGTTCCCGTTTTTTCGGCCTCAAGCAGCATTGCCCCATACAGCAAATCGGCAGGATACGAAATATACAGGCCTTCTGAAGCTTCCAGCCCATGAGGGACGACATAAATTCTGTGGAGCCCCATAACATGGTCAACGCGCAAAATAGCGGCATGAGAAACGTGGTGCCTGATGATTTGTCTAAAATGTTTTAGCCCGTCGGAAAGCAAAGTTCGCGGATTCAACGGAGGGAAGCCCCAATTCTGTCCCAAACTAAAGAAGGGATCAGGAGGGGCTCCTGCACTCAACGCTCTCGCATAAAGCGCATTATTTTTAAAAACATCATAGCCATCGCCGTGAACTCCAATGGGAAGATCTAGATAAAAATTAAGCCCCTGAGCGGCGGCCGAACGAGCTACTGATTCAAGCTGTTCACAAGCTAGTAACTGCATATACAAATACAATTGTTCTAATTTTTTAGTATTTTTGCTAGGGGGCAAATCTCTCAACCAAGATTCGGGCCAACAAGACCATGAACTTTCTTCGATATCGCAGTAAGCGCGAAACCTAGCGTATTGAACCACGTCGTGCTTTTCTTGCATCAACTTTTGCAGTCGACTGGGATCGCCTTCCTTAAAATAGGCGTCTGCCATAGGAGATAAAATTTCTTTTTTTAATTCAAAAATTCTTTCGTATTGAACCTGCTCAGACTGCTGGAGAGTTTCGATTTGACCGGATAGTTTTTCAAAAATTTCTCTCGCCTCCGGAACAAGATTCCATTCAATCGAGCGCCTAGGATCTACATAAAACTCACTCCAAAAAACGCGACTGATTGGGGAATAAGGGCTGGGATCAACCTTCCATGAAGATAAAAACGTTGGCAACAGGGGCAAAGTTGCAACAGTCTTTGCTCCTACAGATGCAGCAAAGTTATTGAACTTTTCGAGATCACTGTAGTCGCCGGCGCCCCAAGAATCTTTGGAATGAAGTGCGTACAACGGTGCAAAAAATCCCCACGATTTTTGCGTAGAAAGCTCTTTACCCCGTTGTGGTGCAACCAATATCAGGCAACTATCTTCGGGGTTGGCCTTTACGGATATGCGGTGAACCCCAGCTAGCAATTCGCGCTCATGAAGATAGGATTTGCCCTTTAAAGTAAGGGTCAAATCTAGGGCCTCGCCATTCTCAGGGGTAAAGTGCACCTCAAGCTTTTCAGGCGCTTTTCCTAAATGGTGTGGATTGAGCCCAACAGAAAGCGTGCTTCCCGTAGTTAGAACAACATGCTCTTGTAAAATTTTTTGAGACCGCCCTTGCTCCAACGAAGCAAGCAATTCCTCTAAGGTTAATTTTTTTTCGTCATCAGATAAAAGTGCGGATAATAATCCTTGAAAGTTTTTTTTCTCTGCGTAAATTTGGGATTTGAAATTGCTTTTGTAACTCGTTTGAATGCCCAGAATAGTCGCAATTTGCTCTTCGATCTTTGAAAGAGAAGGTTTTAAGCTGGATTCACGAATAACTGACATAAATTTGGGCCTCGACCTTATCTGGTCGAATATCACAAATTTCGCAAATGTTTTCTACGTGGATCTTCCGGAATCGCCAGAAGTGCTTCTTTTTGGTAAACTAAAGATTCTCTGCTCTCACCGACAATTTCGACAGATTGGCTCATTTCAATGGCCTCAACGGGACAAGCTTCCTCGCAAAAGCCGCAGTTGATACAACGCCCAAAGTCGATTTGAAAAACTTTTGGCCTACGCTCTTTATAGCTAGAATCTGGATGCTCTTCGGCCTCTATGTAAATGGCGACTGGGGGGCAAACAACTTCACAAAGTTTGCAGGCCACACAACGTTCTTGATTGGTTTTATCGGCTACAAGCCTAGGCACGCCTCGATACCCAACCGGTAGAGTCTTTTTTTGCTCGGGATATTGGAGCGTTGATTTTTTGCGAAATATAAATCGCATTGTCAAAGAAAGTCCCCGAAGTACTTCAGGAAGGTACATTCGCTGCCACAAAGTCATTTTGAGATTAGAAGACACATAGTTATGCTACGAAGAGCTTCGCTAAGCGTCAATGGCTATTCGAGAAAGCTTGCGCCAATAACTAGCCTCTATCGCGGCGCATGGCCCTGTCGACCGATCGTTTTTGATCTTTGTCTTTAAGGTCTTGGCGTTTGTCGCCTTTTTTCTTGCCCTTGGCTAGCCCCAGCTCGACTTTAGCCTTTCCGTTTTTAAAATAAACTCTCAACGGAACTAAGGTGTATGAATCTTGGTCCACCAGCGCCTTCAGATTTCTAATTTCTTTTTTATGCATGAGGAGTTTTCGTTTTCGAGTGGGTTCGTGGTTAAAATACGGCCCACCCTGCTTAAACTCAGCAATATGCGCCTTTATCAGATAAATTTCGCCGTTTTCAAAACTGGCGTACGAATCCACTAGCTGCAATTTGCCCTCACGAAGAGACTTAACTTCGCTTCCTTTTAAGGACATACCAGCTTCTATTTTTTTTTCGATATGGAAATCGAAGCGCGCTTTTTTATTGGCCGATACCTGACCAAATCCCCCCGCAACTTTAGGGGTACTTTGAGCAGACTTTTTTGCCTTAGACATTCGTCGCTTCTCCGAGAGCCCCACAGGATAGTATTAATTTTAACGCAGAATCTACCGTCATATCTGTCGCCGCGACTTGATCCTTTCGATAGAGGAGGACATAGCCACTGGTAGGATTTGGTGCCGTTGGAACAAAAACATAATAATCGCCACTGGGTGTTTCACTCGCCACAAACGCAAGGCATTTTGAATCTTGATGTGGGAACGGAATCCATACCACCTTTTTGAAGCCGGACGTAGGAGATTTGGAAAAAAATACTGAGCTCAGTTGCTTAGTGAGTTTATAGACGCTTCTTAAAATGGGGACTCGACTTATAATCGTATCGGACGCGCTGTTAAAAAATCGTCCCAAAAAAGTTTTGGTCAACGTTCCAACGAGCAATAACAATAAAAAAGTTGAAAGAATACCTAAACCAGGAAGTCCAAAACCAACTTGAATTGGCAACTCCTCCAAAATAGGAAACATTTGATACATGGCCGAATCCAAGGACGTAACAACAGAAATAAGAATCCAGAAGGTAACAACAATCGGCGCTAAAGTTAGCAATCCAAGGACAAGCAATTCCTTGATTGTCCCTTTCCAATTTCGCTTGCCCCCGGAGCTATTGCCGTTTTCGATGTCTATTGATGGCGCCATATGCAAATATCCTACTTCATCCCGCAAGACTCTGCCAGCAATAGTCTAAGGTCGGATTAGAGGGTGTAACTTAGGCCAAAGCCAGCCATGAGGTAAGAGGCTCCACGATTAAGAAGGTGCCACCTAAAATGTGATGACAAGCTCCAGTCACCTGGAAACAAATATGAATATGCCACGGCTAGCTTCAGCTGATCGCTATCGTAATAACTAGAAATTTGAGAAAAGGGACTCTCTTGATACCCTGCCGAAAATGCCCACTTCTGGCTTGGCGAAACTTTCCACAGAATTGCCATAGTCCCGTCAAACGCGTCTTTTGCTTTTCCAGAAGGCGAGGCATCCACCAATGTCAAAGATGATTCTGTGACTTCAATATAGGGTGTTGAAAATTTAGACCACTGTGAATATCGGATTCGCGCTCCCCAATATCCAAACGAAGTTTTTTGACTATAACTAAGCATCAATCTTCTTGGATCGAAAGCGTAAGATGAGTCACCCTCAAATAACAAATCCAACGACAAGATAGGAATGTTGCTTTCAAAAATCGCCGTTGCCTTTGCTGTAGCCTGCTCCTTATAGGATAGAGAAACAGAGTCACCGTCATCAAGCCGGTAAAGTGCCCCCACCCCATAGCTTAATTTTGGCTTTAAATACAATCGCGCTCGAGCATCCACATTGGCAGTGGCTAGATTGGTTTGAGCTTCCGCAGTGGCATTAAAATATACGGGCAATAACAATCCCACACTCCATTTTTCGCCATGTCTTGAAACATTGGCAGCATAGGAAATTTGCCTGGTCATATTCATCCAAGGCGACGACTTTTGTAATTCGCTGCCTGTATCTAAAATAGGCTGAGTACTGGTGGGCAATACTGAAAAAGCACCGAACCCCCACTGTCCTTTTCTTTCCTGATACATAAAGGAAAGTAAGTAACTATTATCTTCTTTAGGGACTAAAGAGTTCATCTGAGCGCCGACCAATGATGAACTTACCGCTACAGTTGATTTTCTTGGAGCCCATGCGGGATTACCTAAGATCCGATAGGGATCTTCTGATTCATCGTCAAAAATGCTATCTTGCAGGGCCGGGCGCATGAGTCCCAGATGCATGTCAGATAAAATTGTTGCCGATAAATTTTTAGAAAGAAATGTTACAAGAAGCAGGAGAAATATTTCCCAGCCATTCTTTTTCATCTAACCTTACCTTTCATTTGATCAGTTCCCATAGCTCCCACCATTCCTCAGGACTAAGCTCCTCGGGCCTCTGTGTTCCCCGTGGACTTTCTTTTAAATCTGGAAAGACTTTTCTTAGCATTTTCCGCCTACTCTGAAAGGCGCGTTTTACAAACTTGTTAAATTCAAAATATTCACTTTGTGGGTGAAAAGGATTCAGTCGTTCATTTATAAGTTTTGCTTTTCGACAAAAGCTAAACACACCGCTTTGAACTTTCGGCGGAGGATTAAAACTGCCCGGCTGAACCCAGAAATGTTCCCCGATGTCGCAAAGCAGTTGAAGCATAATGCTCGGGACCCCATAATCTTTGCAACGAGGTTTGGCCATAAACCTCTGCACCACTTCTTTTTGAAGCATAAAACAAAATCCGTTGGCCTTTTGATTTTTCTCTAACAAGGAAAAAATAATAGCGGTTCCCACGTTATAGGGAAGATTTCCACAAATAGAGTAAGCGTTTTCAAAGTCATCCCGATTCCAATCAACAGCTAACGCATCTTGAGAAATGATCTTTAGCTTTCCTTGCGAAATCTTAGAAGCGTGTTCATGTTCTAAGAATTCAACCATTCGAGGATCAAGTTCAATCGCGATTAGCGGCCACTCGAGAGCTAAAAGTTCTTTGGTCAAAGCGCCAGGACCAGGGCCAATTTCGATGAGCGTCCCACCGGAGTCTCTGTTCAACGTCGCGACCGATCGGACAATGCGATCAATGACTCCTTGGTTGATCAAAAAATGCTGACCAAATTGCTTATCTGCCGATGGCGAGCTCATCTTGAGGCCTTCTTCTGTTTACCTTTTACAAATTCTGATGGTGAAAGAGGCAATCGAGCACTGCATTGGTTGAGGACTAAATCAGAATCCTGAACCCAGGCTGCGGCTCCAATCATGGCGGCATTGTCGGTACAATATTTTAAGGGTGGTAAAAATAATTCTATATCTCCAGAATGGGCCCAAGAATAAAGCTTGTCTCTCAAGTAAACATTGGCCGAAACGCCCCCACAGAAGACCATTTTTTTTGAGAGCTTTTGCCGCGCATGTTTTTTATAAGTACGCTTTAAGCCGCCCAGCAAACTTCCACAAATGGCATCTTGAACAGCCCATGCGAAGCAAGGATCTGTCCTTAGCTCAGGTTGAGCTTCGAGTTTCAAACGAATCGCTGTTTTTAAACCAGAAAATGAAAAACCAGATTGCGCCTTCGGCCTTGGAAGTTGCAACGATAGTTCTTTTGCACGTTCTAAACTGCGGCTTGAATTTTCCTGCTTATCCAAACTTGCTACAAGTTGGGCTTGTTTTTCGATCAAAGGACCTCCCGGATATGGAAGCCCCATCAATTTTGCACTTTTATCAAAGCATTCGCCTGCGGCATCGTCGGCCGTTGAAGCTAGAATTTCTGCATTTAATTTTTCATCACAGTATAAAATTTGGGTGTGGCCACCCGAAACCAGAACAACCCAAGCTGGAAAAACATGACTTGCCTTTTCCATCAGGGTTTTACCGCCAACTTTGGGATCTAGAAGAACGGATGCCAAATGACCTCTTAAATGATGAACACCCTCAAGTTTAGTGTTCATCGAAAAAGCAACGCCTTGGGCGCAACTTGAGCCAACAAGAAGAGGCCCCATCAACCCGGGTCCCATGGTTGCAGCGACTTTTTCGACATAAAAAACTGAGCTATTTTGAGTTATAAATTCCATGGCCTCCTCAAGAAGCCCGCCCATAGCATCTGAGTGCAATCGTGATGCCACCTCAGGCACAACTCCACCAAATTTCTTATGAATTTCAATTTGAGAACTGAGATTTTGGAATAGAACTTCGCCAGAACTTGAAACGACTGCAATGGAATTTTCGTCACAGCTGCTTTCAAAGGCGAGAACGCATGGCGTTTTAGCTTCCATGGGAACGGCCTATCACTTTCACTGTCTTGAATCTATGGCTTTTCTTACAGTAGAGGATCAGTCCACAAAAGCTTCCCATGTGGGAATGTCTTCAAAGGGATCGTCGGGCAATTTAAATTTTCCACGCTTCTTGAGAGCCTGTAGTTTTTTATTCACAAGGCTTCCTGGATATTTCCGATTTAACTCGTCCCAAAAAAGTTCAGCATCTTCTTTTTTTCCAAGCTGGTAAAAAGTTAATCCCTGAAAGTACCAAGGCAGGGAAACACCTCGACTTCTTTTAGCCGAAAGGTCAATCGCCTCATTAAAACGTAAGGCCGCGCCCTTAAACTTCTTCATTCGATATTGAATCATTCCTGAGGTTAAAGTTGCGCCCCAAACATGATTTGATTTGGGATATGAATCCAATATGGTCGTCATCGCCACTAATGCCGCGCCATCTTTTCCTTGCTTTATCAGAGAAATTCCCTGTGCCCACAATGAATCCACAACATTTCCCCCAGAACTAGCTGTTGGGGATGCGACGGCCGGGACTGCCGCTCGACTTTGAAGCGTATTCAACGCCTCTTTGAGTCTCTCGTTTTCTGCTTTGATATCTTTTAAAGATTCTTGTTCTTTAAGACTTTGCTGCTGAAGCTGATAGCGCAAATTCTCAACTTCACCGTGCGAAACGGCAAGCTTCATTTGCAATTCTTCGACCGAAGCCCTTTGAGCGGGCGTGCCTCCACCGAGCTCTGATGCGGGAGGAGCATCTAAAGTTTTGATTCCTGATGAATCCAACGCGCTTGACGTAGGCCTATCATCCTTAATATCACGAGAGGTCTTACACGAGGTTAAAACTAGCAGGATCAGAAATCCGTACTTCATTAGAAACTTCATTAGTAAAAATCTCCTCCGCTTGTTGCCGTTCTTACCTCGGCATTCATTTCCGAAAGTTCAGCATATCGCCTAGCCAATGCAGCTTGCTTTGCCGCCTCACTCCATCGCTTTTGTTGATATTTGCTCTTAGCTGCCCACAACGCACTTTCGGCCTTGCGAAACGAATCAGGATCTTTGCGTTCTGCCCCTGCCTTCTGAGCAGCTTTCATTGCAGCACTGGCATAAATCATCATGCGAGTTGGCTTTCCTCGGGAAGTAGAACATGCAACAAGGCCTGTTCCTAGTAATAAAACTAGAAACAGGCCTCTTATATTATTGAATGTTTCGGTGCCTATAAGCACTGGGTCCTCACTGAATCTACTATACTAGAATCCGCTAAATTAGTTAGCAATAACAAATTCAGCTCGACGATTTCGAGACCAAGTAGCTTCGTTCTCTCCACCACCAACAGCTGGGCGTTCTTCACCGTAGCTAATAGTTGATAGACGGCCACCGTCTACACCTTGGCGAACAAGAAAATCACGCACACTTGCTGCACGACGCTCTCCCAAAGCTAAGTTGTATTCAGTTGTTCCACGCTCGTCACAATGACCTTCAACCTGAACATTTAGATTAGCATTATTTTTAAGCCAAGCTGCGTGTCCCATCAAAGTTGATTCAGCAACTCCATCGAGGTTAAAAGAATCGTAAGCAAAATAAATTGCAGGCATTTCTGGAACGGTAGAACCCGCGCCAAGATCGGTTACATTCATGCTTTCGTCCGCAGCCGCCACGTCTCCGTCAGCTCCAGCGTTCTTTTTTGAACAAGCTCCAAGACTGATTGTTAAGGCCAGCAATGCAAGTACCCCTAGTTGATTGATTCGCTTCATGTTGAATATGCCTCCTAAAATTTAGCTCTTTGATGCCTTTGCTCGGATAAGTTTCCTCGACAAATTAAGCAGAGCTATTTCTTATAACTTTCCTTCAGGGTAATTTAGCAGAAATGCGCCCCTACGTACTGATCATCGCCTCACTCTTTTTTTCGTGCACGACTCTGCGCGCAAATTCTTCGAATATCACGCTTAAAATTAAACACCGCGACAAAGCCGTTCGAATCGTGTTTCCAGAAAGCCTGACGGGAGAATCCCACTACCTCGCTCAACATACCGCAGACTCACTTTTGATCGCAGAGAGAAGAACAGGGCTTCAACTGCAAGACGATGCTGAAATTTATTTTGATCCCTCCCCCCTCAGTCACAACGGAATTACAACTGTGATTCCCAGAGATCGCATTGTCATTTACATTGCGCCTCCATTTATAGACTCAAATGTTGGCATTTATGATGATTACCTCCTAGAGACTCTAACCCACGAATGGGCTCACCTACTCTCGTTACAGCCTCGTCGAGGCATTTTTAGGATTTCCTCATGGCTACTCGGCAATGCATCTCGGCCAAATGGAACCTGGCCTCGCTGGATACACGAAGGCCTCGCAGTTTGGACAGAAGAAACACTTGGGGCCAGGCCGAGATCTGGCTGGATAGAAATTAGCAAAAAAAAATATGCTCTGAAGTTTAAAGAAACCGGCATTCACCCACTTAAATCCGCAAGCCTCGACGGAGATGTAGCCCTCAACCGCACACTCAAGCGAGTGCGTCCAGGCGAAATTCCCTATAGCTTTGGATATGCGCTTATAAATAAGTTGGTTGAAAAAGCAGGTGGACTCGCGGCCTTTGTTCAAAAATCCTCATCGAGTTTGGGCCTATCCTTTCGAAAAACCTGGAAAGCCTTAGGAGTAGATTTAGACCAAACACTTGAAGACCTCCAAAAAGAATGGGCTGCGACGCCCGTCGATTCAGCAAGAGAATCAAAAATGCTCCGATCCGGCTCAGATTTGTTGGGCCCCTTCCCTTCAGGAGTGGGCTTCACCTGGATCGACTACCAATATTTCGAAGAAAGTCGGGAGAGTCGCAGCGTTCTCAATTATTCGGAAGAAGCCGATGTCATCAGCTCACAGCTGCAATGGCGCTTCAAACTATGGAGACCCATTCAGGCCTACAAAGCTGAGGAGAATTTTTGGATTGTTTTGGTCGAGGCCCCCGAACATTGGTTCGAACACGTTTTCTCCAACGCAACAAGCCCGGTGCGCAGAAAATTAATTTTCCTATCCGACAAAGATCGCTCCACAGACGATGTTTGTATTTTTGATCTAGGTGAAAAACTTCGCGAAGTTCACCTGGAAAACGACAACTTGCTATGGATAACAGAAAGCTCCGATGGATACATGGAGCTAAAGGGCGCACAAAGAGACTCGGGCTGTAAAGTTAAAGAGACACAGTTGCTAAGCAAATCTAACAACGCCTTCCAGCGTTTAGCGATGCCCACCGGAAATCTTTCACACTGGAATGTCACAAAGCACCTTGATGAAAAGAATTTGCAAGAAGGCCTCATAAATGAGAGTGGCTTAACTTTACAATCAGTGCCCTCAAATCGCCTCGACGTCTTTTATAAATTCCATCGCCGCGACAACAGCCGTTATGCAATAGTTACTCTTCAGCAATCCAAATATTGGGGTCCCTTGCTCTTAGATTTTGAAAATGCCAACCAAGCTCGTGGGTACAAACTGCCCATTCGAACGCAAGGAAGCGCGGCCCTACTCAGTCGCGATGAAAAGTTTGTGTTTTACAAAGAATCACTTTGGGACCACGATGAAATCAGGCAAGTGTCTATTGCAGACATTAAAAAACAAAATGATTTTACTTCGATTCGATGGACGCCCCAAGACACAAACTCTGCAGACAACTCCGCAGTTCGAGCAACTGTCGAAAACCCTGTCGAAGTGGATGAGGCAAAAAAATACTCTGCGTCCTCAACAATTTGGCCGAAGTTTTGGATTCCGAGTCTAGCCTCATCAAACAATGCTTTTGTCTTTGTTGGCCAAACATTCTACTCAGATATTACAGAAAAATGGTCGGGAGCAACTCTTCTTGGCTACAACTCCAATACAAAACGCCCCCTTGCGACCACGCTATTGCAATGGAGTCCTCCAATATCTAAACGATGGGGACACCCTTCGCTCTATGCCGAATACAATCCAAAGGACATTAGCTATTTAGGATTTGGAAACGCCTCCGTTCAGGAAAATGTTTTGGCTCAATATAGTCATTCGTGGCCTTTTACCCTTGAAGCCAAGTGGAGTGGCTCTCTTTCATTGGGAGTTCAGTACCAATATGATGGAGCCATAGGAGATTATTCCGAAACCACAGATTGGATTCCATCTTTTCGCTTAAAGATTGGAAGCTATGGAGCAGTGCACCCGTATGACAGCACCGCACCACTCTCTCAACAAATTCCTTATTTGTATGTCTCATCAGAATTGCGCTGGTTGAGGGCTCCCGAGTTGAACGGTTCGGCATTTGCCCTCTTAAAGACTAGCAAGAATTCGCGTTTCCTCATAGGAGTTGAAGGAGCCGCCACCGACATCAGCAATTTTCCCTCGAGTTATTTTGTTTGGGGAGGACTCTCCCCCTTTACTCCAGCCGCAAGCAGTTACTACCTAAACCGAGGCTTTCCAGTGTCCAACTTCGCAGCAGAAGACTTACTTAGATTTACTACGGAATGGATCGTATCGTTAAGCAAACAAGAAAGCGCCCTCTCCTGGAATCGCCTACGCGTAAGATCTCTGGACTTAAGAATCATTGGTGAAAGCATAACCTGGTCATCTTTCTTTAGTCCCAATTTTCGCGTCGGGCACCAATATGCATCATCTGCTGGTTTTGAGCTTGATTTTGGAGGATCCGCCCTGCATTACGTCAACTATCGTCTGAGCTTGGGAGCCTTCAAAGGTTTTGGACTTCGAGAATCTTTTCAAATTGTGACTCAACTTCGAACAAATCTTAACTTATAGTGGATGTATCATGAAGTTTTGCAGTAGCTACGTCATCTTACTAAGCCTTGCGCTTAGCTCAGCATCCGTTCGCGCAGCAATAGTTTTGCAAGTGAGCGGCCAGGTGATATCGGAGCGAAGTCTGGGAAGCATTCCTGTGGCCCGCGGAGAAAACAGCGAATCGTTTAGAAACCTCAATCTACCCCAAGGATCACGAGTACAGTTACAATTCAAAAGCGAAAGTTTGATTGAGGCGAAAGGTCCCGCAACTTTCGATTTTTCAAAAAATACGGCCACTCTAAGATATGGCGAATTTCTACTGGTAAACGTTGATGGCGATGAAGATATATTTTTTGCTGGGAATGAAATATCACCAAACGACGCCACCGTTTATGTTCGCCTACCCATGTCTCAAGAATTTGCAGAGGTTTATGTCCTTAATGGAAGTGCAAAAATTGGAGGGGCAAAATTGCTTCCCGGAACCCTGTATCTCTTGAGCGACGGGCAAGTGCAGAAAAACCCTGTTGGCCTCGACTCTATACAATCAAGAATTGAAGAATTTGAATTTTCGAAACCATATTTAAGGTCTCACGACAAATCAGAACTTCGCACGTCCATGCGGTATCAGCTCAGTGTTGGACAAAGCATAGGTATCAATAAATTTCGCACCGAAAGCGGCGCAGAAGTTGTTCAAGATCACACAATAACCTATGGATTTCAGTCTGAATTGATTCACAAGCGGTACTTTGATATGCCAAGTTCCCCCGAGAGGCGCCATTTCTTAAAATCCCCTGCTTTTCGATTAGGAGCCGGCCTGGCCCTCGATTCTGCCAAATCAAATTTAATCGGAAATGACGTTGGAATGCGCTACATCAATGCTCGAGCACTGGTGGGCCTTAGCTGGCTTGGCCTCAGCATCGACGCAGTGGGAAACTATTTGCTCGCTAGCTATAGAACTTTTGGATTCAAAACACCGTACGGCTACGGCGTTAGGGCTCAATATGAATTCGATCTTTTTGACGTGACCAAGGCAAATCTTCTAGTCGCCCTTGGCTATAGCTACCACATTCATAAAATGGAGCACTCCAGCCTAGGATTGTATCAGCGCGACACACATGCCATTCACATGGCGTTGGCATTTGTCTTTTGACGCTTATAATAGAGCCATGGAACTTAAATGTCCTTCATGTGGAAACACGCACCAAAGCGATGATTATCCTGGAGCCTTTGAGCTGCAGTGTTCTTGTGGATATTCTATTTTAATTCCCGACGAACAAGCCTTCACTTCACCCATCGATAACGATGAACCCGATTACAGTGCCGCACCGATGGCCATGAGCGAATATGACGATGCCCATAAAATATCCATCGAGGAAGAAGAGCCTCCAGAATATGATCTTCCAATTTTTGATGAATCCATTGCCCCGGCCTCTGCTCTCCACATGACTCCCCCCGAGAACCTGCCTGACGAGATGCCCTACGATCCTTTTGAATTGCAAGATTCAGAGATTCCCGGGCAAAGCGATCAACATTCTCCACCCGTAAAAACCGAGACTCGCGCTGCCATCAAAACAGCTGGCAATAAATCTTCTGCGAATCAAAGTCCTCCCATTGCCGTCCAGGCACAAGATGTTGCCCACAAAATTCAATTGGCTTCGTTGGGCTACTTACTAGGCACAAGGTTTGATTTAAAAATTAAGTCTAACTTATCGGATCAACAGTTAGCGGGATTACTAGACTGCGCCGACGAACAGTTGGCATCCCATCCCTGGCTCAAGGAACACTATAAGCAGACCAGAGAGAATTTAGAGAAACAAATTAAGAGGAAAGTGTTATCTGGAGTTCCCGAACTTATCGCCCTTGATATGTACATGTATTGTCTAGAAAACAACCTTTCCTGCGACATTGACGCCAACATTGGATAAAAAATATGCCTCGTCTTACCGATCAGCAACAAACACGATACTTTTCTAGAGAGCTTAGCTGGCTTTCATTTAATGACAGAGTTTTAGAAGAAGCTGCTGACACCACAACCCCTTTGCTTGAACGTATAAAATATCTAGCCATTCTTTCCTCGAATCTTGAAGAATTTTTTAGGGTAAGAGTCGCTGCCCTCAATCGCCTTGTGAAATCTCACAAAAAAACTAGCAATCACCTCTGGCGAGATGACTTTTTTGTTCCCGACTTGCTAGCTAACATTCGATTGCGAGCGATGGAACAAAAATTTAGACAAGCTCAAATTTGGGAACAAATTTGCTTAGAGCTTGCGAGATCTGGCATTTACATAGAACAAAAACAAACCGCACACAGCCGAAAAATTTTTGAGAACAAAGTCTTACCCTTTCTCAAGCCCATTACCATAAAAGAAACTGACGAGCTTCCA
Organism: Bdellovibrionota bacterium; assembly: GCA_041750195.1. GTDB lineage: Bacteria > Bdellovibrionota > UBA2428 > UBA2428 > UBA2428 > JBGSZX01. The sequence goes on along the minus strand of JBGSZX010000042.1, from coordinate 7,974 downwards.
CTTTTAAAAGGCGGTAGCATTCTTTTTTTAGCCAAACACCTCGATCATTACTCATTGATCGAAGTTCCAGAAGGCATGCCAAGATTTTTTATACATAAAGAAAAACACATCTGCCTTTTGGACCATCTCATCATTGCCTACCAGAACACATTGTTTGCAAAAGATCCGGTGCTCGAAATTTTTGCCTTTAAAATTTCTAGAGACGCCGAAATTGAACTTTCTGACGACCAAGATGACTCATTAGCCGCCTTCGAGCTAGGCCTTGAAGACAGAAACAAAGGCGAAATAGTTCGTCTCGAAGTTGATGCCGCCTCTATGTCCAGCGGGGTCAAATGGCTTCAGGAAAAATTAAAAATTCATAACGATGCCGTCTATCAAATAGACCTTCCGCTAGATCTAAAAAGCCTTATGCCACTTTCGGAGATTCGATCATCAGCCCAATATCGTTTTAAATTTTCGGCACCACGCCGTCCCGCCTCTCTTCGTGCCGGGTTAAGCGGGAGACGTTTTTTTGAAAAGATTGAAGAACACGATCAGCTTCTTCATCATCCGTTTTCGAGCTACGATCCCATTGTTGAAATGCTTCAATTTGCGGCCAACGATCCTAAGGTCACAAAAATCTGTCAGACTCTCTACAGAAGCTCCAAAGACAGCGCCGCGCTTGAAGCCCTCAGACAGGCCGCAAAGAACGGAAAGAACGTCGTTGCCCTCGTTGAAGTCAAAGCGCGTTTTGATGAAAAAAATAATTTAAAGTGGGCTCGTGCGCTCGAAAAAGCCGGAGCCAAAGTTATTTATGGTACTTCTGAATACAAAATACACGCTAAAATGACTTACATTGAACGAAAAGGAAAAAGATCTAGTGACCCCAAACGTCACTATGTTCATGTGGGGACCGGAAACTATCATCCGATCACAGCAAAAATCTACACCGACCTTGGTGTGATATCTTCCAAAAAAGAATACTGGCACGATGCCAAAAAACTTTTCGAACTTTGCGAAGAAATGGATGCAAAAGATGACTATTCGCATTTAACCGACCTCGACTTTGGAAAACATTTTAAAAGCTGGGTTGTGGCTCCTGCCATGCTCCAAAAAACTATTATTTCCTGGATTGAGGGCGAGACCAAAAATGCAAAAGAAGGTAGGCAAGCCTATATTCGTGCAAAAATGAATGGCCTTGTTGAAAAAACAATCATTGAAGCTTTGTACGCCGCAAGCCAAGCAGGTGTTAAAATTGATTTGCTGATACGCGGAATGTGCTGTCTACGGCCAGGCGTTCCCGGATTATCCGACAACATTCGAGTTCGTTCCATCATAGATAAATATCTCGAGCACAGCCGAGTTTTCATTTTTTGCAATGCCGGAAAGCCTAAGGTATGGATATCATCCGCAGATTGGATGCCGCGTAATCTATACAGAAGAGTAGAACTTGCCGTTCCAATTGTTGATCCAAAAATTGCAAAATACCTTAGAGAAACTTACTGGGATGTTTACAGTGCGGATAACATGAAGGCCCGAGAATGTTTGCCTGACGGACGGTACATTAGAGATTTTAGCCAAAGAAAACAAAACGTGAGAGCACAGTTTGTTTTTGAAGAACGCGCGGTTCCCAGCTTTCCTAAACCAAATCTGTATCAGAAACTTCAAACATAGTGATCAAGTTCTCGAGTTTCATCCCTCGACTGCCTTTGAATAAAAATAATCCCGGCCAGTTGGTCATGGATTCAACGTGGCTTCGTGCTGATTGATGCGAATCAAAAGCATTGATTGAATCATTTGACAGATACCTAGAGGCCTCAGAAAATTCAGGGCCCACCAGCACCATTTCTTCTGGCCTAAGTTTGATGGCCTCATCCAACAACTCTTTATGAAATTTTTGAGAGTCGGGTCCCAGCTCAAGCATATCTCCCAGAATTAAATACAAAGGAACTGTTTTGCTTTTTAATTGCTCTCTCACCGTCACAAAGGCCGCCCTCAAAGAAGCGGGATTGGAGTTGTAATGATCCAATATCAAAGTCTGTGAAGAATTAGGCGAAAGCAATCTTCCCCTACCAGCAGCAGGCTTTATTTTTGCCAAGGCTTTTTTTATAGCGTCATCAGGGACGCCTAAATGTCTAGCCACAGCTATTGCCAAAGATAGATTCTGAAGAGCAATGACCGGAAAACTATTTTTATCAACGAGCCCTTCGAAATCGGACAAATCATTTGCTACGAATCTTAGTTTTTCTGACTTGTACCCGGATAAATACTTATCGGAGGCTGGAGCAAAGCACACTCCGTTATGTTCTATGGTTTTATCAAACAACTGACTTTCTTCTTTATAGACAGTTTCCACGTTGTGTAGAAATTGTAAGTGCTCTTCTCCAATCGACGTTAGGACCCCAACCGAAGGTTTTACAATATTCATATGGCGGTACATGTCTCCGGGCGCGTCTATTCCTACTTCGATGATAGCCAACTCAACGCTATCATTGAGTCCTTCCAAGGTTTTGGGGATTCCCTGATCTCCATTTTGTGAACCCACCGTTACAAGACAGTGATATGAATCCTCACAAAGCGTTTTTAGAAATTCTTTGGTGCTTGTTTTTCCCGCACTGCCCCCAATAGCCACGACAGGCGCCGTGAAACATCCTCTAAAATATTTTGCCGTAAGTCTATGCGCTTGATGTGTGTCTGGAACAACCAAACAATTCTTAAGAGTTTCAGCGCTCAATTGAGCTTCATGAGTTGCCGACACAATGGCGCCCTGACAATTTTTGTTTTGAACAAGATCTTCAACGTAATCATGTCCATCTCCATTAAGACCGACTAGAGCGACAAATATTTTGGAGTCATCACAAGTTCTTGAGTCAGAGCTGAATCCCTTAGCCTTCTTGCAAAAATCAAAGACCAATCCTTCGAGTTTATCTAAATCCATCAATTCCATATCTCTTGAATCCTTTTTTCAAAATAAGTGCCGCGTTCTTCAAAATTTTTAAACTCATCAAAACTTGTTCCACCTGGACTTAACAATATCCAGTCATCAGAGGAATAATTTGACGGCACCAAACTTTTCAACGTCTCCGCTAGAGACCCAAACACTTTCCCGGGCAGCCCAGTCAAGCACTTTGCCTTTTCGCCCACCTCACCAAAAAAAATTACTTCTGAATTTGGCGGTAACTGGCTGAGACTTTTCCAAGGCAATTCCTTGTCTTGGCCCCCTAAAAGCAAAAGCAACTTGCCGCTTGAAGATCTTTCGCTCTCCACACAATCGAGCGCAATTTTTACGCCATCGATGCTTGTAGATTTGCTATCATTCACAACGGTGGGCCCGCGGGCCGATAAGGTGACTTTTTCTAAGCGATGAGGCAGTCCCCTAAAGGCCAGCATTTCCTTGCGAGACTTTTCCGACCAAGCACCCGTTGATTGAAGAATTTGCGCCGCTGCTTCTAAATTTTGTTCGTTGTGTTGTCCGACTAAGGCCTTATTTGAAAAATCAATTTTGGCAAATACTTTCGAGCGATCAGAATCGTACCATTTAAATCTTGAATCGCTCCGACCTTTTAAGACACGCACTAATTCAGGACTTTGTGTGTTTAAAAATACTGCGGTTTTTGTTCTTTCGATGATCTCAAGTTTTTGCCGATAATACGCATCCAAAGATGGATAGCGAGACAAATGATTGGGAGACAAGTTGCTAATGCAAGAAACGTCTAAGTCAAGATTTCCACAGTTTTCTAGCTGGTAACTGGAAAGCTCTAAGACAATGTAGTCGGCCAGCAAGCTGGTATCTTTAGAGGATGCCATCACATAATCGAGTAGCGGGGCACCAATATTGCCACAAAGAACAGATTTCTTTCCGGATGCCAAAAGTCCGCGATGCAACAAGGTAACCGTGGTACTTTTTCCAAGCGATCCTGTGACGCCAATAACCTGCTCAGTCTTATTTTTCTCAGCGCTTTTTCTTTGCTTTAACAAGTCAAAAGCTATCGCTAATTCGCTAGTTTTTCGTTCAATAAAATTTGGAAGCTTTGTCAGCCATTCTCGATTGAGAGGATACCCCGGTGAAACAACATAGCTTGCCGCTTGAGCGACCTTAGCTTGCCCTTTTTCTCCCTGAGAATCTTCAAAGACAATGAAATCATTTTCCGACAGCCCCTGGGAGAGTCCAAACCTTTTCACAGATTCATTTGAAACTCCAAGCCCAATGAGAGCCACAGGCGACTTGAGACAAAAACTTGCGGCCGATTTCATAGCTGCATGTTAAAAGAAAATCCGATTATTGAACAGGCCTCAAACCGAGTCTTTTGCTATAATAATCCCTCTGAACAGCCCTGAGCTCCTGCTCCCTCTGGCTTTTGCTTAGGTTTTTTGATTCAATGCTGCGCACTTTTTTAGAAAATTCCCAAAATTCATTGGGCTCCGATAAAGAGGAGCCTTGATTAAAAGCAACAGCCTTCATATAGGAAGAAGTTTGATAATAAAACTCTCCAGAGGCGTCTCCTAAGGAATCAACTGAGGCACCTATCTTAAACGGTACCAAATTAGAAACCTTTTGAGCATAAGCCGAAATTCTGTGATGCTGATCCAAAATTTGCACCCTGCCATCGGGATAAAAATCTCCCTCAAATACCATCTTAGAAAGCTTCTTATTGCCCATGTACTCCAAAACTTTGTCCTGCCAAATTCTTCCCTGAGACGGAATCACCTGCTCGACAGGAACCAGGACTACGAGCACTCCATTTTTTTTATGTTCTCTGATTTCTAATTTAGCTCCATCAGCAAATACTAAAAATTTGCCCTCAATTTTTGATCGAAAAAGTTGAGGATCTTCTAGTGTTTTTCGGAGCCAAGCCCGCTCTTTTCGCAGTTCAAGATCTTTAGTAAGAGACTCCAACTCGCTCAGCTCGAGAGTTTGAGCCTCTTTAAACTTTTTGAGAAAAGTTTCTCGGATATGCCTAGGTGACGATTTTTTAAATTCCCACTGCCTTTTATATTCAGACAAAAACAAACTCTGAAAATTGGAAGGATAATGCTCCAAACTTAATCCCAAAAACTCAAGTCTGTTTTGGAGTTCCCTTGGATTAACAGCGCGACCGTTGATAGAGATTAACTCTTCTATTTCTTCTTTTTTAAAGTTTTTACTCAACAAAAAAAAGAGATGGTTATCTAGAAGTGTTACATCCTCATAGTCTTTGTCGAGGCTTTTGAAACTTTCTCTGATGTGCTTTTTTGCAACTGTCATTTCCCCCAGATAGGGGTCCTGTGCCGCAAACATGCGAATTGCTACATCTACGCAACTTGATAAAACGGATGAAGCCGCAGAGGAAGGAGCCCTCGCTCCCGATGCACACTGAGTCAGACTCAGGCAAAGAATCAAAGCTAAAATCTTCGCATTCATTACTAACTATTCGGCGCCTTTTTTGCTTCTCTCAAGTTTTACGGCTTTTAAAATTCGCAAACGCTGTCCAATTCTATAGAGAATAACAGATTCCTCGGCATGATCGGTTGGAATGGCCTGCCAGTCGGTTACCAAATTTCCGTATTCCTCAAGATTTTTTACTACTTGAACCCGAACAGCCGCCTTACCATTCTGTGAGACTAATCCCTTAGACAACTTAATACTCAATCTATAACGTACCTGATCTAAGCGATCCAAATTATCCGGATCCTCATAAAGGGCGGGGCTGTACCATTCAGGAGAAAAATCGGTTTTCAAAACTCCAGATTCACGACTGGCCTCAATGATAGTATAGGTTTCCAGAACATTGACCGTCGCGTTCCAAACATCGTCATAACTCGCAACAAAGATTCTTGAAAACGGAAGATCGAGCGGTCGTGGAGGTGCCTTCGCTGATACGCATCCTCCAAGACCAGAAACAATTAAACAAATTAGGAATAAAGAACGCAAACTCATCTCCTTAAATCAAAAACTTGTAGCTCTTCAGCATTTTTCAAATCAGGCGTGTTCATTTCGGCACCGCCCATAAATATCAAAGCCACCGAGTCTTTTTCACCCAACGGCCTATCAAGAGCAATTTTTCCGGCCTCAACGGGGACCCAATTTTGAATAAAGGTTTGGGACTCAGATTTGTTTTTAAAAATCTCTCCAAAATTTGGAAAATTAAAAAACACTTCGCTAAAATTTTGGAAAATATTTTTCGATACCTGAGCTGTGCGTTCGACATACAAAGTCACAAATCCTTTTTTATCACTGGGATTCCAAACCACTCGGCTGCTACCCGCCAAATCAATGCCTTCCAAGGCTTCAGGCAAACCCGAAAGATTTAAACTTGATCGAAGATTAGGAACCCAAGCCAGTAACGACAAAAACTTATCGTCCTCATTGAATGTCGCACGTCCAACTAAAAGCTTTTTGCTTCCGCTCCACCTTGTTGAGCGAAGAGCGGAGCTGTTACGAGGATCCAAATCCATATCCGACATCACCCATCTACCGAGCGGTGTTTCTTCAAGTTGAAGAATCAAATCAGAGGCACGATCCTGAAGTCGGGACCTCGACCAAGATATTCGTGATGTATTAGGACGAGAAAATCCCAAGTTTGTTTGGAAGGGTTGAGCAACCCGAGACCAATCTCTTGCGCTTTCAAAGCCAAAGTTTTCAAACGATGCTAATTTTATTATTTCATTTTTTGGAGCTTTAGCTCGCGCTTTTCCGACAGTTTCATTGAAGGGCGCCTGAAAAGACATGCTAAACAATTCCTGCTGAGAATTGGCCGGGAGCATGACCGAAAATCGATCTTTAACGATGGTCAGAGGAAACCAGCCATAACTTTCTCTTTGGCGAGGCACGTAGGTGTTCCCGGGAACATCGGTATCAATCGGGCCGGCCGACATTTTTTCATTCGGAGCCAAGAGCGAGGTGAAATCAAAACTCAAAATCTGCTCTTGAGTTAGCGAAGGAAAAACAATGGCCAAATCCAAAACATCATCGTTGCGTAACTCCCCGAAACCATTCACGACTCCCTGATATTTTTGCGGCGCGTTGCCCTTTTTGTTGCCAGCCATGACAGCCGATGGCGCAAGCCCCAATGAAGATGGCGCAAGCCCCATTGAAATAATTATGATGGCTCCAGTTAATAGCTTCATATTCGTCCTCCCCAGACATCTATAGTTATATTACAAAGCTTGGCACTTGCCCATTGAACCACATTTTGATAGCACGGGGCGGTAATTAAGTGCGCCTGGGTAGCTCAGTTGGTGAGAGCGGTGGATTCATAACCCACAGGTCGGCAGTTCGACTCTGCCCTCAGGTACCATTTTTAGACGGTATGCCGCGTACGGTAGACGGTCTTCAGTATGCAGAAAAGTAGCACTCCAAAAATTCAGAGAAAATTCAGAGAAAATTCAGAGAAAATATAGATAAGTTGCTCCCCAACAATCGCTCAGCACAAACGCTTAGCGCATTCTCGGAACAAAGTGCGCAATTTTCTTTGCTCCATACGTCGTAACCGCAGCCAATTGATTGTGCACCCTACAGCGGAGCCGAAGATTTTCTTCAGTAGCCGCTCCTCCTAAGCCGTAGGGTTTTATATGATCAAACTCCAAAAAATGTTTGGCCGTGCATCGCCTCCCCTCGCAGACAAAACTGCATTGCCCTTGGTCTCTTTTCCACACCTGTCGTTTAATTTCAGCAGAAATATATCTAGAATTCTTAGCTTTCAACTTCACTACCGACGCCGGTAGTTGATCTTGGAGTGGAATGCTATTGGATTTTTTGGCGATAGCTACTTTTTTGGCCCTAGCCACTTCTTTAGAGACAACCTTTGATTTTTTTACATCAATCTTAGGTTCTTTAGGGCGAAGCTCTTTTAGGGTTCTCTTAACCGCAAAGGCCACAAGATCTTTGAAGGATGCTCCAGGGATTTGATGCGACATGAGTGCTTTCAGCTCTTCAATTTCGTTAAGAAGTTCTTCTTCTAATAAAAACTTTACTTCGGTATGGGTTGTAGAAATGGGGCGCAATCTTTCTTTTAT